>DBOL01000036.1 GCA_002299555.1 Candidatus Aminicenantes bacterium UBA647
CTGAATATATTCATCAACAAAGCGGAAAAGAAAAGATGCTTAACCTCAATTGTGGAGACGTCCCGGAAAATCTGCTTGAAAGCGAATGGTTCGGATACAGAAAAGGTGCATTTACCGGTGCCGACAAAGAATATGCAGGGAGATGGGAATCAGCAGCTGACGGAATTATCTTCCTGAATCAAATCGATTTGTTGACCATAAATATGCAGTCAAGGCTCCTCCGAATAATTGAAAGAAAAAAATATTTCCCACTCGGATCACCCGATGAATCTGAAATCAACTCCCGTTTCCTTTTCTCTGCAGATGAGGGGATAGAGACAAAAGTCCGTTCCGGGAAATTCCGCCGCGACCTTTATTACAGGATTTCAGCATTTTCAATATATATTCCACCTTTGAGAGACAGGAAAAATGATATTCTCCCTCTTGCCAGATTCTTTGCCTCAAAAAAAGGATTGGATTTTAAGTTGACAAAAACAGGCGAAAGAAAACTTTTAGATCATAGATGGGATGGTAATATACGAGAAGTTGAAAACTTTATAAACAACATTGCTATTGTTAAAGACCTGATAGAAGATTCAGATACTGAAAAGCTCGCAGAAATTTCTTTTTCCTCAGGAGCTTCATTGCTACACGATGATCTGACAATAAGAGAGCTCGAAATTAAGTATATTAACCACCTGATAAAGAGATATGGGAATAAATCCAAAGTTGCTAAGATCCTCGGGATTTCAAGAAAATCTCTATATGACAGGATAGAAAAATATGGCAAAGATTGAGTTGATCTGCATCGGCAGCCAGAAATTCAAAGCCTTAAAAGAACTGGAGAAAGAGTATGAAAAAAAGATTAACTATTTCACACCTTTCAGATCAACGATAATAAAGCCATACAAAGCAGGAGACGAAAAACGTTCAATGAAGATCAATGGAGAGAAAATACTGGAGAGATCAGGGAAAAACGATCTGTTGATCTCCCTGGACAGAAGAGGAAAAGAGTTCAGCTCTGAGCAATTTGCACAATTTATTTCCGACAAGCTGAATTACAACAACAAGAATCTCCTTTTCGTGATCGGAGATGCTCCCGGATTATCGGGAGATGTTATGACAAGATCTGACGCAATTATATCTTTTTCAAAAATGACATTTGCGCATGATCTGTTTAAATTAGTATTTCTTGAACAATTGTACAGAGCTTTCACTATTATTAAAAAGACCGGGTATCACAGAACAAACTGATATCCGGAGGAGAATTATATGAGATCATTAATATTGCCGGGGATCTTGCTTGTTACTATTTCAATTTTATCGGCTTCACCAGAAATAGTTAAATTTGAAGATCATTTCACCAATGACACAATGAGAATTGACTATCACCACATATGGGATGGAAATAAAGAATTGATATCCCTCGACAGGATATACAGAGAGGGTGAGTGGGCAGGCAACAGAAATGTGTTACTGGACCCTTTCAAATATGGCAAATACAAGATAAAACTTTTTAATGAAGATGGAAGTAAAATGATATTCTCAAAAGGATTCGACTCCTATTTCGGAGAATATATAACAACTGACGATGCTTCGGAAGGGATAAAACGCTCTTATCATGAAACAGCATTGATCCCATATCCGGTTTTGAAATCATTATTAAATATTGAGAGAACTTACCCGGATGGAAGCAATATTGTCATTTTCACAAGAGTGATCGATCCGGATTCAGTGGATATTATCACAGGAAAACCGGAAAAGGATATTAAGGTGATCAAAGTGCATGGAGAAGGGAAACCTTCGGCAAGCCTGGATATTGTAATTGTTGCAGAAGGATACACCGGATCGGAGGAAAATAAAGTTAAAAAAGACTTAAATAAAGTAAAGGATATTTTTTTCAGTCTGGAGCCTTATTCATCATCAAGAAACAAAATAAATATATACGGATTATTCAAACCTTCAGATGATAGCGGGACTGATGAGCCTAGGATTAGAAGTTTCAGGAACACTTCGGTTGACACAACATTCAACTCTCTGGGTTCACCCAGATACTTGTTGACAGAGGCAAACAAAAAATTAAGAGATATTACTTCTGCAGCTCCATGTGATGCTATTCTTATCATGGTAAATTCTTCAAGATATGGAGGAGGCGGGATATATAATAGTTTCTGTACATTTACTATAGACAATGAGCAGGTTGATTATCTTATTCTTCACGAGTTCGGACACTCTTTCAGTGGCCTTGCTGACGAGTACTATTCATCATCGGTAGCATACAATGAATTTTATCCAAGGGGGATAGAACCGGTAGAACCAAATATTACAGCTCTCCTTGAGCCGGGAAAGATAAAATGGTCCGACCAGGTATCAAAAAACACAAAACTTCCTACAAACTGGAATAAAGATGAATTTGATAAGATGAATACCGATTTCGGTCGCAAGAGAAAGAAACTAAATCTGAAGATAGAGGAGCTGACCCGATCGGGAGCTTCCGAAAAAGAGATCCTGAAAGCAAAGAGGGCGATCGAATTGCTCATGCTAAGAAAAGAAGAAGAGAACCGGGGATTTTTCAAGAAAACAGGAAAGGCCGGAATAGTGGGAGCTTTTGAAGGTGCCGGATATTCTTCTGAAGGACTCTACCGCCCTACTCAGGACTGTATCATGTTCACAATAGGTAAGAAACCATATTGCAAAGTGTGTGAACAGGCCGTCAAAAAGATGATCAGGAAATATTCTGATTAAACCTCACAAAAATCAATGATAAAAATTCGTTTATTTCACTTTTACTTTTATCAGATCCGTACCGGTTTTTTTTGTGTTCAGATCCTTTACATCAACAACAATTTCATATTTTCCGGGTTTCAGCCATGCGAAATTCAAGGAAAGATTAGCTGTCTGTTTTGTAGTGTTCAGAGACTTATTCTTATCGAAAAGAGATTTTCCCGAATTATCATTTATCCTTATTCTGACATTTATAATGCCATTCCCATTTTTTTTGTTCACAACATAGCCCGACATAGAAAAAGAGAGCTTTTTCTTTTTAAATTTAAGATCTGAGATCACTACTTCAGGTGCTTTGAGTTTCTTATCAGGAGATAATTCTGCATTTGAAAAGGGCAGTCTGGTATTGTCGTCATAAGAAAGTTTGTATTTTTTGTTGTTCACCTTTATCTTTACATTTTCCAGTTTTTCCCCATCCACAGGAGCATATGTGAGCACATAAAAAATATCCTGTTTTTTCATTATCCTGTCCATCGCTTTTTCAAGATCTTTGGAAGAGACAAGCTCTCCTCCGGTCTTTTTTGTCAGGCTTCTCAGGTTATTCTCAAGGTCAGAAGATATTTGCCTGTACCTCATATCTTTACTGAAAGTACTCAGTGTTGAAGGTATAAAGATCGAATGAAAAGTTGCGCCAACCTTTGTGAATATTTTTGAGACCTGTTCTGTGGGAAAACCATCAGCAATATTCATGGCCTTCTGAACTTCCGATAATTGTCTGGATATAATTCTTGAGAATGTAACCTCTTCAATATCTTCACTTACCTGCCAATTATAGACGAGAGCTCTTATTATTCTTGACATCTCACCACTGAATACAATTTCAGGGAACATCTCAACCTGGAAAAAACTTATAACCCATTTTTCGATCTTTAAATTTTTGAGATGCTCGGAAAATTTATAATAAGTTTCAACATCCGGCATGAGGTATCTCCGCTTATAATCTTTCCAGATAGTTATATAATTCCTCAGGAAATCATTTATAAAATAGATCGGCTTTTCCGGGCCGCCCCCTCTTGCACTATCCTGGCGCAGCATCAATTTAAATTTCGCAAAATAAGACTCCTGCTCTATCTTTTTAAAATAAAGAACCATATTTCCATGAGCTTTGATGCTCTCACTCTCAATATATTTACTCACTTCAGACCGTATATTTTCTCTGTCTTTGACATTTTTGAAGAATTTTGAAGTGTTGTTTATGAAAACGAGTAGAATATCATTGTCCCTGAGAACTTTGTCAAGTACATAGTTAACCCCCTTTTTGATCTCAGGAGAATAATTTGTCACACTCAATGCCATTATAAAATAGCGTGGAGGATGTTCATCTTCCGTTTCCTTCAACTCGATATCCTGCTCCTCCAGTCTCTTCCTGGTAGTTGAAAAACCGGCAATACTACGCTTTTTGCCATTGATAAAAAGTTCGAAATCACCCTTTTTCATGTTGTCAACAATCTCACCTTTAAGAAAAACCCTGACAGGTATTTCTATGTTTGTAACTGTGACACCCTCTTTTATCTCCTTTTCCTGGTTGAACATTGAAATGGAGAAAAACAATAAGATGATCATAAAGAATAAAATACGAATTTTCATAAACCCCTCCTGAAATTTTTATAAAACACATTCAAATAATCGTTAAAGCTGGAATTTGTTAGCAATTGATTTTCCTGTTAAATATACGTTTAATGTCCCCAAATTGTGACATGAAAAAAATTATTACCCTATTTTCCCCAGATTCACTATAATGAGTATATGAGAAAAATCCTCTTCCTTTTAATACTTGTTACTACGCTGTTTGTTACAATAAACGGAAATTTCATTTTTCTTAACAGCCCTAACTCTGAAGAGGAACTTATATATCCGGGAAAAATGCTCGAGGGACCGGATAAAAACATCTATATTTACGACAGTCATGATGCATTTATAAAAGTATTCTCACCTGAAGGAAAATTCCTGAGAAAGATCGGCGGGAAAGGTGAAGGTCCGGGACAATTTAAAAGATCAGACGCAGCAGATTTCGGATTTACTGCCGATAGTAAATCCATATATTTTACAGAATATTTTCAGGGGCATAAATGGATCACTTTTCTTGATTTGGAGGGAAAGCTCAAAAAAACCCTAAAATACGATTTCCCCGGAAATTACGGGATATTGAGATCCTTTATATACCACAAAGATATGATCTTTCTCCAGAGAGAAAGACCGGTTAAAGAGATTAGAAAGGGTGACATCTATTATTCTCACTATATTTCAGAACTGATCATCATGAACAGCAAAGGCAGAGAAACTTCAACAATTCTGACCAGAGAAAATCCGAACACAATATCATTTATCAGAAACGGAGGAGATACCGGACTCCCTTTCGTTCCGAAATTCCTCTGGGCAATAACAAAAAAGGGTAATATACTTTTTACCGATGGTACAAAGAATCATCTGAAATTATTGAACAGGGAGGGGAAACTTCTAAAACGCATCAGCGTTCCTGTCGCTTCACCCCAACCGGTTACAAAAAAAGATCTGGCCAATTGGAGGAAAAACAGGAAAGAGGCATTCAGCAGAAAAAACAGATCCTGGTATAAAGAATTCGGTTCTGTAATTGATAAATATACTAAATCAATCTTCAAATATAAGCCTTTAGTTTTTGGTATGTCCCTGACACCTGCAGGAAACATTTTGCTCCAATGTCGAACAGACAAAAAAGATCTCTACGACTATCTGTTGACTGACGAAAGCGGGAAACTTTTAATGAAATTCACATCACTTTTTTCTAAAATTAAAATAACAAAAAATTATATTATTGTCCGCTTATTCACAGAGGATGAGGAAACTGAAATATTCATCACAAACCGGCTGGGCTCAGAGGAAAAAGACCTGATTGAAGTTAAAAATATCAATATGTAATATTTTCCCATATTCATTTTGCTTAATATGATACTATTGTCACTTAAATCAGGAGCATAAATGAGCCCCGAACATAACAGATCATGGATACTGTTTGCAATAACCACTTTCATTCGATTCTCCAACCCAGTCTTTGAAAGCATCCCTCTGCCATCCTTTGAAAGTGGGGTTGGCAACAATCCTTCTGTTTCCGAGCACCTCCTCGTATTCGGACACCTCCCTCCTCCAATAAAAATTTGGGGAATGTCAATTGTTATTTGCGGTATCGTTTTGATAACAATTAAGAATCAACACTAATCAATTCCAATTAAAATTAAATTTATTCAGAACATTTGAAAGTTTTATACGTTGTTATAAATGAAAATAGTTTAGGAGAAAAAAATGAATTTAAAAAAAGTTTTATTGTTTTCAGCAGTTTTAATCATATCAGCTACAATAGGATTTTCATCTGTCAACAAATCCATCTCTATTGATTCTGACGGAAAAACAAGCAGCTCATTAAGTTCGGTCAATGGAAGCATCACTGTCGGTGATAATGTAATTGTCAACGGTTCCATTACTAATGTTAACGGAAGTATAAGGACCGGGGAAAAATGTGAGATCGAAGATGATGTCCGAAATGTTAACGGTTCTATAAAACTTGGTGACAATTCATCTGCAAAGCGGATCAAGAGTGTTAACGGAAGCATTCGGGTAGGAAAAGGAGTTAGAATTGAGGGGATGATCGGCTCTGTAAACGGTTCGGTCAAATGTGACACAGGAACAACTATTGGAGAAGGGATCGATACGGTTAATGGTTCCATAACACTATATGGAACAGAGGTCTCAGACGGTATCATAACTTACAACGGCCATATAAAACTCAAAGATAAATCTGTAATATACAAGGATATCATCATAAAAAAGAACAGATCCGGATTTCTTAACAGAGTATTCGGAAAAAAGAAAAAGACTCTGAGGATCAGACTGTCAGGGAATTCTGTGATAAAGGGAGATATCATAAACAAGGATGAGGATAGAGATGTCATCCTTGAGATTGATAACGGATCAAGAGTTGAAGGCAAATTAATAAATATAATTAAAGAAAAGTAAGCAATTAAAATTCACACTTTCAGTATCAACGAAATATTGAAGGCTGCCGGGTTTGCCGGTGTCCCGAATTGAGGGAAATGAACAATTTCCATTCCGCAAACTCATCTCGGAATACCCGGTTTCCCGGCAGTCTTTATACTCAGAATAATTGATTTTCAACTTCGTTCAGGTATAATACCCCCATGGCAGTTGAGATACAATTTATCGACATGGATAATCCCCATAGAAAACAATTTATCCATGCAGCAAACATTCTGAAATCGGGCGGAGTTATTGTATATCCGACTGATACCATATATGGACTTGCCTGTGATGTCCTGAACAAGAATGCTGTCTCAAGGATCTTCAAGATAAAAAAAGTATCACATCAAAAATTGTTGAGTTTCATATTCTCCGACCTGGCAGAGGTTTCGCAATGGGCACACATCCCCAACAATGCTTTTCGGATCATGAAAAGAACCCTCCCCGGAAAATTCACATTTATTCTACCTGCATCCAGTGATGTACCAAGATCGGTCATGGAAAAAAGGAGAACGATCGGAGTCAGAGTTCCCGATTGTGATGTCGCAAGAAACCTTGTTGAAGAGTTGGGCAGGCCACTGCTGAGTACAAGTGTACCGAAAGGGAGTGATGATTATTTCACTGATCCGGATGAAATTGCCAAAACTTTCAAAAATGAAATCGACTTGATCCTTAATGCAGGAATAATACCCAATATACCCTCAACCATTATTGACTTTACAACAGATCCGCCCGAAGTGATCAGAGAAGGGGCAGGAGATGTTTCTCAAATAATGGGAAAACAATATTGAAAAAAAAATCTCCCGATGATATCACTTCACCATGAGAGAAGCTCTTAAACAATACTTAAACAAAAAAATTGTTGTAGATACAAGATCAACCTGGATCTACATTGGGACACTTGAAAACATCGGAATAAATTCAATAGAACTATCCGAGGTTGATGTTCACGACAGCAAGGACACTCCTACAACCAAAGAGATATACCTCCTGGATAGTAAAAAAACCGGAATAAAGAGCAACAGAGACAGTACTTATATCAATCTTGATTATATTATCAGCTTCTCTCCACTTGAAGATGTCAAAAGTTTTTGAGTTCCGACACCCTCACGATACTATTTTTAATTCTTTACTGATTCCAGATTTAAATATTATATTCCGATCTCAACAAAACAAAAGTACAGGGACAAAGAGAAATATTCAGGTTGATGAAAAGGAAAAAGAGACTGAAGATAATGAACTTTTATGCTCAAAATGTAATCAATTAATAACTTCTTCTTCATGCAAAATAGAAGTTTCAGGCAGCCATTCCCATTTTTTAAAAAATCCTGCCGGAGATAGTTTTAACCTGAGATGTTTTTCGGAAGCAAAGGGCTGTAAAATAAAAGGAGTGCCGATATCAGATTTCTCATGGTTTCCAGGATATAAATGGACATTTGCTTTCTGCTCGAACTGCTCAATTCAGTCCGGATGGTTCTACATGTCGCCGAATGATAACTTTTTCGGCCTTATGCAAGATGCGATCATTGGTGAATACTGAAATTCATCTACATGGTTCCGCGGTACATCCCTCCATCTATCAGGTATGTCACTCCCGTTATATAAGATGCGATCTCCGAAAGTAAAAATGCTGAAAAAGCTCCGAATTCATCCGGAGACCCGATCTTTCCCGTCGGGATCATATTTTCGATCTCCTTTTTGATCTCATCATAATCTCTGCCCTCTTTCTCAGACCTGTCTGTCAGCAATTGAACAACCCTTTCTGTCATTATATAACCCGGTGCGATCGTATTAGCAGTGATATTATACTTCCCTACATTATCTGAGAGTGTTTTTATGAAAGCTACAACCCCTGCTCTTGAAACATTGGATAGCGCAAGTCCGCCAAGAGGCTGCTTTACGGAGATCGAAGTACTCGCAAGTATTCTTCCCCATTTTTGTTCTTTCATCAGAGGAATAAAAGTATTAACAAGATTTATAGAACTTAACAGACTAAGTTCAAGTGCATTTCTAAAGTCATCATCATTAAAAGTATCAATCATTCCCGGAGGGGGGCCACCGGCATTAACAAAAAGCATGTGACAAGCACCGAACTCTTTATCTAAAACCGATCTCAAATTATTAATTTCTGATTTTTCTGTAACATCACATGCTACAGGAACAACTTTTGTCCCGTATTTATTAGAAATTTCTCCTGCAGTTTTAATAATATTTCCTTCATTTCTCGAACAGATAAGAATATCTGCCCCTTCTGCTGCCAGATTCTCAGCCACAGCCCTGCCAAGTCCCTGACTTGCTGCTGTCACCACTCCGATTTTACCCTTTATCTTCAGATCCATTCATTTCTCCTTGCCCTTTTTTTTCTTCTCTCTCCATAAATAGACCTGATCTCCTCTCCTGGCCCTGAATGGAAGTTTCAACCCCACCATTTCCCCTTTCCCGGCTTTCTCGACAAATTCGTGTTCCTGCTGAATTTCTTCTGCTGTTAAAAAGTCCGCAGGTGTTATTTTTCCCGTAATAAATAACCTGTCCCCTTTTTTCAGGGAATTGCTCAATATCAGGATCTCAGCAACATTGATCTTTTTATAGAATTTTTTAATCTCCCCCAGATACAATTTCTCATTCTTGTGCGCCAATTTTCTACTTGTCCAATTCTCAGGCTCACCATAATAAAAACCATCTGAGAACCCCCGGTTGTATACCCGTGAAAGATCGTCAAGGAGGCCTTTCTTTATCTCCTCATTAAGTTTATCCTCAAAATAGAGATCGATCGCTTTTCTGTATGAAGAAACAACAACTTTTGTATATTCCAGCGATCTCATTCTCCCCTCGATCTTAAAAGAGTGGATCCCGGATCTGATCAATTCGTCAATGAACATTATCGTGTTCAGGTCTTTAGGGCTTAGCAGGTAATCTTTTCCAACTATATATTCCGCTTCACCGGAAGAATCCTTTATTTCAAACTCCCTTCTGCATGATTGCCTGCACTCTCCTCTGTTTGCAGATTTCCCCCATGAATACGATGAAAGGAAACACCTGCCTGATATACTTATACACATCGCTCCATGAACAAAAGTTTCGACTTCGACCCCGGAATCTTCCTTCTTTGCCTGACTTACCATAGAACTGATCTCTTCAAGAGTAAGCTCACGTGCAAGGACAGCCCTTTTAACACCCAGACCGGAGTAAAATTTCAGTGATTCAAAGTTTGAGATACTTGCCTGGGTTGAGATATGAATATTCAGGCCAAGTTCTTTTGCCATTGATAAAACCGCCATATCCCACAGAATAACAGCGTCAACTCCTGCTTCAGCAGCTTCTGCAAGTATCTTTTTCATTTTAGGCAGTTCGGAGTTCATAACGATCACATTGAGAGCAAGAAACCCCTTTTTTCCTCTTTCGTGCAGGTATTTCATCACCTTCTTTATTTCAAGAACATCAAAATTGGATGCACTTGCCCTCATATTGAGTCCACGGACTCCGAAATAAACACTATCTGCGCCACTCTCAACTGCAGTTACCATTCCACTCCAGTTGCCGGCAGGGCAAACAAGTTCAGGTTTTTTTATCAGTTTTTCAGACAAATCAGGACTCTCCTTTCCATTAGATTCTATTTGATTTACTTCTTAGAGTCAATCAGCTTTATTCTCTTTTAAGGAAACTATATGTTCAAGTTTTTTGTAGGAATGGCAAGGTGGGGAGAAACAAATTTTACATTTATGATACCCCTGAAAAAACATTATTAGTTGAATTCTGAGTAAAAAAACAATATTATATAATCAAATGGAGAAACGAAGAGAAGGCAGAAATAAAGTAAGACAATTAATTAATGTTGCCAACAAGATGGGCGTTCTCAACGACATTTCGCCACGTGGAGCAAATATTTCGATTGCAGTACTTCCAAAAGAACGAAAAGTCAACCTCACATTGAAAATAAACGAAAAAAATATAAAGTTATCGGCAGTGGTCATGTGGGTAAAACAAAAACTTACTTATAATGATAAAAACACTTTAGGCTTGGTAGTGATCGATCCCCCGGACGATTTTATTGAGTTTTGTGAAGAGGAAAAAACTTAGTAGCAACTTAATCGTTATTTTTTACTCTGACCCGATTCAAGTTCCAGAAGATATTTTTTACGCCAAAGGCCACCACCGTATCCGACAAGTTTCCCATCAGAACCTATTACTCTGTGACATGGAATGATTATGCCGATAGCGTTGAATCCATTTGCCCCGGCAACCGCTCTTACAGACCTGGGATTCCCGATAGCAACCGCCTGATCCATGTATGACCGGGTCTCCCCATAAGGAATATTCATGAGAACATTCCACACTTTTTTTTGAAATTCAGTCCCTGCAATTGATAAAGGTGTTGAAAAATCTCTCCGTTCCCCATCAAAATACTCTTTCAATTCTTTGTTCAGACTCGGGAAGAATCTGCTTTCACCCGGAACAAGATCTGCTTTAAAATATTTTTTTATCCTCTTCAATTGTGTTTCCAGCATTCTCCGATCTACAAATTCTAAAAGACATATCCCATCTTCTGTTGCACCTGCAAGCATCGGTCCAAGAGGGGATAGAATTCTGGCAATAAATATAATATTCTTTTCAGAACTTCTCTTTGGGGAAAAGCCGGTGGTTTTTTTAAATGTATCAGCAAAACCACTCAATGAATCATAGCCTGATCCGTACGCAGCATCTATAACTTTTTCTCCATGCCTGATCCGGCCAAACGCATCACTAATCCTCATTGTCCTGAGGTATGCTTGAAATGTCATATCATGATTTTTTTTAAACCACCTTCTAACCCTGTTCGGGTCAACCCCCATCTGGCGGAGATCCCAATCTTTTATCCTTTCTCCCTTGTCTTTATCAATTCTCTTAAAAACAGGCTTGAGCCAATCAGGGGAGTCGCCTGCATAGTTCATCGGATCACATATTTTACAGGGCCTGTAACCGTGTAGAAGTGATTCTTTAGTAGTCTTGAAAAATTCAACATTTTCCCTTTTAGGTGTTTTTGCTCTGCAGCCGGGACGACAGAATATACCTGTGGTCTTTACTGCAACAAAAAAGATCCCCTCAAATTCAGAGTCCTTTTCTTTCACAGCCCTATACATGATTTCCATGTCAGGAAGTTCAGTCATTATCTTTTCTCCTGTTTCACAATTTAAGTATGTAACAACTTTTAAAAAATTAAAACCGGAAACTTATCAACTATATTTTTTTTGATTTAATTTCTAATTGAACTATAATTTTTTTATGAGAACAACTTCACTGACAATTATTATTTCATTCATTAGTTTCTCGATCCTCAGTTCAGGCCTTAATGCCGGCCAGATATACATCTCAAAATATAAATCAGATTCAGACGCAAATATATATATAACAAAGTACAGGTCTGATGCACATATCGTAGTTTATATTTCAGAGTATAAATCCGATGCTTCAGGAAATGAAGCGATCTGGCACTATACAAAGTATAAATCTGATGCAGATGTAAAACTATACATAACCGAGTACAAATCTGATTCTGATATTATTGTCTGTTTCTCAAACTACAAATCTGATGCAGGCTGGAAAAAAGAGAATGACTTTCAGGGTAAACTCTAATTATTATCAAATAAATTCAAAGGGGATAAAATCACAAATCCTACATAGAGTGTGACAGACACCTTTATTTACTTTATCAATTATGGCTTTATCCGTGATTACTTTTGACTAGCGCAGAATTGTTCTCAATTCTGCTGGACCTCCGCCCTGCATTCGATATTCACGAGACTTCGGGCTGCGAGTCCCGCAAAAGCAAAACACGGAAGCGCCACATGAAACGTCTTTTTGTTTTTAGCCGGGGCTGATGGCTGAATGCCGGGGCTGAGTACTATATGAAATGGAACTTGATAATGAACTGAATATATAATATTATCTGAAGCAGAAATAATACATGTTTTATTAAGAGGTAAACGATGGAAAACACAGTAGAAAAAATAAAAAGCTCAATACTTTCAGGACAGTCGATCATACAGATCATATCGTTTGAAGAGAAGAGGGTCGAAGGGTATCTTTCCAAGCTTTCCCAGCAAATAACAGGTAATGATGCCCTTGCTCTCTGGGACACGAATAACGGACTGGTCATAAACGGAGAAAAGATTGAAGGGACAACGGATCCCGTTGCGGCCATGGATCATGTTATCAAAGATAGTACACCCAGATTTTATGTGTTCAGGGACATGACACATTTATTAAAAACTTCTCAGAATTCTATCAGAAAGTTAAGAGAATCTTATATCACACTCAAAGGTACAAAAAGGGTCATATTTCTTCTCTCTCCCGAAGAATACTTTTCAGAAAACCTTAAAAAGGAGATAGATATATTCAGATTTGAACTTCCTGATTATGCTGAGCTGGAGAGCCTTTTTAACCGGTTCATAAATTCTCTGGAAAAATCAGGGAAAACCATTGACCTTTCAGATGAAGAGAAGAGGAATTTTGTTATCGCTGTTCAGGGACTTACTTTTGATGAAGCATATAAAGCTTTTATGAAATCCTTTCAGAACACGAATACAATAAATGTATCATTGCTGGAGAAAATCCATGAAGAAAAAAAACAACTAATTCTAAAAGAAGGTGTGCTCGAATATTATTCTCAAAGATTTGTCTTAGAGGACATGGGGGGACTTGACAATCTCAAGGACTGGCTTATGAAAAGAGAAAAAGCATTTTCAAAAGAGGCAAAAGATTATGGTCTTGAGAGACCTCGCGGATTTCTTGCAATGGGTGTATCGGGCTGTGGAAAAAGCCTCGCTGCAAAGATAACAGCCTCATTATGGAACCTCCCTCTGTTCAGGCTGGACATGAACCTTGTTTATTCAGGAATGGCCGGATCACCGGAAATGGTGTTCTCAAGAGCTTTAAAGACCATGGACACCGTTGCTCCTGCGATCCTATGGATCGACGAAATAGAGAGCGGGATCAGCGACAAGCAGGGTGATAGCGCAAGTTCCAGAATATTAGGATACTTTCTGACATGGATGCAGGAACATACTTCAGAAATTTTCATTACAGCTACCGCTAACAGGATCGATCTTCTTCCGGCTGAATTGCTAAGGAGAGGGAGATTCGACCAGATATTTTTTATGGACCTCCCTACCAGAAAAGAGAGGGAAGAGATATTCACAATTCATCTTAAGAGCAGGGGAAATGATACCGGGAATTTTAATATCCCTCAACTTGCACAAATAACCAAAGGTTGGTCCGGGAGTGAGATAGAACAAGTGATTATTTCAGGTATGTATGAGGCCTTTAATGAGAACAGACCGATGAGTGAGGATGACCTGTTCGTTATATTCGGAAGCAGTGTTCCGCTCTCTTTGACAATGGAAGAACAGATAAAAAAAATAAGAAGCTGGGCTCACAACAGAGCAGTACGTGCTTCTTCTGATAAAGAAGTTTATTAGGATCAGTTTAAAATTAAAAAATTTATGAGGTAAAAATGAGAGACAAAAAAAAAGATTCCGAAATTATAACATTTTATAAAAAGCATAAAGATATGCGGGAGAAAAATCTAATACCACCGATCCCGCTAACACCTGAGCAAACAGAGGTAGCTTGTGACATGCTGATTTCCGGCAAGGAAGAAGATGTTATCTGGTTGAAAGATCTTATTGTTAACCGTGTTTCACCCGGTGTTGATCCTTCTGCGAAAATTAAAGCAGAGTTTCTTGGAAATATAGCAAATGGCTCGATCTCAGCAAGCAATATAAGCAAAAGTGAAGCTATAAAAATTCTTGGAACAATGTTTGGTGGTTACAACATTGATCCTCTGATCAATGCACTTAAGGAAGATGCCCTGGGCGAAAATGCTTTCAATGCTCTCAGAGAAACAATACTGATCTATGATGATTTCGACACGATAAAGGAATTGTCATCCTCCAACAGATTTGCTAAAAAGGTTTTGGAATCATGGGCGAACGGAGAGTGGTTCCTGAACAGACCTCAGATGCCCGAAGAGATAAAAGTAAAGATCTACAAAGTTGACGGAGAGATAAATACCGATGATCTTTCACCTGCAGGAAATGCTTTCAGTAGACCCGATATCCCGCTTCACGCATTATCAATGGGAAAGAGCATGTTTCCGGACGGTATTGAGACGATAAAGAAATGGAGAGAAGCCGGACACAAAGTTGCGTTTGCCGGGGATGTGGTTGGAACAGGATCCTCAAGAAAATCGGCCACCAACAGCCTTCTCTGGCACATCGGAGAAGATATCCCTTTCATCCCGAATAAGAAAAGGGAGGGGATAGTCCTTGGCGGAGTAATTGCTCCAATATTTTTCAACACTCTTCAGGATTCCGGAGCACTTCCCATTACCGTCGATGTCTCAAAATTATCAATGGGTGATGAAGTAGTTATTAACACAAAAAAAGGGGAAATATATAACTCCTCCGGCAATCTTCTGACTACTTTTGAATTATCCCCTTCCACACTATCCGATGAGTATCAGGCGGGGGGAAGGATCCCTCTGATAATAGGTAAATCTCTGACAGGAAAAGCAAGAGTTGCATCCGGACTCGGAAATGCTGAGTTTTTCAAAACCGCTGTTAATCCGGTAGCTGTAAAGGACCAGAAATATACATTGGCACAAAAAATAATCGGCAAGGCTTGCGGCATTGATGGAGTCCTTCCTGGTACTTCGTGTGAACCGATAATGACGACTGTCGGATCTCAGGACACGACCGGACCCATGACAGCTGATGAGTTGACAGAACTTGCATGTCTGAAATTTCAGACACCTCTATATTTACAAACATTCTGTCATACTGCCGCATATCCCCGTTCTACTGATGTCAGAACTCATAAAACCCTTCCTGAATTTACAACCTCGAGGAGAGGCGTATCACTTAAACCGGGCGATGGAGTGATCCACACCTGGCTTAACAGGTTTCTGCTTCCGGACACTGCCGGAACAGGAGGAGATTCACATACCCGTTTCCCTCTTGGAATATCTTTCCCGGCAGGGTCAGGCCTTGTTGCCTTTGCCGGAGCTCTCGGATTCATGCCGCTTGATATGCCTGAATCTGTATTAGTGAAGTTTAAGGGAAAAATGAATGAAGGGATAACTCTGAGGGATGTTGTTAATTCTATCCCATATTTTGCTATCAAAGAGGGATTGCTCACCGTCCCCAAAAAGAATAAGAAAAACATTTTCAACGGCAAGATCATTGAGATCGAAGGGTTACCGGATATTACAGTTGAGCAGGCTTTTGAATTGATGGATGCGACAGCGGAAAGGAGTGCAGCAGCTGGTACTATCAAACTTTCAGAAGAGAAAGTAAAAGAGTATTTGAGATCAAATGCCGCGCTTCTTAACCGGATGATAGAGGATGGTTATAGCGATCCGGAAACTATCAAAACAAGGATCAATGAAATAGAGAAGTGGCTTGAGAACCCGGAACTGATGTCCGCAGACGAAGGGAGCAACTATTCGGCAACACTTGAGATCGATCTCTCCAAAATAAAAGAACCAATCGTAAACTGCCCTAACGACCCTGATGATGTAAAACTGCTTTCCGATGTATCCGGGACAAAGATAGAAGATGTTTTTCTGGGATCATGTATGACAAATATAGGTCATTTCAGGGCTGCAGGTAAAATATGGGAGGGAGAGAAGAGAAATCCGGATGTAAGAGTATATATTGTCCCTCCCACCCGTATGGATCAGGAGAAATTAAGAAGTGAAGGATATTTCTCATTGTTTAATACGACCGGGTCCAGAATAGAGGTCCCGGGCTGCTCAATATGCATGGGGAACCAGCTTCGGGTTCCCGACAAAGCAATAGTTTTCTCAACCTCGACCAGAAATTTTGACAACAGAATGGGTAACGGAGCTCAGGTTTATCTGGGATCAGCCGAACTTGCTGCCATAGTTGCGCTTAAGGGAGAACTCCCGGAGCCTGCTGAATATTTCAGAACAATAAAAGAGAAGATAACCCCGTCAGAAGACGAAATATATAATTACCTCCAGTTCGACGAAGAGTATTCAGGTTAAATTTATTTAAGTCTTTTTATCACAAGTGCTTCAAGCTTTTTTTCGTCGGCAAGGAAAGGAATTGTCAGATGGCCTTTATCACTATTATTCCTGTTCCACTCTTCTGCCGTCTCAAGAGCATTGTCATTTCTCGCCCAGGCACGTCTTGCAACACCGTTCATCACATCCCATTCCATTGCAGATCTTATTATTTTATCTTTATGGTCACTACCATCAAGAACGAGCCCGAATCCGCCGTTAAAAGCTTTCCCGATCCCAACACCACCACCATTGGAAAGTACTACCATTGACATCCCCCTGACCGCATCTCCGGCAAAATTCTGAACAGACATATCAGCAGTGATATTGCTACCATCCTTAATGTTGGACGTTTCCCTGTAAGGTGAATCTGTTCCCGAAACATCATGATGATCCCTTCCTATCATGACAGGCCCGATCTCACCATTCCTGACCATCTCGTTGAATTTCAAGGCAATACTCACTCTTCCACCAGCATCTGCATAGAGGATCCTTGCCTGGGTTCCTACCACAAGTGAATTTTTCTCAGCATCTCTGATCCATTGATAGTTATCCCTGTCCATCCCCCTTCTCTCTGGATCGATCTGAGACATCGCTGCCGCGTCAGTCCTCTTCAGGTCTTCCGGAATACCAGAGAGGCAAACCCATCTGAACGGACCATAACCATAATCAAAACACATTGGTCCCATAATATTTTCAACATAGCTCGGGAAGACAAATCCTGCTGAAGGGTCGGTCGGATCATTAGCTACTTCTCTCAAGCCCGCATCATAAACAGCTTTTAAAAATGAGTTACCATAATCCCAGAAATAGGTCCCCTGTTCAGCAAGATCGGTGATCACCTTAAAATGCTTTATCAATGATCTGTCAACCTCTTTTTTAAACTTCTCCGGATCTTCAGCAAGCAGCTTCCGTCCTTGTTCAAAATTATATCCTGCAGGAGTGTAACCGCCACCATAAGCATCGTGACAGGATGTCTGATCTGAAAGTAACTCTATTTGTATATTATTGGAAGCAAAATATTCGAGCAGATCAACGATATTCCCATGGAAAGCTATAGATACGGGCTTCCCGGACTTCCTGTATTCATTGATCCAGCCCACGATCTCATCAGGATCTCCGGAAACCTTGGAAACCCATCCCTGCTCATGCCTGGTTTCAATTCTTGACCTGTCCACTTCAGCAATAACACCTATACCACCGGCAATTTCAACAGCCTTCGGCTGGGCACCACTCATTCCTCCAAGCCCCGAACTGACAAACACAACACCACTCAGATCTTTATCATCAGGTATCCCCAGATACAACCTTCCTGCATTCAGAAGAGTTATGTAGGTCCCGTGAACAATGCCCTGAGGGCCTATATACATCCACCCACCTGCAGTCATCTGTCCGTAATTTGAAACGCCAAGAGCTGCAGCTTTCATAAAGCCATCAAGATTATCGTATTCACCAACAAGAATTCCATTTGTGGAAATTACCCGGGGTGCATACTTTGATGTGGGAAACAATCCAAGAGGATGTCCCGAATATACAATAAGAGTCTGATCTTCTCTCATTTCCTCAAGATAATTTTTTACAAGCTGATACTGCATCCAATTCTGAAAAACCTGGCCACTCTCGCCATAGGTGACAAGCTCGTAAGGATAAAGTGCAACATTGAGATCCAGATTGTTATCTATCATCACCTGAAAAGCTTTACCTTCAATTGTGTTCCCTTTATATGAGTCAACAGGTTTCCCGGATATTTTTTTATCCGGCCGATACCTGTATCCGTAGATCCTTCCTGTAGTAATTAATTCTTCCAAAAACTCAGGAATAATTTCATCATGGAGATGGCCCGGAATATAACGAAGAGCATTTTTCAGTGCAATTACAATCTCTTTTTGATTCAGATTAAGTCCACGGTTCGGAGCTCTTCTTATACCTGTTTTGAATTTTTTTTCAGATGGTAAAGTGTCGGGTAATTTAAAGGATATTGATTCTTTTAGGTCCATTTTTCCTCCAGAGGCAACTATATTCAAATCCATGGTACTTGTCAAGATTAGTCTATATGAGAATCCTTTACCAAATTTCACAGATATCGTATAATGAGATTCAAGATCTACCGGAGGGGAAAAATGAAAATATTAGTAATAGGTTCCGGCGGGAGAGAGCATGCTCTTACATGGAAGATCTCTCAATCAAAAAGGGTTGACAAAATATATGCTCTTCCAGGGAATTGCGGGAGCGGAGAGCTGGCTGAACTGGTTGACATTGATGCTTCTAATATTATTGAGATCGCAGATTTTGCACAGAAGGAGAAGATACACCTGACCATTGTCGGACCTGAACTTCCGCTCTCACTTGGAATTGTAGATGAGTTTAACAGGAGAAATCTTAAAATATTCGGGCCTACTCAGAAAGCCGCTCAGATAGAATCTTCAAAAGTATTTGCAAAAGAGTTCATGAAGAACAACAATATCCCGACATCAGACTTCAAAGTATTTAATTCAGCAATGGAAGCTGTAAATTATCTCAAATCCGTAACTTTTCCGGTAGTAATAAAAACCGATGGACTTGCCGCGGGGAAAGGGGTCTTTGTGTGCAAGGATAAAAAAGAGGCTGAGGAAAGCATAAGGGCGATACTCCTTGAAAATAAATTTGGAAAAGCGGGAGAATATATAATAATTGAAGATTTCATTAAAGGAGAGGAACTCTCTTTTATAGTAATATCTGATGGAAAAAGAGCTCTCCCAATGGCCACATCAATGGACTATAAAAAAGCCTTTGAAAATGATGAAGGCCCAAATACAGGCGGTATGGGAGCGATATCCCCCTCCCCTGCAATTTCAGAAAAATTATTCAATAAAATAATGTCCACAATAATAATTCCCACCATCGAGGGGATGAGATTCGAGGGGAAGGAGTTTAGAGGGGTCCTTTATGCCGGATTGATGATCACTCCCTCCGGACCAATCACACTGGAGTTCAATGCAAGATTCGGAGATCCGGAAACACAAGCATTAATGTTGAGGTTGCAAAGCGATATTGTTGATATATTTGAAGGCTCTGTAGAAGGGAGCCTCTTTGATGTTGAAGCTAAATGGGACGACAATGTCTCTGCCTGTGTAGTTCTTACCTCCGAGGGATATCCGGGAAATTATGAGACCGGAAAAGAAATTGAAGGACTGAAGAGGGTTAAGGCCACCAACTCTGAGATATTCCATGCCGGAACAAAGATGGAAAACAACAAACACTTCACTTCCGGTGGACGCGTCCTGAATGTTTGCTCTAAAGGAAAGACAACAAAAAAAACAATGGAACAGATTTACGATTCTATTCAATTTATAAAGTTTGATAATATGTTCTGTCGAAAAGATATCGGAGGTATGAAAAAATGAACCCAAAAGTTGGAATGATAATGGGGAGCGATTCAGATTATCCTTATGTGGAAGGTGGAATAAAACTATTGAAAAAATTTGAGATCCCTTTTCTTGTTGAAGTTAGTTCTGCTCACAGAACACCGGAGAGGACTGTCGAACTCGTTAAAAGTTTTGAGGAATCCGGGATAAAGGTCATAATTGCTGCTGCTGGCGGAGCAGCTCATCTCCCGGGAGTCATTGCAGCTCACACACTTCTTCCTGTTCTGGGGGTCCCTATCACCTCGTCTATTTCCGGAATCGACTCTCTCTACTCAATAGTTCAAATGCCGGGCGGAATACCTGTTGCAGCTTTCAGCATTGGGAACTCGGGCGGGATAAATTCAGTTCTTTTTGCAATGGAAATACTTGCTCTGGAAGACAACTCGATCAGAGAGAAACTTGTCGAATTCAGAAAAGACCAGGGTGAAAAAGTGTTGGAAAAAAGTATAAGACTCCAGAAAAAAATTGAAAATGAATGAACTTTTATGTCAGCTTTTTCGGATGCCGTACAAATCAGGCCGAAATCCAGGAATGGATAATCGAGCTGGAAAATTACGGATACCGGTTAACCAATGATATTGAAGAAGCTGAATTCGGCATTCTTAACACATGCAGCGTTACCGAAAAAGCGGAAAAAGATGTTATAAGATTTTTAAGTAAGATATACAAAAAATCGAACATCCCATGGGTCGTCGCAGGATGTACAATATCTAACATTAATAGTTCACTGGACAAAAGGTATAGTAACTATTTTTTCCTTAATAATATCGAGAAAAAGGGGCTCATTGACCTGATCAGGGAAAAATTTCCTTTCAGTGATAATATAATATTTCATTCATCATTCCGGTCAAGATTTTTCCTGAAAGTTCAGGATGGATGCAATTTTAATTGTTCTTTTTGTATAGTCCCTTCCTTGAGAGGAAAGTCAGCAAGCATTCCACCGGAAGAACTTGTAAAAAAGGCCCGTTATTATTCATCTCTGGGGTACAGAGAAGTTATATTAACCGGGATCAACCTCTCGTCATACGGGTACGACCTTTTCCCGAGACGTAATATACTAGAGTTAATCGAATCTCTTTCAAAAATTGAAGATATTGAAATCATCCGTTTAAGCTCTCTTGATCCCCGATTTATAGATTTCAAATTTATTAAACAGTTGAGCGGAACAGAAAAAATAGCCCACAGTTTCCACTTCTCCTTTCAAAGCGGTAATGACTCCATCCTCAGGAGTATGAAAAGGAACAATAAAGTAAAAGACTATAAAAAAATACTTGGGGACTTTTACTCATTTTTCCCCGATGCCAATTACGGAGCAGATTTTATCCTGGGTTTCCCGGGAGAAGGAGAGAAGGAATATTTAGAAACTTATGAATTTGTTAAGAAAAGTCAGCTAAACTATATCCATGCATTTCCGTTCTCCCCCAGAAAAGGGACAAAAGCAGAGACAATGGAGCAGGTGCAAGGCAAAACGGTCAGAAAAAGGGTGCTTGAATTCAGAGAACTCAACAAGGAAAAAAAATTCAGATATAGAGAGAAGCTCAGAGGAAAAACTCTTGAAGGGATCCTGATAGAAGAGAAAGATAATTATTCACTTGTTACTACAAAAAACTATATCTCTGTAAAAGTCCCTACGATAAAGGGGTTAAAAAAGAGACTTGTTAAAGTCCGGGTTACTAAGATCGTAAATGAAAATCTTTGTGAGGGTGAAATTGTCAAAACTTCTTAAGATCCTTATCTTCATATTTATTTCATCGCTCATAAACGGAGAGGATCTCGCATCCAAGAAAACTGAAACCCCAAACCTGACAGGTACAAGGGCTCTTGAAAAATCTCTTATATTTCCCGGGTTGGGGCAACTTCATGAAAAAAAGTATTTAAAGGGAGTTGTTTTTATTACTGCAGAGTTACTTGCAATAACAGGTGCCATTCTCACCAATCATCAGGGGAATAAAAATTATAATAAATACAGATCTTCATTAACCACAAGTGATGCGCTTTTCTTCAGAAAAGAGACCGAAAACTTTGACAGGCAAAGAAACCTGTTCATCGCGGCCGGCATTGGTGTCTGGATAATAAATTTGCTGGACATTTATATTATTAAAAAAAAAATGGAAAAGAAATCCATAGAAGTTTCTCTTAAAAAAGGGATCAATAATGAAATATGTTTCACTCTTAATTATAGTTTCTAGCCTCTTCTTTTCATGCCGGGGACGGATATTCAACAATCCATATGACCCGGAGAAAGATGAAAGAGGGTATGAGATCCTTTCTATTATAAGTGTTGAGAACAATAGAATACCATTTGATCTGACATTCTCGGGAGATTCACTCTGGATAATACAGGAGAATTCCCATCCTATTTCACTTAATTATACATCCGGGAGTATGATCCGGGAATTATACACTCAGAATGCTTCCGGGATCGCATACGATGGTACGAACCTCTGGATACTTGGAAACGAGACACGGTCATTAATAAATATAAGTATTATTAATGGAGAAGAGATCCGGACGATCCGGCTATTGGAAGGAAATTACAGCTATCTGGAATTCAGGGATCCCTATCTTTATTCGATAGACAGACTGACAAATTCAGTTACTACAATTGATCCTGATTCAGGCTCTATAGTAACTTCTTTTCGATCTCCATCATTTTCCATTGACGGATTCTGTTTTGACGGAACAAGATTCTGGATACTTGATGGTTCAGAAACGAAAATATTCGTCACAGACATTGAGGGGGTCCTTCTGAACACATTCAGGACTCCGACTGACACTCCTTCAGGGCTTGCCTTCAGCGGGAATGTTATATGGATGGGTGATCAGAGCGGAAAGATATTAAAATTGAGATTCGATTGATAAAAAAAAAGATCGTCCCAACAATATTTCTGATACTGATCTCCAATTTTATACACCTGAGCTCAACGGTATTAATTGACATATCAGGGGATTATCTTTTCTACAGCTATGACCACAATTACATATTCGGTAAAGGGAACATTATAATTAAGGCAGCTGATTATGAATTAAAAGGTAAATCTCTTGAGATCAATATGAGGAACAGATCTTTACTTCTGACATCATCCTGCGAAGTGACCGGCTCAGACAAAAAAGTACAAAATGCAGATATGGTCAGGTCAGACCTGAATAGGATGTCTGTCATTTTATACAATTACGGAGATAAGATAAAAATAAATTCATTAAAGGGTACTAAACCTTCAGTCGATTTTCAGGCAAAGAGAAGAATACTATTGGAGGATTCACTTCTCTATTTTGTCGGCAAAAGATTCAGGATCAAAGATGATTTTGAACTAACTGGTTATAAGGTTGTAGTATTCATTGAGGGGACACAATCCGTAGCATTTAACAAGTTCAGGATGGACAAAGGTATATCAGGGAAAAATGATCTCTTCAGTATCAATAATTTATGGTACACAAATAAATCAGGACTTATTACAGATGTGTCATTCAATTATAAGAATGACTTTGGAAAAACAAAGTTTTCAAACCGGGAATTTATAAAACTCAATTATGACCTGTTCAAAGTCAGATCAGATTCTCCTGAACCACAATTTAATATCGGAACAGAAAGTTCTCTGAAATTTTCTAAATCCTCAACCCTGATCCTGAAAGGCGGTTACATTACAGGGAATTCAGGGATGGCGCTTTTAACATGGAATTTAAAACCCGGTAAAATTGTTAATTCTTCATTGACACTTGACTACAGGGATAGAGTAAACGGCAATTCTGAATTATGGATCAGGGGAGGATTGGGCCTTGATCTGAAAAAAGGTGGGCAGATAAATTTCAAATATAATCATGAAAAGGACCTCGGGTATTCAGGAGATATTTCCTATAGCAACAGGATAGCAAAATTTTTATCCCTCTCCGCCACTTCAAGCCTTTCTGCAATTAAAGTTTCTGATTCCATGCTTAACAAAATATCAGACACACGTCTCTCCCTGAACTATACGAATGATGTGTTCAATTTTTCAGCAAATTATTCACTTAACAGGGATCTTATTAATGATAATGCCCGTTATTCTCCCGGATTTAGGATGAACACAAGGCCTCTTGTTTTTTATGGAGGACTGCTGAACCTGAATTTCTCATCATCCCTTATGTTCACCACTATAAGGAGAGAGCAATCAGAAGAAAATTCCTTCAGATCAAATTCCGCACTTTCAATTTCAGGAAAACATCTTGATATTTCAGATGACATCTTTATTGATATTTCCGGAAAGGTCGAACAATTTTTTGATAGCGACCCTATGGAAAACTTTACAACCGCAGGCGTCATCCTCCGGAGTGTTCATAATTTTTCAGGCAATACATCAATAGAGCTTCTTTACAATTTTCACACAAGACGTGAGACCAGGAAATGGCTGATCGCAGGAACATCAACTGGAGATATTTCTGCAGTATTGAGATTCAAAACACCTGAAGGGAAACTGAATATGCAGAGTTCTATATCTTATGACATTGAGAGGGGTGACTACACAACAGGATTTTTGAATTTGAGATATAATTTGATAAAATACTGGAATCTTCAATCTTTTTTTAACTATGATTTCGAATTTAGGAGAATGAACTATAGTGTATTTCTTGAACGGAAGGCCGGAAGGATATTACTTCGGGCATCTTACAGATCTCTATCGAAACAATTTCAATTGGAGCTGATACCGAGATAATGGCACGACAAAAAATGGGCCAGAATTTTCTTCAGGACAGGAGAATTGCAACCAGAATTGCAAATACGGTTTTGGGGGGAAATGAAATAATTCTAGAGATAGGTCCCGGAAAAGGGATAATGACAGGGATACTCGCAGAGACACCGGGAGAAAGAAGGGTCATTGCAATTGAAAAAGATGAAGAACTTTACAATAATCTCCTCACAACTGAGCCCCTTTCAGGAGTTGAAATACTGAACAGAGATATTCTCAAATTTAAAATCGAAGAGATCTCAGGTAAAGAAAAAGTGACAATTCTCGGAAATATCCCTTACAACATATCAAAGGAGATTCTGGACTGGATCATTAAAGAGAACGGGTTTATTGTTAACGGGACTCTGATGGTGCAGAGAGAGTTTTTCCTGAAGATTACATCCCTTCACGGATCAAAGATCTATAATGCCCAGTCTGTAATGTTCGGACTCCTTTTTGACAATAATAAACTTTTCGACGTAAAACCGGGAGCATTCTCTCCTCCACCCAAGGTAAATTCAACCGTGTTCTCATTTTCAAGGAGAGGATCCATGCAAATACCTGATGATGTTCCCGGCCTTTACAACATGTTGAAAACTGCCTTCGTACACAGGAGAAAGACATTGACAAACAATCTGGGACGCATATACAAAAAGGACCGGATAATTGATTTCCTTCACGACAAAAATCTTCCCAAAAATATAAGAGCAGAGGATATGACCAGAGAAGACCTGAAAGAATTATATCCTTCACTCAAATAAAAGGGGACAGGTACCTTTGCTAATTTAGAATGCAAAATTTATAATTCAAAATCAAGTTATGAAAGCCCGGTGATGTTGTGGCCGCTGTTGTCTATGTCTATCCCTTCTGCAGACGGAACTCTGGGCAATCCCGGCATGAGCATTACATCACCTGAAATAGGTATCAGATATCCTGCTCCGGTTGCAATATTTATCTCGTTAATATTAAGTCTCCATCCTGTCGGAACATTTAACTTTTTCTTGTTATCTGAAAATGAGAGTGGTGTTTTCGCAATACATACCGGATATTTTTCCAGACCCAGTTTTTTTATCAATTTAAGCTTCCTTTTTGCATCCCAGGAAAATATTACTCCATCTGCGCCATAAACATCTCTGGCGATCTTCTCTATTTTTACTTCAGGGGGATCATCAAGTGCATATATCCTCTTAAAGTTTCCATCCGATTGATCTGCTATAGATGTCACTTTTTCTGCAAGGTTTACAGCACCCTTCCCCCCCTCCAGAAAAGCATCACTTCTATCAACTTCCGTTCCGGCTTCCTTTACATAATTCTCAATGACCAGAAGTTCCTCTTCCTCATCATCCGGGAAAACATTGATGGCAACAATGGGAGAAAACCCCATCTTTTTTATATTCTCAATATGCTTACCAAGATTGGGCAATCCCTTTTTCAATGAGCTCATCCCATCTCCTCCGCCCTGATGCCTTAAAGCCCTTACCGTTGCAACCAGAACAACAGCATGGATCTTGTAATCTGCAAAATGGGAAACCATATCCACATATTTTTCAAAACCCAGATCAGACCCGAATCCACACTCTGTTACAACATAATCACTCAGTTTCAGAGCAAGTTTTGTTGATAGGACACTATTTGTTCCAAAAGAGATATTTGCGAACGGGCCACTATGAACAAAAGCAGGCGTATTCTCAATCGTCTGGACAAGATTGGGTTTGATCGCTTCCCGTAAAACCGTTGCCATTGCACCGCAAACTTTAAAATCTTTTGCATAGACCGGTTCATCATCCCTGGTGAATCCGACGAGAATATTTCCAAGTTTCTCTTTAAGATCGTCGATACTTGTGGCAAGAGTAAGAATTGCCATTATCTCACTTGCAGCTGAAATTATAAAACCATTCTCTCTGGGGTAACCCTGGCCTTTCCCACCAAGCCCGACAACTATGTTCCTCAAGCTTCGGTCATTCATATCCATCGCCCTCTGCCAGAGTATCTTTCTCGTATCTAACTTTTTGCTGTTCGAATAGTGAATATGATTGTCCAGGACTGCAGAAAGAAGATTGTGTGCTGTTGTGATCGCATGAATATCGCCCGTAAAGTGCAGGTTTATATCAACCATAGGGAGCACCTGCGAATATCCACCACCTGCGGCTCCTCCCTTAACTCCGAACACCGGCCCCAGCGAAGGTTCGCGAAGAGTAACGATCGACCTCTTCCCTGTTTTATTTATCCCCATCGTCAATCCTATCGAAGTTGTGGTCTTACCTTCACCAAACTTTGTTGGAGTAATGGCTGTAACCACTATCAATTTACCGTCTTCTTCTTTATCAAGCCTTTTAATTGCCCTAAGGGACACTTTCCCCTTGAACCGCCCATACGGCCAGAACTCATTCTCCTCTATCTTTAATTTTCCTCTTATATCTTCAATGTTTTTTAGATCAGCACCCCTTGCAATTTCTATATCACTTTTCAATTTCCCCTCCATAAAAAAATACTATCAAACATGGTTGAAATCGTCAAATTTTCCGGATGAGAACGTTTATATCACTTGACAAAACCCCTGAAATCTTATTAAATATACTTTCTTATCCTCATAAAATTTTTGCGAAGGAGAATGGTATGTTGAGAAAAACAGCTATTTTATTTTTCATTCTGTTCATTGCCGGTGGTTTCTTTTTAATCCCCCAGGAACATCATCAAAATGAGACTGAAAACATAGAGCACCAAGCAGAAGGAGAACATTCTGCCCATGGTGACATTGGAAAAGAACTCCCTATCTGGTCTGCTATCCCTTTTGTCGGAATTCTCTTATCCATTGCATTGCTTCCCCTGATAGCGCCGAAGTTCTGGCATCACAATTTCGGTAAGATCTCTTTTTTCTGGGCAATAGCATTCTCACTTCCTTTCCTGATCTTCTATAAATCTGCGGCATTCTACGAAATAATGCACATCTACCTTATTGACTATATACCATTCATAATACTCCTGTGGGCATTGTACACAGTCTCAGGAGGAATATTACTTAAAGGTTCAATTAAAGGTAAACCACTTGCAAACCTTATAATGCTCCTGATAGGAACACTCCTGTCTTCATGGATAGGAACAACAGGATCTGCTATGTTATTGATCCGGCCCATAATAAGAGCAAATGCACACAGGAAGAACAAGGTTCACATTGTTATCTTTTTCATATTCCTTGTTGCCAACATCGGTGGATCTCTTACACCGCTCGGTGACCCCCCTCTCTTTCTGGGATTCCTTCATGGCGTTAGCTTTTTCTGGACATTAAAACTGATACCCCATATGGCTTTTGTTTCAGTGATCCTTCTTGGAGTTTTCTTTATGCTGGATACTTTTTATTATAAGAAAGAAGAAAATATTTCTGAATCTATAGTTGAAAAAGAAGAAAAGAGAGAGCCGATCAGGCTTATCGGGACCCACAATTTCATTTTCCTTTTCGGTATCATCATCGGAGTTTTGTTCTCAGGTAGCGTAAAACTGGGAGAAACAACATTATTCGGAGTTCATGTTGCATATCAGAATCTGATGAGAGATGGTTTCCTTGTATTGATGGGAATTCTTTCACTCTGGTTCACAAAAAAATCTTTACGGGAAGAAAATAATTTTACATGGTTTCCAATACAGGAAGTTGCTATCCTGTTCGCGGGTATTTTTATGACAATAATTCCTGCCCTGGCAATGCTGAAATCAGGCTCTGCAGGACCGCTCGGATTCATTGTGAGTGCCGTTAAAGAACCATGGCAGTATTTCTGGGTTACAGGAGGACTTTCCAGTTTCCTTGATAACGCTCCTACATATCTGACATTCTTTAACACCGCCTTAGGACAATTCTTCCCGGGCCAACCTGAATCTATTGCTGTCGTGAAATTAATGGCACAAAAAACTATTTATCTCGAAGCGATCTCAGCCGGAGCTGTTTTCATGGGTGCAATGACTTATATCGGTAATGCTCCGAATTTTATGGTTAAATCTATCGCTGAAGAGAATGATATTCAGATGCCGAGTTTCTTCGGATATATGATAAAGTATTCACTTATATTCCTCATCCCGGTATTTATTGTTGCAACATTGATATTTTTTTAATAAATAGTTTCTAAATTCAACTACAACTTTTAGCCTCAAATCCTTGCAGTACCGTCCCAAATAATTATATACAAAAAAATTTATAACTTTTTAACGGGTTTAGAGGTAAAGGGATTTTGACTTTTTATTTTCCCAGTGCTATAACAAATACAAAAATGGAGGAAAATTATGGACTTTAATTTTATTATTCAACGGGTGATCGGGATAATTACAAAACCTGTAGATGAGTGGAAAAAGATCAAGGGTGAACAATCTACTGTAGTGGGCCTCTTCATGAACTACGCAATCATCCTTGCTGCAATCCCTGCAATAGCTGGGTTTTTAGGACTTTTGATTGTTGGATTACCATTCAGGTACCCTTTTATGTATGGATTGTTTAACTATATTTTTTCTTTAATTGGAGTTTTCTTACTAGCTTTAATTATAGATAATCTGGGACCAACTTTTGGTACAAAAAAAGATATGATCGAATCAACAAAAATTGCAGTATATTCGTATACCCCCGCTTGGGTAGCAGGAATATTTTTTATTATACCTGCACTAAGTATGATTGCAATGATCGCAGGATTTTATTCATTGTATCTTCTGTATATTGGGATCCGGGATCTAAAAGCTCCTGCAAAAGCTAAAGAAGCAGGATATTTCATTTCAGTGATTGTAGCTAACATAGCTATTAATGCCCTGATATACTTTATTGTCAGATCAATAACATTTCCAAGTTACTATAATTTGTTCCGTAATTTCTAGAAAACTATTTAACCAAAAATTCAATAAAACTCTCCCCCTCTTAACCGGGGGGAGAGTTTGGACTTCACAACTGATTTCCCGTTATGTTCAATTTGAATCGTCCCTGAATATTCTATATAATTCACATATTATGAAACTAATAGAGAAACTTTAGCGTCATACTTTTAATAAGCCCTTAGGAGGAGTAATATGAAAAAGATCGGGTTAGTCGCTGGCGCCAGTTTCCTGGCAGGAGCAATATTCTTTGCATTAACATTCGGCTTTGTTCAGAAAGATTCAACTAAAGCCCCCACAATAAAACAGACAGAAGCATATGCGGAGATCGGAAAAACAGGAGGACTTAACTTTGCTCCGCTTGTGAAGAAAGTTAAACCTACGGTTGTAAAAGTAACTTCAGAGGCGATAAGACAGAGAAGACGTTCTGCTTTCGGTGATGATTTCTTTGACAGATTTTTTAACTCTCCGAGAAGAAGTGAGAAAGTATCGGGTATAGGATCCGGATTCCTGATCTCTAATGATGGGTATATAGTAACCAACAACCATGTTGTTAAAGGTGCTATAAAAGTAACTATAACAACTGCTGATGAAAAAAAATATGTAGCAAAGATCATTGGTACTGATCCAAAAACAGATCTTGCACTTTTAAAAATAAAGGGTAAAAATTTCCCATTTATAAATCTTGGTGATTCTGATGCTGTAGAAATAGGAGAATGGGTACTCGCAATAGGCAACCCGTTCGGTCAGGACCTTACAGTAACAGCCGGTATAATATCTGCAAAGGACAGAAGGATCGGAGCCACCGATTATGAAGACTATCTCCAGACCGATGCTGCAATAAACAGGGGGAATTCCGGCGGGCCTCTGATAAATATGGATGGAAAAGTCGTAGGTATAAATTCAGTGATCATCGCCCCTGCAGGCGGTAGTGTCGGTATCGGATTTGCCATATCATCAAATATGGCAAAAAAAGTAATAGGCGATATTAGAACAAAAGGGAGAGTTGTCAGAGGATGGCTTGGTATAAGCATCCGTCAATTGGACAAAGACGAAGCCAAACAATTTGATTACCCTATGGCGGGGCTCCTTGTTCAGAATGTGGAGGATAACTCCCCTGCACAGAAAGCAGGATTAAAAAGGAACGATTTTATCATAAAACTTAATGGTGACAGGATCAAAAATGGTAGTGACCTTAGCCTGAAGATAGCAAACCTGAGTCCCGGAGATGTCGTAAAGCTTTCTCTCTACAGAGGTGAAAAACTTCTAAATGTAAGTGTAAAGATCGGTGAAGCCCCTGATACGATAAAATTCAGATCATCCGGGGAAGATGGCAGAACCATTGATCTGGGAATGATACTTGTAGATAACAGCAGATCCCTCGCAAGAGAATTGGAACTAAGGACAACCAGAGGTGTCGTTGTACAAAAATCTTCAGGTATAGCCTCAAAGAATGGAATAAAGCCATTTGATGTGATCCTCGGTGTGAATAGAACTGAAATAGAATCAGTTGATCAGTTCCGGAAAATACTCTCAACGAAAAAGCCGGGATCATATGTGTTCCTGTATGTAAACAGATCCGGGCAGGAATCTTACATCAAGTTTGTACTTCCCGAATGATATTTCATAAAACTTCCACCTCGGGGAATGATTTTATTATCGTTGATCGGGGTGAGTTTACTAAACTCGGCATGACTGAGGGGGATTTCTCTCAGGAAATATGTGACAAACTTAAAAACCCCGGTGCTGATGGTGTTATCTTCTTCTCACCTGAAGATGAGATATTTAATTTTTCTATCTTCAATAGTGACGGTAGCGAAGCTGAAATTTCCGGCAATGGTATGGCAGGTCTTTCCGCTACATTATTTTCGATGAGGAGAAGCAGAGACCCCATAACACTGCGAACCAGGGCAGGCTCAAGGATCATACGCCTCATCGACAAAGTGGAAAATCGCTTCAAAATGGAAGTAGATATGGGACTCCCCGAATTCAATAATAACAAATTCTTCCCGTTTTTGACCTCCGCCAGAAAAGAGTATGATTATAAAGGGATCAGTTTTTTCCCTGTTTCCACAGGAAATCCTCATGCTGTTGTAATCCTTAAGGATTATCCTGATGATATAACAAAACTGGAAATGTCGGGCAAGTTACTTGAATCCGGAGACATCTTCCCTCACAGAACTAATGTTGAATTTGTTTTCCCCATAGAAAAAATACGTGGGAAGGATATCCCTGAGATCGAAGCATTCTTTTACGAAAGGGGAGCAGGCATCACCCCATTTTCATCTACCGGAAGTACAGCTGTTTTTGCAGTTTTGCATAACCTCGGAATGGTGGGAGATTCAATAAAGATAAGGACTATTGAAAACCCGGTACTTATATCTTTAAATGAGAGGATATTCATTGAAAGTTACACGGAAATAGTTTATAAAGGGGAATACATTAAAGGAACAAAATGCAATGAGTTATAAACTTTTCTTTCTATTATTATTACCTGCAATTTTTGTGAACACTTTAGCAGCCGACACCCTTTATACAATTGATAATCAGATCTATGAAGGTAAATTTGTTGCTTACAGATTTGAAACCATATACTTTAATGTTTATGAGTTCGGAAAAGTCTCAGACACAAAAAGATTCCCCATGTTCAAAATACATAAAATAATCTTTAATCCAAAGCAGGAAGGGGTAGGAAAATCTCATGAACTTGAGAAAAAATACAGGAAACTGCGGAGAGGTAAAAGGGTTGTCCGAATCACGCTTCCTGCCGGAAAGAACTGGAAAGATACAGGAATTAATTTGAGTGAGAATCAGGAAGTCCTTTTCTCAATAACCGGATCGATATTTATCGAAAAAGATCTTAAAGTTCTCCACTACGGAGAACTGAATGTAAGATGGCACAGAAACAAACAATTGCCCACTCAACCAACCGGAGCTGTGATAGCAAAGATAGGAGAGAAGGGGAAACCGTTTTATGTAGGGGATAACAAAGCACCTTTCAAAAGCAAGAAAAAGGGCAAGCTATATATAGGGATAAACGATTATAAATTCAAGGATAACGAGAGCCAGTTTTCCGTTACTATTTATTATTAAAAACTAAAAAAGGTTTGAATCTGTGAAGTACCGCATCTTTCTTGGCAAATGCCAGAAGATTTCCATCATAATCAAATATCCTGTAATTTTCGGAATCAGCTCCGGATGAAACTTCCATAATATCTTTGAGTGACAGCATAGCACCATTCTTAACCATCTCACTTCCATTCTGGGAAACAATTATTCTCGGAAATTCTTCAAGAAGCATCTCGATAGGGATCACCCCTTTCTGAATATCGCTCTCTCTGCCCGATTGGGATTCAAGCTCCTGAAGGGTTATTGCATCTTTGAGATCAAACTCCCCGACGGTCTCTCTCGTAAGCTCCTTCAGATAAGCACCTGTCCCGGCTAAAACACCAATATCGTGTGCCAGAGATCGAAGGTAGGTCCCTGAAGAAGTAACAGTACGGAAGCTAAGCGTATCATTCGCAACTATTTCTGATTCAAGTGAAAAGATTTCTACTTCCACAGGTTCAATTTTTACCTCCAGATTTTTTCTTGCATATTTATAAAGAGGTACTCCTTTGTATTTTTTTGCTGAGTATATAGGTGGGTATTGGAGAAATCGCCCCCTGAATCCTGATAGAAGCTCTTCCATATCAATTTTGCTCAGATCTATATCTTTATTCTCTCCAACCTGCTCACCTTCATTGTCATAAGTTGTGGTCGCATAACCGAATTTGATCATTCCCGAATAGGTTTTGTTTCTTCCAACAAAAAAATCAAAGAATTTAGTAACGTTTCCCACTCCCACCAGGAGTAAGCCTTCCGCCAGCGGATCGAGAGTTCCGAAATGCCCGGCCTTTTTTACACCGAGAATTGATTTCACCTTCTTTACAACATCATGAGAAGTAAAACCCTTCTCCTTTCTGATCAGTATAATTCCGTTTATCATTTCTTTCGTATAATTTTCTTATCCCTTCAATTGATCGAGAATAATATTCGTGATCTCTTTTTTAGCTTCCGCAAATTTTCCGGTGAAAAAAAATCCGGCTGCATGGCCATGCCCCCCTCCATTGAAGTGAGCAGCTATTGCAGAAGCACTGAAATCACCTTTCGATCTTACAGATGCTCTAAACAGATCAGACCCGATCTCCTTGAGAAATAACACTACTTTAACTCCAATGACCGATCTTACTATAGAAATAATATCTTCTGTTTCATAATCATCGATACTCCCGGAGTCAATGAAATCTGCACTGCAGAATATGAAGGCCATCTCTCCTTTATGATGAAATTCCAGTGTTGCAAGTATCTTCCTGATAAGTACAACCTTCTCAGCAGGATTTGAATTAAAGATAAGATCACTAACCAGGTGAGGTTCGATCCCCGATCTTTTAACTACTTCTGATGCAGTCTTCAACGCATGATAGGATGTGTTCGAATATTTAAAAGAGCCTGTATCTGAAGCAATAGCGGCATATAGATTAAAACCGATCTCCTTGGTGAATTCAATTTTTAATTCCTTCCCGAGATCGAATATCAACTCTCCAACTGCGGATGCTTCAGGATCTATCCAGTTCAAATCTGAGATTGTCGAACTTGTAACATGATGATCAATGTTTATCGTAAAATACTCAGAAAGATTCTTTTGTTCATGCCGATCCTCACTTCCCCCTTCCAATAGAATTACAAGATCAAAATTATCCGGATAGATCTGTTTATATTCAACCCTGTCAAACCCCGGGAATTCTGTGATCGGGAAAGATGCTCTATCACTATTTCTGAAACTGACATTCTTTCCAAGCTGCTCCAGCATCAGGCATAGGGCGATCCCGCTTCCGACACAATCTGCATCCGGGCGGATATGTGAACTTAAAGCAATATTTTTTGCTTCAAAGATCTTCCGGGCTATTTCCTTTTTCATTGATCTCCTACTCCGTTTTCATCAACTACTTTCTGATCAAACTCAAAAGCGGTATCATAAAAAAAATGAAGATCCGGTAAAAACTTGAGATATGTAGATCTCGACAACTCTTTTCTTATATATCCTCTGGCATTCTTCAGCTTCTTAATGATAGTTTCCGGATCAGATTCGAAAGAAGAAACAAAGATCTTTGCAATTTTAAAATCCCCGCTAAGGATAACATTTGATACAGATGTTGAGCGAAGGTCAGGGTCAGCCACCTTATTCAGTAGAATCTCCCCGATAGCATTCTTTAAAATACTTGAAATTTTCTCAACTCGAAATGACATTATAAATACTCTAATTCAACATCCAGGATCTCTACAGGATAATTATCAAATATATGATCTTCACACTGACGGAAAACCTTATCGACAATCTCTTTTGATCCTGACAACATTGCAATTGATATTTCTATTTTTTGCCAAACATCCTGATAGTTACTCTCAATAATGGAGATATTGAATTTGTTTTTTAGTTTCTCCTTGATACTTGACACTATCCGCCTTTTTTCCTTCAGACTGTGTACACTTTTTGCAAGAAGGGTTATTCTCATAAGACCTATAATCACTGTTGCTTCAGTTCATAAACCTCTATAAAATCACCAATTTCTATAGTATTGAAATTTTTCAGTTTAATTCCACATTCAGTCCCTGCATTCACTTCTTTTACTTCATCTTTAACCCTTTTTAAAGTTTCGATCTCACCTTCAAATACCAGATCATCACCCCTCATAACCTTAAGAAGTGATTTATTTGTGATCTTCCCTTCTCTTACAATACATCCGGCAATATTGCCGAGTTTTGAGATCTTAAATTTCTGCAGAACCTCGATTTTCCCTATCTGCGACTCAATGAAAACAGGATCGATCTCACCCTTAATCGCCTTTTCGAGTTCCTCTATCAGGTGATAGATCACACTGTAAAGTTTTATCTCAATACCCTCTCTTTTAGCAGAAACAAGTACTTTCTGAGGTGCTTTTACATTAAATCCAAGAATAACCGCTCCTGATGTTGCAGCAAGTAAAACATCACTGTCAGTAATATTTCCAATACTTTTATGCACAACATTCACTTTAAGTTCCTTGACTCCCATCTTCATCAGGATATCAACAAGGATCTCTCCTGAGCCGAAGTTATCGGTTTTAAGAACTATCGGGAATTCTTTGATCAATTTCTCATCCATCTTCTGAAAAAGGTTCTGAAGACTCAGCTTTTTATCGGCTTCGACCTCATCTCTTTTTGTCTCTTTGTTAAACTGCTTTCTTAGTTCAATTACTTTGTTTGCCTTCGATATATCCTCTACAATCTGAAATCTTTCGCCTGCTTCAGGAACAACTTCAAACCCCATCACCTCCACAGGAGCTGGACTTACAGCTTCATTTAAAGTCTTACCAGCATCATCAAAAAGTGATCTGATCTTACCTGTGGAATTACCTGAGATAAAAAAGTCTCCCCTTTTTATCCGACCCTCCTGAACAAGGACTGTGCCTACCGGGCCGAGTTTGGGGTCAAGACGTGCCTCAATTACAGTACCCCAGCCTGAAACATCTTTATATGACTTAAGCTCCAGCATATCCGCTACGAGAGATACCATTTCAAGGAAAGAGTCAAGATTTGTATTGTTTTTTGCAGATATATCAACGGAAACAACATCTCCGCCCCAATCCTCCACAACGATATTGTGAGTAGTCAATTCTTGTTTAACTTTGTTGGCATCTGCACCATCAAGATCGATCTTATTAATTGCAACTATCAATGGCGCTCCGGCAGCTTTTGCATGGTTGATCGCCTCTATTGTCTGAGGTTTGACCCCATCATTAGCTGCAACTACCAGTACAACTATATCCGTTACCTTAGCCCCTCTTGCACGCAGATTGGTAAATGCTTCATGACCAGGAGTATCGATAAAAACTATATCTCCTTTCTTTGTTTTCAATTTGTATGCACCGATCTTCTGGGTTATCCCTCCGGCTTCACGATCTACAACTCTTGTTTTTCTTAAAGTGTCAAGCAGAGTCGTTTTACCATGATCTACATGCCCCATAACCGTAACAACCGGAGGCCTGGTGGTCATTTCATGCTTTTTACTTCTGAGCAGATCGGAGAATACTTCTTCTTCGTAACCGACTATATTTACTTCTACATTAAATTCAGAGCAGATACTTTTGATCTCCTCTTCGTTCAGGAATTGGTTCAGATGGAATTCTACACCTGACTCCATCATCTTATCCTCAATAAATTTCAGTTTTATGTTTAATTTCTCTCCGAGCTCCTTGAGAGTGATGAAATTCGATGTCTGGATCATTTCCGGTACAGCTGAAAGATCAGCTTCTTTCTTAGGGACCGTACTTACTTCCGGAACCCTCTTTTCACCTCTTCCTCTGTGATCACGTCTTCCATGCCTGGAGGGACGCCTCCTTCTCAGATCAGCAATGGTGGTCCTTCTTTCCGGAAGTTTTTTCCCCGCCTTATGTACAGTCGGGGCCGGTTTTGGCTGAGCAACCACCTTCTCTACAGGCTTTACTATTTTTTCCTCTCTCTTTTCGACAGGTTTTTCCGGAACCGGAGCTACAACCTTTACAGGCTCGGGTTTTTTCTTTTCTTCAACAACTTTCTCTATCACAACAGGCGGAGCTTCCGGCTTCTTCTCTTCCTCTATTATTACAGGCTCTTCCTTGATCTTTTTTTCGGCCTCTGCAATGTCAGTTTTCTCTACAACTTCAGGTGTTTTTTCAACCTCAGCTTTCTTAACTTCTTTAGCAGGCTTCTTTTTCTTCTCTTTTAAAAACTTTTCATATTCTTTTGTTGTATCTTTAATCTTCCCGGGATCTTTTGAAAAACTCCTCAGTAATTCCAGCTGCTCCATTGAAATTGCTGATGAATGAGATTTAACCGGTACCTCATGCTTCTCAAGGAAAAACATTGCTAGTTTATTTGTTATATTAAACTGTTTTGTCGCCTCATGTAATTTGATATTCTGCATATAACCCTCCTACAATTTTTTCTGGTCCACTTTTGACCGGAGTTCCATCCTGTTAGTTAACTGAATGTTCCATTTGGTAAGTTTTGAAGCCAGTTTAATATTTATCCCTTTTTTCCCTATTGCAGCAGAAAGTGTGCTGTCTGTCACTGTTGCTTCAGCCATTCTTGCCGGTTCATTTACTATGGAGACCAATGTGACCTCTGCCGGAGTAAGTGCCGATGATATGAACCGTTCCGGAGACTCATTCCACGCAATAACATCTACCCTCTCTCCCTGAAGCTCTTTAGTGATCGAGAGGACTCTGTTCCCATTCATTCCCACAACAGCACCTACAGGATCAATACTTTTATCCGTCGAATATACAGCAACCTTGGTTTTAAAACCTGGTTCTCTTGAAACAGAAAATATTTTTACGATTCCTTCAGAAACTTCAGGAACCTCTTTCTCTATAAGTTTTTCAACAAAATTATTAAGATATCTTGATCCCAGAACAAGAGGACCTCTTCCTTCCGGAAAAACACGCTTAACGTAGAATCTGATTATATCCCCTTTTTTATACTCATCTTTCGGGGAGAGTTCTTTCTCAGGAATTATTGCTTCTCCAATCTCAAGAGCCGCAATAACACTATTATTCTCAATCCTCCGAACTTCGCCGGAAATAAGTGTGTCGGTCAATTGAACATATTTTGAATAAATCGTCTGCTGCTCTGCTTTCTGAACTTTATCCATAATAATATTTCTGGCTGTCTGGGCAGCGACTCTTCCAAGGGTTTCCCCTGGGAGAAATATTTTTATTTCATCTCCGAGTTTTGCTTTGGAATCGTGTTTTAGAGCATCTTTCCAGGATATCTCTGAAGCATCCTGAGGATTATCGTTAATGACAAGTTTTTCAGTATAGGCATTTATAGTTCCTCTTTCCCTGTTGATCTCAACTTTGACCTCGGCTTTATGATCAAAGTACTTGTCGGCTACTGTGAGAAGGGCTTCCTCAATGGCGGAATAGAAAATGTCGGGAGATATACCTCTCTCCCTGCTCAACTGTTCTATACTCTTTAATAAATCTTCTGCCATTTATCTGCCTCTTCATTTTAGGTCACGGGGTATTATAAGTAATTTTGAGGGAAAAATCAAACTTTTACCTGTCAATGCTGAATTTCCGAGGCAAACCATTTCCATAAATTCTTGTGGAAAATGACAGATGGAGGATTTTTTTTCAGGAAGGTTTTGAGAGAGAAAAATCTCTTTCCGTCAGGATCATTTGTAAAAAATTTCAATCCTTTATGAAGATATCTGTATTCCGGATGGAATTGTACCCCAAGTACATTTTTAAATTTGGCATGTTCTAAAGATTCAATTATTTTTCCATCTGTTGATGTTGCTGCTACAAACAGATCTTTTCCCGGTTTTTCCACGGACTGGTGATGTGAAGAGAGCACCATTGGATATCCCTTCAAGCCTCCCATGATCTTTTTTAACAAGATAGACTTTTGTGCAATTTTTATCCCATGAAAAGCAGGTGCAATATCTTTTGACTCTCCGGGGAACAAAGCTTTTATGTATCGGGCACTATGAATTTTTTCTCTACCCTGAGTTAAAACCGCCTCTACAGACCCCAGTCCATACACTTCAGAAGGAATATCCTGAACAAGAGATCCCCCTGCTGCAACATTCATGGTTTGAGCACCGAGACATATTCCCAGCACAGGATAGCCTGGCTTATCTTCCAGGAAAGGTTTAAAGCCCATATTTTGATTCCCACCGATAAGGTGGAACAGGAAAGAAGTTTCATACATGGTCCTGTAAGGTGTAGTAGCTTCAGTCAGGAGGGAGTTCTTCTCTCCATATATCCCGGGAGGGATGTCCATTCCTCCGGTAAAAATTATTCCATCAGACACATCAAATATTTCCCTGAACTGAGATGTCCAGATATTTTTCCTGAAAAGGTCATTTCTCGCGACCTTTCCCTTCAATTCTGCAAAAGATACCCATTTCAGCCTTCTGTCGCCAACATACTTCCGGGAAAGAGCATAATTGGTAAGTTCATTCTCATGATATACACAGATAAGACTGATCTCCCCTTCTCCAAGCAGCCCGGCACTTTTCATTACGACAATATTTCTGATCTGATCTATGGTCGGACGACACATGACAACTACCGGAACTTTCTCTGAAACAATATTTCCATAGTCGAAAAAAGGAAACATACAGAATATCAATATGACAAGTATCAGACATTTTGATCTTTTCATTATTCCTCCAATTCAGATACAAAAGATAAAGGATTTCAAGGCCGAAAGCAAGTCCGGATTTATTGGATTGTATAGCGGTCTGTGATATCATTGATCCATGTTGAAAACCTTCGACAAGTATATCCTGAAAGAGATCGCAGCCCCGTTCGGAGTAGGTCTTGCCATATACACATTCACTCTCCTGATCAACATGATATTCATACTTTCACATACTCTTATTTCTAAGGGTGCCACAACTTTTACAATAATGAAGATCCTCCTTTATCTGCTCCCTGACCTCCTTGCATTTACGATCCCGATGGCAACTCTCATGGGTGTTCTGGCCGGGATGAGCAGGATGAGCACTGATTCAGAAATTGTCGCATTACGAACTATGGGTGTAAGTAATTTCAGGATCCTCAAGCCGATCATCATGTTCTCTGTTATCACCTGGATAGTTTCATCTATCCTTATCATGTACGTTGCTCCTGAGAGTAATTATCAATTCCAGAAATTAAAGACAAAGATAATGTTATCCAGGGCTATGTCCAATATCAAACCAAGAACTTTCAATAGAGAGTTCCCTACATACGTTCTTTACTTTAACGACATCGATAACAGGACAAATGAGTGGAAAGATGTTTTTTTGTATTCGAGAAGAGACAGGAAGAGAGACAATATAATTCTCGCAGAGAAGGGGCGTATAATTCAGGATAAAGATAAGAGAAGAAGTTTCTTCGCATTGAAAAATGCAACTTTACACAGTTTTGACAAGAAGAACCCGGGGAAGAACTATTTTACGACCTCTCACATAAACTCATCTGAGGAGATCCCCGAATTCACAAATATAAAGCAGGCTCGGCAAAGCCAGCAATTAACATTTCCTGATCTTATAAAAAAGATGAAGGAATATCCCGACAATATTCTTCTCGCCAGAGAATTCCACAGAAAGTTTGCTCTCCCCTTTGCCTGCCTCGCCTTAGGGTTCCTCGCATTATCTCTAGGCATTTCTACAAAGAAAGGAGGGAAGGTCAGTGGATTTATTATTTCTCTGGGGATAATATTCATCTACTATACAACCATCACTACTTTTCAGAACCTTGTAGTAAAAAAAATAGTCTCCCCATTCCTGGGAATGTGGGCCCCCAATTTTTTTCTCCTCGCTTCCGGGATCATTTTTTATTTATACAGTTCAAAAGAAAAGTCTCTGAACTGGGAAAAAATATTCACCCCATTCAGGAAATTGGCACGAATGGTGGGTAGAGAAAAGATCCCTTCAACAGACAGCACTTCAAAGTTACGGATCTTTAAGCGGACAGATATCTATATTATGAAAAAAATGATCTCGATGCTTATCCTGATATTTGTGTCTTTGATGCTTGTATTCTACATTGTAAGAATTGTAGAGCTTATCGACAGCGTTATTGAGAACAATGTCCCGTTCTTTTATGTGTTCAAATATGTTTATTATAATACGCCGGAAATGATAAGCTTTGTTCTCCCGGTCTCAATACTTACATCTGTTCTTCTTACATTTTCTCTGATGAGTAAAAATAACGAGATCACAGCAGTCCAGGTTAGTGGGATCAGCCTATACAGAGTTGCCATCCCCGCCATTTTCTTAGGTGTTTTCCTCTCCATCGGTTATTTTATGATTCAGGAAAAAATAACTCCCGACGCTAACAAGAAGGCGATGAGGACCCTGGATACGATATATAAGCGAAAATCAAATACAGAAATTGAATTTGACAAATTCTGGGTTTCCGGAAAAAACAATTTTCTCTATTTTTATGATTTTCTTGAAAAGAACAAGAGCCGCTACAGAAACTTCACCGCTATTCAATTTGATGAAGATTTTAAAATGAAATTAAGGCTTACTTCAAAATATGCAATATGGAGCAATAAGGACACTTTGATACTCAGAGACGGATTCAGAAGAAAGTTCAAGGATAATATTCCCGAAGAATATACTGAATTCACATCTGAGAGACTGGAGATACAGGGAGGGAAGAGCCTTTTCCTTAAAAGAATATCTTTCCCCCAGCACATGAACATCTCTCAACTCAAGGAATATATTAAATACCTGAAGAACAACAGGTCTGATCCGGGCAGGTATGAGGCGAAATTGTACTATAAATATTCATTCCCATTTTCAAGCCTTATAATGGTGTTGATAGCGATCCCGTTCTCATTCAAAATGGGAAAAAGGGGGACTCTGTACGGGATTGGAATCGCTGTAGGGATATCAATGATATTCTGGGGAGCATTCGGCATATCTAGCGCAATGGGGTCATCGGGTTTCCTTTCCCCGTTCATATCAGCGTTCGCACCTATAATATTATTCTCTACAATATCAATATGGCTTTTCATTAACATTAAAACCTGAATATGATAAATTATTAATGGAACTTTTATCATATAAAGACGTTTAATAGATGCGGAATGGAAAATAGAGTATTAATTAAATATATCAAAGAAGGAGACAAGAGAGGTTGGAATATGTTAATAGACAAATATTCAAGAACAGTTTACAATCTGGCATTTAATTTCTGCGGCAGCAGCGATGACGCCAACGACCTTACTCAGGATATATTTATTAAGATCTATAAGAACATTGATAAATTTGATGAGAGCTTTAACATATCTTCATGGATTGTCAGGATCTCGAAAAATCACTGTATCGATTATTGGAGAAAAAACAAAAAAAATAATTTCAGGATCGAGCTTGAAGACAATCTGGTAAAAGATGAAAACTCCCCGGAAGAGAACCTTATAAAGAGTGGAGATCTTAACAAACTAAGAGAAAAAATGCTTCAGTTAAAACCTGAAGTGAGATCATTACTGATCCTTAGAGACATTCAGAATCACTCCTATCAGGAGATAGCAGACTCATTGAACATTCCGTTAGGTACCGTCAAATCAAAGATCAACAGGGCAAGGATCCAACTTGCAAGATTGTATGAGGAGAGGTGAACAGGATGAATTGCAATATTTTTGAAGAACTTTTGTCAGCGTATCAGGACAACACCCTCGATCCGGATCAGAGGAAGGAATTCACTGCACATATGGACACTTGTCCTGCGTGTAACGAAGTCATTGAAGAAGTTGATCACATAAAGGCCATTCTCCCCGAGCTAAACGAAGATGTGCCATTCTTTCTGAAAAACAGGCTCTACCTTATCGGTGAAGCTGAGGAAGAAAAAACTCCTATACGAAATTATGCGTTCCTGAAATGGGTCGCTGCCGGTATAGGCACTATAGTTCTTTTTTTAAACCTATTTTATTTCACCAATATATTTCCTGCTGCCAACAAAACACTCCATACTGCTGTTGCAGGTGTTGAAAATTTTGTCGTTCAAGCCGAGGCATTTATTGGAAGGATAAAAGAATCGAATAATCTCTTCATATTTAAAAAAACTGAGGTTATTACAAAAGCAAATAAAAAGAAAAGAGACGCAAAAGCAAAAAAAAAAACAGTAAGGGGGTTTAAATATGGATGAAAATAAAGATTATACGGAAAAAAAGAATCCGGGACTTGCAGCATTAATTTCGGGTCTCTTCCCCGGGTCAGGATTATTTTATGTGGGGAATTACACTAAAGGATTCTCTTATATGCTCCTGTTTGCTCTGCTGATCGTATTGCTGGTTTTTTCTGCAGATGACGGCAGGCAATCGATGGAGATGGAGATAATAGTTTTCGCTCTTCTGCTTGCAGGTTTTTATGTATTCCAGATCATTGATAGTTTCAATGAGGCCAAGAAGGTAGGTGTCACAAGCAGATCTGATTCAGAAGAGTTTTCATCTGAAAGCTCATTAACAGGTTCTATTATAATATTTATACTGGGTATATTGTTCATGCTAAGAAACCTTGATGTCATAAGTTATAAAAGCATAATTAAATTGTGGCCTCTTCTCATAATAGGGATTGGGCTGAAAATGGTCATAGAATACATTGTCGTAAAGGAGAATGAAGATGAGTAAGAAAAAAGGCGAGACAATTATCTGGGGGATACTAATAATCTTACTGGGAATCCTTTTTCTTTCAAGAAATCTGGGATGGACAGATCTTAACATATGGAATATTGCTACTACATACTGGCCGCTGATCCTGATCTTTATCGGAGGCAGGAACATTGTAGCTTATATAATACAGAAAAAATGAAAAAGAAAGAATTATACCTGGTAGCCGGGCTTATAATATTTGGTTTTGTTTTCCAGTATATTGATTCCGGAGATATCTCTTTTCTAAAGAACTGCAGTTCTGACAGCAAATCGATAAAAGACAAAAACCACCCTCATGAATTTAGCGAAAATTTTAGTTTTGATGGCCCTGTAAAAACCTTAGTCTTTGACAATCCGGCAGGAAGCGTAGAGATATCACCTTCTATAGACAAGAGAATCTCAGTAGAACTTGTTAAGGTTGTCTATCACAAAAATGAATCGAAAGTTGAACAATTCAAAAATATGGTAAAAACCATAAACAGAAAAGAGGGGACGAAGGCTATAATTGAAACCAACCCGTCAGATGATGAATTCCCTTACGCAAGGGTGAGAACACATTTTAAAATAAATATACCAAAAGAAATTACACTCAAAGTGAAGAATAGATTCGGTAGCATAATAATTGACAGATCAGATGCTCCTTTAGAGGTCGATGGCAAGTTCGGAGATGTGAAAATTGAAAATATTCAATCAGATGTTTACATAAGGAACAGATTCGGGAAAACGACAATAAGAAATATTAGCGGAAGAACAGAACTTGATCTGAAATATTCACGAGTTGATGTTTCCGGATCTTCTTCGGTCTTTTGCAGGATCTCACATTCATCCCTTGATCTTTCAGATATAAGGGAGAGTGTTTCGGTGGAGATCGAAGGGGTTCACACCAAAATGAAGCTATCAGAAATAAGATCTGATCATATCAAGATAAAGAACTCTCACAATCTGATTAGTTTATCTGATGTTATAACAAAAGAATTCCTTATAACTTCCAGACATTGCAAGATTATAGCTGACAATTTAAGCTCCGAATCAATTTCTATAAAAAACTCTTATAATAAGATCAGGTTAAGAGACCTTAAAGGCTCTTCCCTGAACGTCCTCCTTACACACGGGGATCTTGATCTCTCATTAAATTCGATGTTCAAGAGAATATTTATAACCAACTCTTATTCTGACATTGCATTAAAGATTCCGGGGAACACTGACCCGACGATCAGCATGAACACAAAATACGGAGACATCTCAAACAGATCAAACCTTGAGGTAAGTTCGGTCAAATCAAAGTATCTGACAACATTTTCAAGAACCGGAAGCGGAGCGGAAATTAATATCAATACAAGTTATGGTGACATCACCCTTTCTGAACAACCAAACTGAATCTTTTATCTGATCTCTTGATCTTTCCCGAAGCAAATTGGCAGACTAAATTTCCTTGACATTAACTGCTCAATCTATTAAGAATACTTATTAATACCGGGAGAGATATGAGCAAATTAAATCCAGTTGAAAACAGGATCGGGATAATCGGTGGAAGCGGACTTTATAATCTCGATGTTATAAAGAACAGAGAACTGGCAGATATTGATACTCCATACGGGAAACCTTCCGATAACGTCATAACTGGAAAGATAGGAGAAGCAAACGTAGCATTTCTCGCCAGGCACGGCGCAGGACACAGGCTCAATCCATCGGAAGTAAACTACAGATCCAATCTCTATGCAATGAAAGTTCTTGGCGTTGACAAGCTGATATCATCAACCGCAGTAGGATCCCTCAAAGAGGACATTAAACCGACACACCTTCTCATCCCTGATCAATATATAGACAATACATTTAAGAGAGAAAAAACATATTTTGAAAAAGGGATCGTGGCACATGTTTCGATGGCACATCCGGTATGCCCCTTCTATAGTAAAATCGCATACAATACTGCAATGAAGACAGGTATTGAAACACACTTCGGAGGGACCTACTTCAATATGGAAGGGCCCCAATTTTCATCGAAATCTGAATCTGAATCATACAGAAGATCAGATTGCTCTGTTATCGGCATGACCCAGGCTCTTGAAGCTAAGTTTGCAAAAGAGCTCGAGATATGTTTTATACCGCTGGCCTTTATAACTGACTATGATTGCTGGCATCCGGATTCCGAGAATGTAACTGCAGAAATGGTTGTTAACAATTTAAATAAAAATATTTCAAGCGGGCTTCAACTTGTAAAAAATTTGATTGCTGCTATAGACTCAACAAGATCAAATTGCCAATGCAATAATTCCCTTGAAGGAGCTATACTTACCGACCTGAATAATTTACAGAGTGATACGCTGAGAAGAATGAAACCAATAATAGAAAAGTACATGAAAAAGGAGAATTGAATGAACGCCCCGATACTTGTGATTAATACCGGCAATACATCAACAAAGATCGCTGTTTTTGACATGGAGAACCCTGTTTTTGTTGAATCAATAAAGCACTCTGATGAAGAGCTTAAAGATTTTGACAATATTAATGATCAGATCCAATTCAGAGAGAAGATTATATTGAACTTTCTTGAAGATAAAGGAGTGGACATAAATGATCTAAAAGCTATTTCTGCCAGAGGCGGTCTTTTGAAACCACTAAAGAGTGGTACTTACAAGGTGAATCAGGCAATGATAAACGACCTGATCGAAGCGAAAAGAGGACTTCACGCTTCACATCTGTCTGCACAGATCGGCTTCAGTATCGCAGCTAAGACTGGAATTAATTGCTATATTGTCGATCCGATATCAGTAGATGAATTCTGCCCGCTTGCCAGATATTCGGGTCATGCTCTTTTTGAGAGAAGAATGCTCTCCCATGCTCTGAACATGAAAGCAGTATGCAAAAGATATGCTTGCGAGTCGAATAGCAAATATTCGGAATTGAATCTTATCGTGATCCATCTCGGAACCGGAATATCCGTTTCCATTCATGAAAAAGGGATAATGGTTGATAGTATTAACCCGAGTGAAGAGGGGACATTCTCACCTGACAGGTCGGGAGGATTGCCTATACTTCAGGTAATTAAATATGTCATTGAAAACAATTCTGATTATAAAGCATTTTCAAAAACACTCTTCGGAGAGGGCGGACTTAATTCTTACCTTAATACAAAAGATTTTATGAAGATAGAAGAAATGTATATGTCAGGAGATAAGAAAGTTATCGAAGTAGTGAATGCAATGGCTTACCAGATCGCAAAAGATGCAGGTGCAATGGCAACTGTAACGAATGGTAAGGTTGACCAGATTATTTTAACTGGTGGAATGGCTAATGCAAAGTTTCTTGTCAAACTGATAAGTGATAGAATATCATTTATAGCACCTGTTAAACTATATCCGGGGGAGGATGAAATGAAATCTCTCGCCGAAGGTGTTGCAAGAGTGCTTAAAGAGCAAGAGATATTTAGAAACTATTAAATGGAATCTATAAGGGAAAGACAGAGAAAGTTCGAAGCTCTGATTCACAAAACAGAGGGCAGAATTGAAGCCCTGAAGACTGAATACAATTTATTCTTTGCTGGTGAAGTAAATATCCCTCCTGAAAAAGAGAGGGTGAATATTGAAAAAATAATAAGAGATGTACAATCAAAGGACCTTAGGTCAGGCAAACTGGATTTCCTGTTGCAAAATTTATCTTCCAGATTCTATCTCTATAATAATATGTGGCTGAAAAAGCTTAGCCAACTTGAAGTTGGCGCTATCAACAGGCCCTCAAAAACACCAAAATATGAGATGAAAGAGCAACCCGATTCCCCTAAGAGCAGGGATTCCTCCGTTTCACTAAACAAAGAGTCATCTTTTGACTCTTTCTACAACGAATACAACAACATGGTCAATCAAAACAATAAGGGCAAGGTAAAACCCAAAGATGACATCATCAATATGATAAAATTAAAAATGATATCGGCAAATATCATTGATGCAAATATTAATCTGACAATAAGTAAGGGGAAAGTTCAGATAAAAATAAAAAAATAAAGCCTACCAACAAGTCCCCTTTAGGAGTAAGTGGATATTCGCCATGGCGAAGAGAAAGCAGCCTGGGCTGATTTAGGGGCCAATAAATGACCCTGAAAGCTTATTTCAACTATTGATATAATATCTCCACAGTGTTTTTTCCGGTTATTTTCTCGATATCTTTTTTCATTGTAATTGTCGGCTTAAGGCTTCCTGATTTTATTACAACCCTCTCTTTGTTCTCTTTCAATATAACAAGATAGGTCGGTATCGAATCAGTGTGATTTTCCATCTTTTTTTTCAATTCTTCTGAAAATTCATCATTCAGGATTGAGTAATCTATAGTGATCATGATCTTTCTCGCCCTTTTTTTGAGAAGAACTTCCAGTTCAATCAATTCCTCAACATAAATATTTTTATTCATGTCCCCATTTTCCGGAATTCGTCCTTTGAGATAGTAAGGGAAATCAAGTTTTAACTCCTCTCTTATCTCCTCCCAGTTAACACGCTCATCTCCTCCATTATTTCTAAACCCATTCCGCCTTGGCTTTGAAAAAATCAGAAGCTTGATCCGTCCTGAAAGATCCTCAAAGAACAACTCCCCATAAAATGTCCCTTTCTTGGATTTTCGCTGCTTAAAAGAGGTTACCACTCCTCCAATCCTCACTATTTCACCCTTGAATTCACCTGAATTAATAGCTGAAATATTTGTATTAGATATTTTCTTGATCTCTTTCTTATATTTTTCTATGGGATTTAAACTTATATACATTCCGGCGATCTCTTTTTCACCCTGAATCATTTCAGTTTCTTTCCACTCATCAAGATCAAGATGATCCTTAGAAATAATTATTTTTTCGGTATCATCATCAGCAAAAAGTGACCTCTGGTTTTTCATTCTCCTCTTGTCGATCAGTGATGATTGGTGAATTACCTCTTCAAGGCTGGCACTCAGAGTGCTCCTTTTTATTCCAAAACTGTCAAGAGCACCTGCTTTAACAAGACTCTCTATTACAGCTTTATTGGTCTTGGACAGATTATTCCTGATAATAAAATCTGAATAACTTGTGAACGCCCCATCATTCAACCGTACATCAAGAAAACTTCTGATAGCTTTGTCGCCAACATTCTTAAGCCCTTTGAGGCCATATCTTATAGTTCCTGCGGATTCGACCCTGAACTTTTCAAAACTTTTATTTATATCCGGAGGGAGGATGGTGATCCCCATTTTTCTGCACTCTGAAATATACTGGATTATCTTTGAATCTGTAGACGTTTTGTCTGACTCTGCAGTCAGGAGAGAGGACATAAAATAGACAGGGAAATGAACTTTGAGATAAGCGGTCTGGTATGCAAGATTTGCATAAGCAGTAGAGTGAGATTTATTAAAACCATATTGAGCAAAAGTACTCATTTGCAAAAAAAGTTCTTCAGCTTTCTTTTTATTAAATCCCCTTTTGACAGCTCCATCCATAAATTCTTTTTTTACTGCGGGAAGTTTCTGAACCTGCTTCTTTCCCATTATCTTTCTCATCTCATCAGCTTTACTCATCGGGAAGCCGGCGATCACCTGAGAGATCCGCATGACCTGCTCCTGAAAAACAATAACCCCATATGTATCTTTAAGAACCTCTTCAGTTTCCTTGAATATGTATGAGACCTTCTCCTTTCCAATTTTTCTGCTTACATACGTATCAGCCATTCCGGTTCCGAGAGGGCCCGGCCTGTACAATCCATTAAGTACAACAAGATCTTCAAATTTTTGCGGTTTAGATCTTTTTAGATAATCCCTCATTCCGGAACTCTCAAACTGAAATATTCCATCTGTATAGCCGTCCTGAAATAATTTGAACGTTTTTTTGTCATCAAGGGGTATAGTTTGAAGATCTATCTCCTGTTTTTCAATTTCCTTAATAGAGCTGAGTATGTTCTTTATAATGGTTAAAGTTTTCAGGCCGAGAATATCCAGCTTCAGCAACCCGATCTGTTCGACCTCTTCCTTTTCAAACTGAGTAACAATCTTATCCTTGGCCTTGTAAAGCGGCATAAACTCTATAAGCTTCTTCGGAGCAATAACCACACCTGCTGCATGCATTCCGGTATTTCTAATATTATTTTCCAGTTTAAGAGCATAATCTATCAGTCTTGGAGCGGCCTCCATCCTTTTTATCTCTTTTTGAAGTTCCTCATTATTTTCAACTTCCTCACGAAGGCTCACATTAGGCGTTTCCGGAATAAGCTTTGCAAGTTTATCCACATCACCGAGGGGTACTTCCAGAACCCGACCAGTATCTCTGATCGCCATTTTTGCCTTCATTTTTCCAAAAGTAACTATTTGCGCAACATTCTCTTCTCCATATTTGTTCCTGATATACTCAATAACATCCTCTCTCCGCTCAGGGTCAAAATCGAGATCGATATCCGGCATTGATACTCTTTCAGGATTTAGAAATCTTTCAAAAATAAGATCATATTCAAGAGGGTCTATGCTGGTAATGCCCATAACATACGATACCAGGCTCCCTACAACTGACCCCCTTCCGGGGCCGATCAGAATATCATTCTCTTTAGAAAATCTGATTATATCCCAAACTATAAGGAAATAACTTGGAAATTCCATCTCCCTTATCTTCTCTATCTCATATTCCAGCCTTCTCTCATACACGGGTAGATCCTTCCCTTCCGCTTCAAGTTTTGCCCTGATATCTTCAAAACCTTCCCTGCAGATCTTTTCGAAATATCCATCTATTGAATACTCATCGGGAACTGTGAACTTTGGAAGGAAGTATTCGCCCAGCCGGAATTCGAAATTGCACTTTGCCGCAATTTCAAGAGTATTATCTATAGCCTCCGGATAATCGGCGAAAAGTTCCTCCATCTCCTCTGAAGATTTCAGATACATTTCATCCGTCTCTTTTTTCATGGCTCTTTCGTTATTACTTAAGACTTCATTGGTCTGGAGGCAAATAAGTATCTCACGTGCTTCTGAATCAGAACGGTTGTTATAATGGACATCATTTGTTGCCACCAATGGAATCGATAGATCTTTAGCTAATTCCACTAGTTTAGGTAACACCTGTACCTGCTGAGAAAGTCCATGATTCTGGATCTCAATATAAAAATCATCTCCAAACACATCTTTATACCACTCTGCCGCTTTATATGCTTCTTCCTCTTTTCCTCTTAAAAAATTATATGGGATCTCTCCCTGAATGCATGACGATAAAATAACAAGCCCTTCACTATGTTCTTTAAGGATCGTTTTGTCGATCCTCGGTTTACGGTAGAATCCATCTATGAATGAAATTGAGATCAGCTCCGAAATGTTCTTGTAGCCGACATCATTTTTAACCAGCACTACAAGATGGTGATAATTTGCCTCACCACTACCCCTCTGAGGTCTGTGGGTAATATCAAAAGGAGAAATATACATCTCCGACCCGATAATAGCTTTGATCCCATTTTTTTTAGCTATATTAAAAAAATTTACTGCACCGAGTATATTGCCATGGTCAGTAAGAGCTACTGCCGGCATATTGAGTTCTTTAACTTTTTTTACAAGATCGGTTATCTTCTGATTTGAATCAAGCAGGCTGTATTCAGAGTGAAGATGTAAATGAATAAAACTTTTCATTTATTCCCACTCGATCGTGCCGGGAGGCTTTGACGTAAGGTCGTAAGTAACCCTGTTTATCCCTTTAACTTCATTAACAATTCGATTGGAAACCTTAGTTAAAAAATCTGGTGGGGCAGGGAACCAGTCTGCGGTCATGCCATCAACACTCTCAACAAGCCTGATCACTGCCACATTCTCATAAGTCCGGATATCTCCCATAACACCAACAGTTTTTACAGGTAACAAAACGACAAATGATTGCCATACGCTATTGTACAGATCAAATGAATCAAGTTCCTCTTTTAATATCGCATCGGCTTCCTGAAGTTTTACGATTTTCTCCTGTGTTATATCTCCAATAATTCTAATAGCAAGACCGGGCCCCGGAAATGGATGACGCATTATAAATTTTTCATCCAGACCTAACTCTCTCCCGATATCCCTGACCTCGTCCTTAAATAATTCTCTGAACGGTTCTATCAACTTCCAGTTCATCTTTTCCGGAAGCCCTCCAACATTGTGATGACTCTTTATTGTAGCCGAAGGGCCTTTAACTGAAACAGACTCGATCACATCAGGATAAAGCGTCCCCTGAGCAAAATATTCCACTTTACCGATCTTATCCTCTACTGTTGAAAAGATGTCGATAAATGTTTTCCCTATTATCTTCCGTTTCTCTTCCGGTGATGAAACACCCTTCAATTTATTAAGAAAGATCTCACCTGCATCAATACCGGTAACATCAAGACCAAGTTCGCTTCGAAATCTTTCCATAAGAGTAATAAACTCATTTTTCCTTAGAAGCCCTGTATCAACAAAGACAGGAGTGAGGTTCTCCCCGATTGCTTTTTTTAATAGTAAAGCAAGAACGGTAGAGTCTACTCCTCCACTCAGGCCAAGGATAACCTTTTTATCTCCGATCGTCTCTTTTATCCATTTCATAGAAGAACTGATGAAGTTTCCCATATTCCAGTTCTTCACAAGCCCTGAAATATCGAACAGGAAATTAGAAATTATTTTACTGCCATCCTCTGTATGAACTACTTCTGCATGGAATTGGATCCCGTATATCTTTCTTGCTGAAGATTCTATAACAGCTATTTCACTATTCTCAGTTTTCCCAGTAACTGAGAAATCTTCGGGGAATTGAGTTATTTTATCCCCGTGGCTCATCCATACCCTTCCAGACTGCCCTACACCTTTCAAGAGCTCACTTTTCGCTACCACTTCCAGATTTGCAAGGCCATACTCTCTCTCTCTGGCTGACTCCACTTTCATACCTGAGAAATGAGCAAGTAATTGAAGTCCGTAACAAATACCCAGAATGGGCAATCCAAGATCCATTATCTCATGGGAAGGCTTAGGAGCGCCCGCCTCATAAACACTGGAAGGGCCACCTGACAGAATTAAAGCTCCGGGATCCCTTTTCTGGATCTCAGTAACTTCAATGTTGTATGGAAGTATCTCACAATATACTCCCAGCTCTCTCACACGACGGGCGATGAGCTGAGTATACTGGGAACCAAAATCTAAAATTAATACACTTTTTCCAATCATTTAAATCCTTAGAAATAAAACGGGGAAGATTATAATAACTTTAAAAGCCCGGATGTTATCATGCCAAAAACAATTCTTGATGCATCAAAGATGTTGATCCCGGATTCATTTGATATCTCAGCTATACTTCTTCTCCCATCAATTTTTGAGATCACCAACCACTCTAAAGTGGATAGTGATATTTTCCTTCTCTCACCTTTATCAATCTCATTGAATGTAGGAACTGAATCTATCGAACCGATCTTTTTACGTAAAAGTCTCCACTCATCTATTCTTCTTGCCGAGTCCATAAGTAAAGAAGTGACAGATTTAGTGATCGAAGTCTCTACATCAAAATTAGATTCTTCAAATTCGAATTCACCTTTCCCCCAGGAGATAAGGGTAAAGACTGCATCTTCACCTTTGAAATTAGAAACTTCCGCATGGTTAATAGCCCCCTGGTTAACATAAATGTAACCTTTTTCTCCAGTATTTTTGCTGAGAACAAATCTACCACTCTGTCTGGAGTTAGAGACAAGCTGCATAATATCAGCCAAATTAATAGAATCTAATGAACCTTTTAAACTCATGATAGGATAATTATATAATCTGAAGCATTTTTGTCAATATAAAAACTGATTTTTTACTTTTTTTGACTTTTTAAAGTTTCCTTACTATCTCCCAGGGCCACCGGTTGAAAAATATCACTTATTAAATTAAAATAACTATATGGAAAATAAAGTGGAGAATGTCGGAGATTTTTTTATTGATAAGGAAAACGACCTTACAATTGAAGACAAGTGGGACAAGCTTTTTGACAGCTGGCTTGAAAAAGTTGACAAAGAGAAACAGATGCTGAAATTATTTGAACTTAAACTCTGGCTTGAGAGTACTGAAGAATATATCTCTTCAAGTTATTTCGAATCGATAGTTTTTAAGTTCCAACAACTTGGAAACAGAAACTACTATACATATCTGATAACTTTTTCCAAGATACTGGGTAAAACATTGGATCTTTTGAAAGACCTTGATTTTAAAAAGGACAAGCATCTAATAAATTTTGAG
>DBOL01000030.1 GCA_002299555.1 Candidatus Aminicenantes bacterium UBA647
ATAAACCTCCTTTAAGTTTATGTAGTTTAAACATAGCAATACTAATTCCTGAAGCAGAACAATCTTTTCGCTCTGGGACGAAATGCAGAATTCAAGGGACTAAACAACTAATTATCTGCATGTAATAACAATTGATGTTCAAGTATTTTTATCTTCAATTAGTGTGTTCTGCTTTTATCCAATTTACCGGATTTTTACATACACCTTTTTGGACTCTCGAAGTAAAATCTATGGAACGCGTCAATTAAGAATCTGAATTTATTTGATCTTTCTAAGAAAAGAGATCGGGACTGATCTCATCTTCACCCATATTCAGCATATCAAGGTTTAGAGGGACCTTCCTCTTAATTTTTTTAAGATCATATTTTTTTATTTTTTCGCAGAGAGCGGTTTCTTTTACTCCAAGTATTATTGATGCATTTTTTTGATTCCCATTTGTTAAACCCAGTGTGAAATTGATAATGCGCCGTTCCAGATCATTTATAAAACTTTTTAATGCTATATTCTCCTGCGAGATATTTTTCATTAGATATTCTCGAACAAGAATTTCTGAAATATCATCAATGTTTTTAAAATCTTTATTATTATTGCCCGAAATGTTCACGGGATTTTCATCAATTGTTACGAAATTGTCGTTTTTCATATGTTTTTCCTATTAATTGTAAAGAACCTTTTTTAAATTATTTCTAAACTTCTTCCCCCAGGCTACTGATACATCATTGTTCATTATTACAAAGTAATTATAATTTACATCCGATTCAATCTTTCTGATTCTATCTATATTAACTATGGTAGATCTGTTTACACGAATGAAAGTGTACGGATCGAGTTTTTTCTCAAAATTAGTTAAAGTATTTCTGATCAGGAAGGAACTCTCCCCCTTATAAAGTCTGAGATAGTTCCGTTCAGACTCGATCCAGTCTATTTCTTCTAATTTCAGGACAATAAACTCCTTACCGAGTTTTACCATTAACCGCTCCGCTTTCTTTTCAATGATGTTTTCCATGATATATTTATACGATAAATTTTGAATTCAGATGTATAACTTTGGTTACTTATTCAAAAATGTGAATTAAGTAATAAGTTTTTTGGAGGATGTGACTTTAGTTGTGATTGTTCTCTATTAATCAATGTCGAGGCTTTTTTATTATAAAAATAAATAACACAATTTTTTTAAACAATTAGTAACTGATTCCCGTATATCAACAATACAACTGAAATGAAAACTCTTATTGTGATTTCCATATTATTAATATTCTGCCCTGTTAATGCAGTAGAGATTAATTCAACCCTCTCATTTAATTATCTTAATAAAAAAGATGGATTATCAAATGATTTGATATTTTCGATCTTCCAGGATAGTTCAGGATATATATGGATAGGTACATCAGACGGACTTAATAGATTTGACGGTTACAATTTTAAAAAATTTTTTCATGACCCTCAGGATTCAGGCTCTATTCCCCATAACATTGTTACCTGGATAAGTGAAGATAGTGAAAAGAATCTCTGGTTTGCTACATTCGGGGGAGGAATTTCAAAATTCGATCCACGGGGAATGAAGTTTGAAAATTATAATTTTTCCGAATATACCGATGATCCGGAAAGTTCAAAATTAATCAATCATATTAAGTGTGATTCAAAGAAAAGGTTATGGATCTCCACAAAAGGAAGCGGCCTGATCCTTTTTGATCAAGTTACCGGAAAGGTCAAAAATTATAAGAACGAACCGGATGATCAGGACTTGATAAATTCGAACAAGGTGATGTCGACATTTGAGGATTCAAATGGAACAATCTGGATAGCTACATGGGGCGGAGGACTGTGGAAGCATATTGAAGAGAATGGAATTATAGAGCGGATAAGGTCCACAGATGACAGTAAATCCGGACCTCAATATAAATTTATTCATACAATCATCGAAGATGCGGAAAAAAACCTCTGGCTTGGTACCCGGGATAGCGGAATAATTAAGTTTGAAAGAATTTCAGGAGAACTGAAATCCTTCGGAATGGAGAAAACCCGTCAGGTAAATCTCACCGGAAAGAATATTAATTATATATATCATGATCCGGAAAATGATAATCTTATCTGGATAGGAGCTGTGACCGGATTATATGTATATAAAATTATTGAAGACAAATTTATTAACTATACAAAGAAGTATGTTGAATCGGGGCTGAGTAATAATTATATCTGGAATATCATAAGAGACAAATCCGGCCTGTTGTGGATAGGTACCATCGGAGGCGGTGTAAACGTAGAAAAAAGGGTAAACAGATATTTCGGGAATTTCAATACTTCTGGAAAAGAGGGTTACAGGCTCAGCTCCAGTGTAATAGGTTCAATTTATTCAGATAAAGATGACCCCAATAATCTCTGGGTAGGAACTATTGGTGGTGGATTGAACAAGATCCAGTTGAAATCCGGAAAAATTGATCCATTTATTTCAGATGGGCCTGAGATCAGTTCCATAACGCCAAGATATATCACCTGTATCACTTCTGATCCATCTTCTCCCGATGTTTTATTCATCGGAACAAATTCGGGCCTTAATAAATACAATTCAAAAGAAGATTTTTTTACACAACTTCAATCCCCTCTGGAAAAATTACTTGCCTTCAATTCAGCCTATATTTCCACATTTATAACCTCCGGAGTTAAGGGAAAATACTTGTGGATCGGGACCTTTGGAGAAGGTTTGTACAAACTGGATATCAGGAATTCAAACCTGACCAATTATAAAATCGAGAAAGAATATAAAAACAATACTGATAAAAACCGAGTATATACGATAAGGCAATCTGTCTCCGAAAAGGAGATATTATGGTTGGGAACCAATATCGGCCTCGGGAAATATTCTATCCAGAGCAGTCAATTCAAATTTTTCAAATTACCCGGTCAGGGAAATCCAAAAGAGAAAGTAGCAGTTCTTTCTTTATATGAATCAGAAAACGATCCGGGGATAATCTGGCTCGGATCAAAAGAAAATGGATTTTATCGTTTTGATTCCCATAGTAAAAATTTTACCAGATTTACCGAAAGTGAAGGCCTTTCAGATCATCATGTTGTATCCATTATCGAAGAACCGAAGGGACGATTATGGCTCGGAACTCATGCAGGACTTTCCAGTTACATAATAAGATCAGGAATATTCAGAAATTTCGATGAGTACGAAGGCCTTGGTAACACAGTTTTTACTCTAAATTCATTAGTGAAAAATTCTGATAATAAAATTTATATCGGAGGTTCAAACGGGATTGATTTCTTCTCTCCTGACAAACTCAGCACTAACACTCACCGCCCTCCCATCGTATTTACAGGATTAAAGATATTCGGGAGTTCTGACCTTCCGGGAATGGATAAGATCCTAATTGATGATATCTCAAAAACATCGAAAATCGAACTCCCTCATATTTATAATACTATAACTATCAGTTTTGCTGCCCTTGATTATACTTCCCCCGGGAAGAATCAGTTCGCATGCATGATCGAAGAGCTGGACAAAGACTGGAAACACCTTGGTACTCAAAATTATATTACCTATAAGGGCCTTAAACCGGGAAAATATACTTTTAAGGTAAAAGGATCAAATAGTGATTCTGTATGGAATGAGAACGGAAAAACCCTGAGAATTATTATAAAGAGTTCATTCAACAGAACTTTATTGTATAAAATCATTATAGGTATTATCATAATTATTCTTATTTCTTTGATTTTATATCTTTGGAAAAAACTCAGACGGATCTCTATTGCAAACGGAATTAATATTGAGAAGCTTACGTCTGATAAAGGTATTACCGAAAGAGAACTGGAGATAATAAACTTGATCCTGAAGGGAAAAAGTAACAAAGAAATTGAAGAGGAGTTATATATCTCTCTTGGAACAGTGAAAAATCACATTTACAATATATATAGAAAATTGAACATTAAGAGCAGAACTCAACTTGTGAGCCTCCTGAGGTCAGACAATAAAAAATAACCTGATTTGTTGATAAAATACGTATAAGTATTTATACTCGGGTTCAAACAATGGAGAGAAAATGAAAACAAATATAATAATTTTAACAATAATATTGTTTCTGATAGGAGGAACACTATATTCGGCAGATGATATCTATCTGAAAATACCTGTAAGGATTTATAAGAGTGGCGAGTATTTAAAAGGATTATCCAGGGAAGATTTCACTTTAAAGATAAACGGCAAGGTCAGATCAGTCGAAGAACTCCTGACAGGAGAAAGGTCAATTAACGATATTGCAGAAAGACGAAATTTCATTCTTCAATTTAACCTGACCGATTATGGTAAGAATATATCCAAGGGAATAAAATTCTTTATCAATGAAGTCCTAAGACTGGAGGATAATCTTATCATCTGGTCCCCTGTCAAGGTTTACAGGATGAGAGCGGATAAGTCAAAAAAAGATATAATTTCTAATATTGAGAAGATCGTAAAAGAGGATTCATTTAAGTACAAGAGGGCGAAAGAGTTGGCAAGGGAACAATTGTTCAGTATTGTTCAAAAATTTACAGATTTCATTCCCAATGAAAAGGACTCTAACCCGTTCTTATCCAATACGTTTAGATTTCTTAACTTCTACAGTAGTGAATGGCTGGATTTCAAATCAAAATTCCTTATTCCTGATATAGAAAAATATTATGGAGTATTCTCTTTGCTTACTCAAAAATATCCCGGGGAAAAATACTTTATTAATTTCCAGCAGAGGGAAGTTATCCCTTCATTAAAGAAATATAATTCGGCTAAACGATACATATACAATTATATTTCTCGGTTTGTGGGAACTTCAGAATCTTCATCATTTTCATCAATATCAAGCAAAATAAACAGAATAGATAAATCGATGCTTCTTTCCGATAACTTTGACACAGAGAAACTTGTATCGCCTTTTAAAGGTGCTAATATAAGTTATAATCTTATTCTATTTAACTCTTTCAGGCAGAGTGGTGAAGAAGCTGACTCTGTCTCTCCCGATCTTGATGGTATTCTGAGGGAGATCTCAAGATCAACAGGAGGAGTAAGCATTAAGACCAATGATTTTGAAAAAGGGATAGATTCAATATTAAAGAAATCTGATAATTATTATTTTATTATCTATAAATTTAACGGAAAAAAAGGTGAAAAGAAAATAGAAATTGAAATAAGTGATAAGGATGCAAAATTGTTTTATAAAAAAAAATTCCTCCCCGGGGAAATAGACCTTCTTATTAAGCTTGCATCCGAACCGAAGATCAGCGTCTCAGATGTAAAAATCAAAGGTCATGATCTCTCTTTCACTATTTCCGGTTTCTCGAGAACCGGGAAAGAAAAAAAGACAGGAATTATGAAAGTGGAGATAAAAATAATCGACAAAGACAGAAATCCTGTAATGAACAAGAACAACACTTTGAGTGCAGATAAAGAATCTATTAAAATATCTCTTAAAGTCACTCCGGAATTAAAAGGCTTTTTTAAACTTGAGATCACTGCAAAAGATATGAATACCAATAAAACAGCAAATTTTTCAAAATATATTGAATTAAAATAAGTTTGATTTTTTGAGATTCTGCTGATATAATTTTTCGAGTGGAGGAAATATGAGAAAACTATCCCTGATCTTTATCATAATCACAATGATCGCAACATTTCAAATGTCCGGAATGATTAATAATAGCAAATTTTCAATAACTTTCGGTGGCGGTATAAGAAACATATCTGAAGGAATATTTGAAACTGTTTATGAAACGAACAACATCGCTTACAGCATAGATTTGGCATTAAAACTTGGAAAATCACTGGAAATGTTCGCTCACTCGGACTACTTCAAAGTGGAAGGAGAACTTGAATTCGAACCTAAAGCAACTACTCTCACAATTATCCCTGCTGAAGCCGGACTAAGGATCCTCCTTGGGAAAGGCAAATTCAAACCTTACTTAGGTTTAGGTGCCGGATATTATATGCTGAAAGAAGAGAACTTCATCGGGAAAATAGATGAAAACAGTATCGGTTTTTTCGGGGAGGGAGGATTCAGAATTTACTTTGGAAAACTTTTCCTCGACCTGAAATTGAAATATATTCAATTAAAATATGATGTCTCCGGTACGGAAGTAGACCTCGGAGGTCTCGCCTACTTCGGTGGTATCGGAATAAGTTTCTGATCTGCATCTGAATAGGAATTCTACAATTCCTGGCAATTTTTCAAGCAGGGATTTCAAGTTTCTCATTAATTCAGACTAAGAGAGACGGTACTTTGATTGCAATAACGATCTCTGCATTAAGTGCAACTATAACTCTCATTTTGATCAGAAAAGCAATTATTTAGATGTGATAATCCGATAATATCATAATCAGAATAATGAGATCAGAGGAAATTGATTATCCAGCTTCCTGCTATTATTCCAACGCTCATATAGAGGAAAAGTTTGATACCTTCCTTTTTTATCATTGCATTATCATCATATCTGATAAATGCAATTATAGTAGAAACGATGCCTGAAAAAACCAGCATTGATATAAAATGGCTTCTAAAGATCATTTCTACCCTCCTTCTTTGCAATATCAAATGCATTTAAAGCAATCATATAATTCAACAGGCCGGCGGACACAAGATAGGTCGTTCCGTAATGGTATGTAACTGACTCAATATTACCTTTGGCAAATCCCAGAAAGTTCACTATAATATTAAATAATCCAAGTCCGATATCACCAAGAAATCCGAGAATAAGAAGTGGATGAAATTGCCTCTGTACAATTCCGTAATTATTAGATGTCTCTGCATAGGGGAGAAAAAATTTCCCTTCCATAATGATACCGAGTACTACAAGCAGGAGGATTCCTGAAAAAAACACCACTGCTTTTGTGTATTTTTTATGAAGCAAATGTCCGGATCCGGGTATCAGCCAGGATATCAAAAAAAATAAATAAGGTCTCATTTGATTATTATACTAAATAAACAGAGTTCATTCAATAATACAGTAATAACTCATTTTTCAATTTACAGGGTTATATGCTAAAATATTGTTTTAAACATATAATTGCCCCTGAGGAGAATGTATGGAGTTTAAGAAAAGAATATTATGTATAGGCGCCGGATATGTCGGGGGTCCTACCATGGCTGTCATCGCACTGAAGTGTCCTGAATACAGAGTTGATGTTGTTGATATAAATCAGGATAGGATCGATGCCTGGAATTCTGATGAGCTCCCCATCTTCGAACCGGGACTACTGGAAATTGTTCTGGAAAGGAGAGGGAAGAACTTGTTTTTTTCAACAGATACCGAAGAGAATATAACAAAGGCCGATATAATTTTTGTCTCTGTAAACACCCCTACTAAAACTTTCGGAGAGGGTGCCGGAATGGCATCAGATCTGCAATATTGGGAAGCTACAGCCCACCAGATCGTTAAACATTCTCAGAGTGACAAGATCATTGTTGAGAAAAGTACACTTCCTGTCAGAACTGCTGAAGCTATGGAAAGAATTTTGAAAATGCATAGCGGGAACATAAAATTTGAAGTGATTTCAAATCCTGAATTCTTAGCTGAGGGGACTGCAATAAAAGATCTTCTTGAAGCCGACAGAGTATTGATCGGAGCACATAATACTGAAGATGGGAAGAAAGCTTCTCAAGAGATAGCTGATATATACAGACACTGGCTGCCTGAGGAGAGGATCATTACCACAAACTTATGGTCATCTGAATTATCCAAACTGATCGCAAATGCATTCCTTGCACAGAGAATATCTTCAATAAATTCGATCTCAGCACTATGTGAAAAAACAGATGCAGATATTTCTGAGATCGCACATGCCATTGGAAGTGATTCAAGGATCGGGAGCAAATTTCTTCAGACAAGTGTCGGCTTCGGGGGTTCATGTTTTAAGAAAGATATACTTAACCTGGTGTATATAGCAAAGAGTTATGGACTTCATGAAGTTGCGGACTATTGGGAATCTGTTGTAACCATGAACGAATATCAGAAATCAAGATTTGTCAGGAAGATCATTAAGGAGATGTTCAATACAGTTGCAGGTAAAAAGATCACATTGTTCGGATTTGCTTTCAAAGCTGATACCGGAGATACACGGGAATCACCTGCTATTGATATTACCAAAGCCCTTCTTGATGAAAAGGTCAAGGTTACTATTCATGACCCTAAAGCACTTGAAAATGCAAAGATCGATCTGAAGGAAATTGACAAAGACATTATATATGAATCCGACCCATACAAAGCGGCCGATAGTTCCAACGCTATCGTTATAGCGACTGAATGGAACCAGTTCAAAGACCTTGATTATTCAAAAATATATGATTCAATGAAGAAACCTGCTTTCATTTTCGATGGCAGGAATATCCTTGATCACAAAAAACTATTCGATATCGGATTTAATGTCTATCCGATCGGGAAAAAACAATTGACCCACTTTTAATATCGGAGGAAAAATGTGCGGAATTATTTGTTATACAGGTAAAAAAAAAGTAATACCTATCCTGATAGACGGCCTGAAAAGACTTGAATACCGGGGATATGACTCAGCAGGACTTTCTGTAATAGAAAACGGAAAAACATTTATGGTCAAATCTAAGGGAAAAGTTTCCAGCCTTGAAGCCAAACTGACAGATATATCATCGGATGCTACTTTCGGAATTGCTCATACAAGATGGGCCACTCACGGGAAACCTTCAGAGATCAATGCCCATCCACAGGTCGGATGCAATAATAAAGTCAGTGTTGTGCATAATGGAATAATTGAGAACTATCAGGAGATAAAAGAAGAACTGATTAAGAAAGGACATACATTTACATCAGACACGGATACTGAAGTAATTGCTCACCTTATCGAGCAGAATTTTAGTGGCGACCTCGAGTCTGCTGTCTTAAAATCGATCGAAAAACTTGATGGTGCATTCGGAATAGCGGCGATCCATTCTGATGTCGATCATCAGATAGTGGTTGTCAAAAGGGGAAGCCCGATCATAATAGGGATCGGTGAAAGTGAATATTTCGCTGCATCTGACTCCACAGCCCTGGCTCCCTATACAAATCAGATGATAATCCTCAGTGACGATGAGATGGCAGTTCTAAATAGCAATGATTATTATATAAAAAATCTGAGCAATGAGATCCTTAAAAAGAAAGTTGAATTTGTCGATTCGAATATGTACACAAATGATAAAAAGGGGTTTGAGCACTTCATGCTGAAAGAGATCTTCGAACAACCTGAAACAATTGAGAATGCATTCAGGGGAAGGATGATAGAGAACGAAGGTGTATCCAAACTAGGTGGACTTGAGCCTGTTCTTGACAGACTTAAGAATATGAAAAAACTTATAATCATTTCATGTGGGACAAGTTATTATTCAGGTCTCATCGGACGATATATATTTGAAGAGTTAACCGAATTGAATGTAGAGACCGAAGTGGCATCTGAATTCAGGTACAGAAAGCTTAAATTAGATAAGAATGTAGCTGTACTTGCCATATCTCAATCTGGTGAGACTGCAGATACTTTAGCAGCTTTGAAGGAAGCAAAAAGAAAAGGTGCACTTCTACTGGGCATTGTGAATGGGGTCGGGACATCTATCCCTCAATTGACAGATGCAGGAGTTTATAACCATGCGGGACCTGAGATCGGAGTTGCTTCAACCAAGATCTACACATCTCAGCTGGTGATCCTGACATTGATAGCTCTTCTTATTGGAAGATATCAGGGTATGTCATTTACAGAGGGGAAAGAGATAATCAACGCAATAAAAAAGCTTCCTGATCAGATCAGAGAAATCCTCGGTAATGCTAAACTGATCAAGGAGATCGCACTTAAGTATTCAGTTTATAATGACTTTCTGTATATCGGAAGATTATTTAACTTCCCTACAGCAATGGAAGGTGCTCTTAAACTTAAGGAGATATCATACATTCATGCTGAAGGATATGCAGCCGGGGAAATGAAACACGGACCAATATCACTGATAGATGAAGATTTCCCTACAGTTGCAATTGCAACTGATGATCTTGTCCTTGAAAAAATTCTCAGTAACATGGAAGAGATCAAGGCCAGAGATGGAAAGATCCTTGCCATTACAAATGAGGGTGAGAAAAAGGTTGAAAAGATCGCAGATGATGTTATTACCGTACCAAGGACATTACCCCTTCTTCAACCGATCCTGAATATTATTCCACTTCAATTGTTTGCCTACTACATTGCAGATGAAAAAGGATGCGACATCGACAAACCGAGAAACCTCGCCAAATCAGTTACAGTAGAATAAAAAAATCAACTCGTTTCTATTGTTTTCATAATATTTTCAAGCCATTCTATTTTAGCTTTCTGAAGATTTGGGCTGGGATGGAGATACAGGATAGGATTATCTTTGGAGACGAGACCATTTGTGTTAAAACTTTTCAAAAATCCAAGAGCCTTTTCAGCTAACGGGATCAAGCTTTTGTCCCTGCCCCATCCAAGTATTACAGGTGAATCCCCTTTTCGTAAATTAAAAACTGTATCTCTCTCTTTCTCCCTTGATCGGGAAAAGATCGTATGAATATCACTATATTTATTTTCAAATTCTTTAACATATTTAAAAAATTTCAAACTTTTCGGTTCTCTTATATCAGACAGATTTACAATGCGGACATGGTCCCACCCCATCTCTCCCATTATTCTCATTACCTGATACTGAGTTACATCCGGTTTTGCAAAAACCATCTCAAGTGATACTAAGCGAGAGGAGGCATCCTCGATCCTTAACCGGGGCTCCTGAAATCCTAATTGTCTGGGCTCAGATGAGCCGGGATTCATCATAACAAAAATAGAATCGGGGAGGGAGGATGAGAGTTTGAGAGGATCAGGAAGTTTTATGTGAAAAGATCTCCTGAAGATCTCAAGAATATTCCGGCATTTGATCTTTTCCCCATCCTCTGCTAAAAGATCATAATAACTGCCATAAACAATGAAAATTTCTTTTAACTCATCAGCATACTTAAATTTGAACATTATCAGTTAATGAGGGCACTCAGATATCCGACAACCTGATCGAAATCACCACTTGTATATCCGGAGTTCGTGTATTCTATCACCTCGCCCTTTGCCCCTCCCAATTCTTTTGCGGCAGTCATCATTATATATGTTGGTGAAACTCCGCACATGGAAATATTATTAGATCGAACTGCTTCAAACAACCCGTCAGGATCCAGCTCTATAATTTTTTCTATAGCCATATGGTCAAGTTCTTTAGCATTATCTGCACTGATATAGTGGCTCATATCTGTAGATGCAATTATCAGAATATCATCGTTCGCTTCTTTAATGATCCGTCCGATCTCAAGACCTCCGGTCCTCATCATTTCCCTGTCATGAGTTCCGATAGTAATCGGCAGAATTTTAGCTGTTGGATTCAGCACCTGAATAAAAGGGATCTGTACCTCAAGTGAATGTTCCTCTGAAGAAGGGACAGAATCAACTTCAAAAACCACACTCTTTTGAATTAGTTCATCTCTCAAATTATCATCAATTTTAATATCACCTAATGGTGTATTCCATTTATTGTGCCCGTCTACGGCCATAGCATGTCCTGCCCCCCGGTGATTGACCCCGAGAATAATAACCCGGTCAGGAATATTAATTTTCCCGAATCCGTTTCCTGCGCAGCTACCTGAGTAAACATATCCTGCATGAGGGGATATCAGCCCGATAGCTTTGACCTTATTCCCGGCATCATTTATGAGTTCTCTTACTTCAGTTCTTAATACTTCCCCGTCACCCGGGTAGAACATCCCTGCTACAGAAGGATATCTTATCATTCTCTCCTCCTCTTCCTGGAAAATTGTATCATATAGGGAAAAAAATATTGAGGGTTAAAATGAAAGCCTGCCATCATCAACAACAACTTCACCAGATTTGATGATAGTCTTAAATGGATTTATCCCGAGATGATAGGCGAGATAACTATAGTCCGGAACATCTGCAAGAATTAAGTCCATTTTCTTACCCAAAGAGATCGAACCGACGCTCTTTTCCCTGTCAATAGAGTATGCAGCATTAATAGTGACAGTATTAAGAGCCTCTTCAATGGTCAGTCCCATCTTGAAAATACCCAGATGAAAAACAAAAAACTGTGAGGAAACCATTGAACTTCCCGGATTAAAATCAGAGCCAAGTGCAACTATAGAATTTGACTCTATCATCTTTCTTACCGGAGCATATTTATCCATCTTCAAAAAAAAGGAAACACCCGGTAGAAGTACTGCAGTTGTATCCGAGGCAGACAATACTTCGATCTCTTCATCAGTGATCTCAATAAGATGTTCTGCGGATACGGCCCCTTTTTTAACTGCAAGGATCGCAGCATTGTTTGATTTAAATTCATCGGCGTGCACCTTTAATTTAAATCCATTCTTTTTCAGTTCCTCCAGATAGTATTCAGATTCATCGTAGGAAAAATATCCGTCTTCACAAAATATATCTCCAAACTCGGCCAGATCGGCCTCTTTTACTCTGGGAACAACATCATCCACCAGAAATTTCAAAAAATCCATATTTCTTCCGGTATATTCCTCAGGTATTTCATGTGCACCAAGGAAAGTAGGAACAAGATCAACAGGATGAAAAGAATTCAATGCTTTTATTGCCTCTAATTGCTTTAATTCGCTTTCCAGATCAAGTCCATAACCACTTTTCGCCTCAACAGTAGTACTCCCTGATTCAAGCATCCGGTTAAGCCTCCATTCACTTTGCGAGATCAATTCATTGAGACTGGTTTCACGTGTCTTCCTGACACTACCCTTGATACCTCCGCCTTTTGCAGCAATTTCCTGATAGCTGACACCCTGAAGTTTTTGTCTGAACTCATCCTGTCTAGTACTTGCAAAGGGGAGATGAGTATGGGGATCAACAAGTCCCGGAAGAGCCACGAAATTAGAACCATCAATTACAATTGCACCACTTTTTAAAACACAATTCTTGTTGAATTCCTCTTCAAACCCGAGAAAAGTAATTATCTCTCCGGTTGAGGCTATCCAAAGATCCTTCGAAATTCTGATAGAATTAAGATCCTGGCCTCTTACAACAACATCTGAAGCAGGATTAACTAATTCTTTAACATTCTTTATAAGAAGATCAATTTCAATCATTTTAAGTTATTCCGATTTTTTCTCTCTCTGAAAGGTCGGGATATCCAATTCATCTTCTGCATTCTCAGAATTGTGTTTTTTGGTCAGTCCGGGAAAAGTACCTTCATTAAGATATCCCTGATTTACTTCTGTAAGATCTGCCGGAGTAATTTGTTTTTCAAATTGATAAGGTGTATTTGCAGGTGTATCCTTTCTTATAAAGTCCTTGCTTGATACATTATCGGAATCACTTCTATGAGGCATGTTTAAAAGTGAGGGCGTAACCGGAAATATATCCTCTTCACGCATAGTCTTTTTAATACTTTTTTTCTTACCTGAATTTTCGAAACCGGTAGCTATTACTGTTACCCTAATCATCTCGCCCATATTGTCGTCTTCTACTACTCCGAACTTGCTTTTTACATCCGGAGAAACTTCAGAATTTATCGTCTCAGCAATTATCTTCAGTTCATCACGCCTTAGCGGAAGGGTTGAAGATGTTGTTATATTGAAGAGAAGGCCTGTCGCTCCACCAATCGAAATGTTATCAAGTAATGGTGAATTAATTGCTTTATTAACTGCTTCTTCTGCTCTGTTCTCCCCTTTTGATTCTCCGGTCCCCATCATTGTCATCCCCTTCTCTGCCATGGTTGTTTTTACATCAGCAAAATCAACATTCTGCAATCCGGATGTATTTATAATATCGGAAATTCCTTTTACTGCTCTCAACAAAACCTCATCAACTTTTTTATATGAATCCTTCAGAGGAATCTGCTCATCATCAATTTCAAACAATTTTTCATTTGGTATGACAATAATCGCATCAACACTTTCCAGAAGACTTTTTATCCCGGTTTCGGCTACAGCCATCCTGTGCTTCCCTTCAAATTCAAAAGGCTTGGTCACAACTGCAACAGTCAGAATACCCATGGAGGCGGCATGATTTGCAACAACCTGGGAAGAGCCTGTTCCTGTTCCACCTCCCATACCGGCAGTGATAAATATCATGTCCGCACCTTCCAGCATATCAGTTATCATCTCGGTACTTTCAAGAGCAGCTTTCATCCCTATTTCCGGATTCGATCCACTCCCACGTCCACTTGTAAGTTTTTCTCCGATCTGTAGGGTGAGTGACGGGGAATTAATATTGGACAGGTCCTGAGTATCTGTGTTTATTGCAATAAATTCCACACCTGCGAGTTTTTCATCGATCATCCGGTTTATAGCATTCCCTCCACCTCCTCCGAGGCCGAGTACTTTCAGCACAGCTCCATCCTTCCTCTTTTTCTTTAAAGTTATTTTAACTTCATCATTCATATTTCCTCCTAGACACCTATAAGATCCCTTAACTTCTGAAAAAATCCAGCTGATGAATCGGGCATTACGCCCCTATTCCTCATATCAAGTAGTCCATATTTAATCAGACCAAGGGAAGTTGAGAAGTCAGGCGAGTTAACCTTATCGATCAGACCGCCTAAACCTGTAGGCTTTCCAATCCTGACAGGAGTTGAAAAGATCTCATCTGCTACTTCCAGAAGTCCATCAAGTTGTGAAGTTCCTCCGGTCAGAACAACTCCTGCGTTGATCTTATTTTCAAGCCCTTCCTGTTCTATCTTATTTCTTATCATTTCAAATATTTCTTCCGCTCTGGGTTTTAAAATTTCAGTAAGTAATGAGGGATTTATCAACCGCATTTTCTTCCCCCCCACACTTGGTATTTCAATATTCTGATTCCTCAGGTTCGGATCCATGCCCATTCCATATTTTCTTTTTATGATCTCAGCTTTATCAATTGGAGTTCTCGTACCGATAGCCAGATCGTTTGTAAAATTAAATCCTCCGACTCCAATGGTTGATGAAAATTTGAGAGCTCCTTTTTCATAGATCGAAAAATCTGTTGTCCCACCACCGATATCCACCAATGCCACACCCAACTCTTTTTCATCAGGAGTGAGGACAGCCTCAGCTGTAGCTATATGTGACAAGACCATTTTCAGCACATCGATCTTAGCTTTTTTCAGACAAACAAGAAGATTTCTTGTCGCAGCCTTGGCGGCAGTAACAATAAGGATATAAACCTCAAGGCTGTTTCCCGTCATTCCAATAGGGTTTTTTATATCATCCTGTGAATCGATAATAAACTCCTGAGGAAGAATGTGTAAAATATCTTTATTATTGGGAAGCATAATACTACTTCCATGTGTAACAGCTCTGTCAACATCATCTTTTGTTATTTCCCTGTTCCTTCCTCCTGTAATATTGATGCTGCCTTTGGCACTAATTGACTGAACATGACTCCCGGAAATATTTATATATGCAGATTCGACCTCAACACCGGCTGTCAACTCTGCCTCTTTTACAGATCTCTTAATATCCTCAACCGTGTTATTCATATCAACAATAACGCCCCTCTTTATCCCGGAAGAGTCAGCAATCCCATATCCGATAACTTCTACTTCATCTCTCTCATCCTCTGTTTTTACCTGACCTATGATCGTACTGATCTTTTTTGTCCCTATGTCAATACCGACTATAAAATTGTTCTTCATTTTTTTAGATTATCTCCTTCTCAAATTCCAGGTAAAATCTGTTTTTGAATCTAAGATCGACACTTTTTATTGTCTTCTCATTGTAACCGAGTTTTTTCCTTATCTTAAGATATTGTTTTAATTTCTTCAGGTTAACCTTATTTCCCATATAGAATATCTCACTTGTTCCCTTCAATTTCAAAGCTGTGCCATATGGCTCTTTAAAACTTATATATTCAATAATGTTTTTTTTATATATCAGGCTGGAAATGCCCGGAAAGATATCCATAAGGTCTGAAGGACCTATATCTCTTATAACCATAATGCCGCCCATTTTCTTTGCCGTTTCAGAAATGATCACGCCATGTTTATCAAGAATATTATATTTACCTTTATATAAAAATTGAAATGCAGGCTGCCTGAGGCTCAATCTTACTTCTACAGTGGAAGGAAGTTTTCTGGTTATTGAAACTTCATCGATCTCCTTAATTGTCATCAATTCATTTCTCAGGTTATTTGTGTTCAGAGTAAGGATATTCCCTCCATATTGTTTTAATATTTTCCTGACCTTATTATTTTTGAACACAGGTGCATTGATAAGTTTAAAAGAGCTGATGTCAAATTTTTCCCATCCGGTCATAAATTTGCCTACAGAATAGGCTGCATATCCGGATAAAAGGAATAGAACTATTATAAGAAATACATGCAGGCTCCGGATCTTTATTGTCCGGATTTTTTTCTGTCTGTTCACTGCTCTGTTATTATTCTTCCTGAGAAATTCTATCTCAGTTACAGGGCCGTAACCTGCCATTTTCTTCATATTTTTTCTTTCTCCATAAGCTTTGCAAATAAGTGGGCCGTCTTTGTCAGGTCTCCGGCTGACAGAAAAGCTATTGCATCTCCCTCTTTAATCTCACCCTTTAAATATTTCAAAATATCTTCACTATCGTCTATATATAGAACTTCCCCCTTAATATTTGCCCTGATCAAATCCGCAAGTACTTCACTGCTTACTCCATCTATTTCTTTCTGATTAGCGCTATATAGTTTTGCAAGGACAACGATATCAGATCTCTCGAATGATTTTGAAAACTCATCCATCAAACTTTCCAGCCTTGTGAATCTATGAGGTTGAAATACAGTAATAATTCTCCGGAATATTCCATGATCTAAGGTTTTAAGTGTTGCTCTGACCTCAGTCGGATGGTGAGCATAATCATCAACAACAAGAACATTATCACTACGGTACAATAACTGAAATCGTCTGTCAGGAAGTGAGAACTTTGAAAGTCCTGATATCACATCATCAATATTGATCCCTGATTCAAGTGCAGCGGCAATAGCGGCAAGGCTGTTCATAACATTATGGTGTCCACCTACATTAAGAGTAACCCCACCCTTATTAACTCCTCTGATGATCAGACTGAAAGTTGAACTAAAAGTTCCGGGTACTATATCTTCCGCTCTAATATCTGCATTTATTGATGTACCGAAAGTGATCACTTTTTTATTTATGCCAGAGAGTATCTCATTGGAATTAGGACAATCCATGTTAATAGCAACAGAACCAAAGAACGGTACTTTATTCCCGAAGTCTGTAAAAGCCTCTTTTAATGATTCGGAGCTCCCATAATGGTCCAGATGGTCATCTTCTATATTTGTAATAACTGCAATTGTTGGAAATAATTTCAGGAAACTCCCATCCGACTCATCTGCTTCAGCAACCAGAAATTCGGATTTCCCCAGCTTAGCTCCACTTTCTTCTGTTTTCAGCTTACCCCCGACCACATAGGTGGGATCTTTTTTTGCTTCATTAAGAATTGATGCAATCATGGAGGTTGTTGAGGTTTTCCCATGCGTTCCTGCAACAGCTATAGCAAATTTAACCCTCATGAGCTCAGCCAGCATTTCAGCTCTCGGAATAACCGGGATCTTCATTTCAGTAGCAGTTTTAACTTCAACATTATCCCTGGTTATCGCACTGGAATATACAAGGGTCTCGACACCATTTACATTCTCTTTTTTGTGCCCAATATATATTTTTATACCGGATCGTCTCAACCTTTCAACAACCTGGCTATCACTAATATCCGATCCGGATATTTCAAATCCCATATTGTTCAAAACTTCTGCGATACCTGACATCCCTGCTCCGCCAATACCGGCAAAATGAATTTTTCTAACTCTGCTGTGATCAATCATTCAGAAGCACCGTTTTCCTGTGTCTTGAGATATTTAGTATCAATCCGCCTATCAGCATACTTGAGATAAGTGAACTCCCTCCATTTGAAATAAATGGCAGAGGAATACCCTTGGTAGGGAAAATCCCTATTGTCACAGATATATTGATCAATGCCTGAAACACTATAAGAAAGGTCAGTCCGGTAACGAACAGATATGTGTATCTGTTTCCGGACAATTTTGCGATATTGAGGCCACGAATAAGAAAAAGGAAGAACATGCTGACAACAAGGAAAGAGCCGATCAGTCCTGCTTCCTCTCCTATTACGGCAAATATGAAATCTGAATACGCATATGGGAGAAAATATAACTTTTGAACCGAATTCCCGAGCCCTTGCCCGAATATCCCTCCGGATCCTATCGCATATATGGATTGAAGGGCCTGAAAGCCATATGTTGTTGAATAAGCCTCAGGATTCAGGAATGCAAATATTCTCCCGATTTTATCGGGATTATATTTCAGAATAAGTACAAATGAGGGAATCATAAATATAGCCGAAGCCATTAGATATCTGAATTTTAATCCTGCTACAAAAAGGATTACTATAGAAATTATAAATATAAGTGCAAATGTCCCTATATCTGGTTCCCTGAGGATCAGGATCTCAATGATAATAACAGGTATGAGTATAAAAAATAATTTTTTAAGATCATTTACGTCCGTTTTTTTTCTGCTCAGCATAAAAGAGAGATAAAGGACAACTGCAATCTTCGCAAATTCAGAGGGCTGGATCGATAGATCTCCGAATTTAATCCATCTGAAGCTGTTGTTGATCTTCCCTGTAAAAAAAACAGCAATTAGTCCGGTAGCTGCGACAAACATCGAAAAGAAAACAAAATTCCTTTCCAGATAAAAAGGCTTCCTCAAAGAAGTTATAAAGGTGAGGATTATACTCCCCAGAATAAGCCATCCAATCTGCCTCTTAAAATAATAAAAACTGTCCCCAAATTTTTCTTTGGCAAGTATTGACGTAGAACTGTGGACCATGATGATCCCGAATAGTGCAAGCATCACTATTACTCCTATCAGGATCCTATCTACACCAATGCTCTTTACCATTTATCCCTCATCAATAAATTTTTTCACATCTTTTTTGAAAACATCCCCACGTTCTTCATAGTTTCTGAACATGTCAAAGCTGGCACAGCCGGGAGCAAGGAGGACAGTCCCCCTACTCCCGGCCATTACCTCATAGCCTTTTCTCAACGCTTCATCCAGGGTGTTAGCCCTGGTGAAAAATGTTTTTTCCGAATTTATTCCGGCTGCGATAGTCGCAGCCGCCTCTCCAATTAAGATTATTTTTTTTATTTTTTTGTTTAAATGTTCTTTCAGTACTGAGAAGTCTCCACCCTTATCTTTCCCGCCGAGGATCAATGCAATATCATCCTCGATACCTGTTATGGATTTAAGGGTTGCATCAATATTAGTCGCCTTTGAATCGTTTATGAATCTCACACCTTCTTTTTCACCGCAAACTTCCATCCGATGTGGAAGACCTGCAAAACTTTTTAATGATTCTGTCAGATCTTTGACAGGCAGACCGGCAAGTGAGACTGCAAGGAACGATGCAATTATATTTTCAAGGTTGTGTGATCCGATAAGTGGATTTCCCTCTAGTAAAAGTTCTTGCTCCTTTCCATTGACCTTTAATATGGCTTTATTACCGGTGAGCCATCCTCCTTCCTCAAAGAATGACTCTTCAACTGAGAACCAGATAGCCCTGAAATTATTCCTGTCTTTTCCGTAAAACTTTTCCCTGAGAAAAGCGTCATCATAATTCAGGATAACTGGATCATCGTCAGAGAGGTTTTTCAAAATATTCAGTTTTGCTTCTCTGTATTCAGAAAGTGAAGAATAACGGTCAAGATGATCCGGAGTAACATTCAGGATCATTGTTATTTCCGGTTTAAAGTCTTCGATCTCTTCCAATTGAAAGCTTGAAACCTCAAGCACAATAATACTATCACTACCGATCTTCCCAACCTCTGAAATTAGCGGAACACCAATATTTCCAGTGAGATGTGAGTCAATTCCGGATCTGTTCAGAATATGGTGTATGAGACTGACCGTTGTCGATTTTCCATTTGTTCCGGTAACCGCGATGATCTTCGAATCTATCAATGATGAAGCAAATTCTATTTCCGATATTATTTTAACTCCGGATTCTCTTAGCGGAAGAAACCTCTCTTCTCTCCCGTTAACACCCGGGCTGAAGATCACTAGATCAGATCGGGATAATTTTTCGATCCCCTTTTCACCCGAGAGTAATTCCACACCCATGTTAATATATCCCGAAGGGAGCCTTGCCTGATCAATTTTTTTGTCATCAAATATTATGATATCTGAAAATCCGGGGTCATCAAGAAGGAAAGAGAAAAGTGCCTCACCCGTTCTCCCGAATCCTATGATACCTACTTTTTTTCTATCCATTTTTGATCTTTTTAATTGCATTTTCCAGCTTGATCCCCCTGGATCCTTTAAAAAGTAAAACACTATTTTCCTTTATATTATTTCTTATAAACTCACCGGCGTCCTCTGAAGTTTTAAAAGTTTTTATATCGACCACGGGGAATCCACCTGCCTCAGCACCTTTTGCCAGATGCTCAGATCTTTTCCCGACCGTTATTAACATCTTATAATTTAACTCAGAGAAATATTTCCCGGATTCGAAGTGATATTTGCTCTCCTCTTCTCCGAGTTCAAGCATATCTCCCAATATGGCGATCTTGGAATCTTCAAATTCATCATTGACCCACTCAAGAGTTTTCGAAAGTGCAACCGGATTCGAATTGTAGGTTTCGTCAATTATGGTGAAATTTCCGGCTTTTTTTATCTCTCCCCTTCCTGCCACTGGGTCAATGTTCGTCACTGCATCTGAAATTTCAAAATTTTTCATCCCTGCGTATTGAGCGGTAATAATTGCAGCGAAAAGATTTTCGATCTGAACTTTGTTAACCAGGTTGGTATCAAACCTTGCTTCAATACCATAGAAATCTATAAAGAAGCTGCTTTTCCCTGAACTTCTCTCTATACTTCTTAAAATAATATCATTCGCACCTTCAGTTCTTCCGAAAAATACTTTATTCCCCTTTTTCGCTTTCACTTCATCTTTCAGGAAATCAGAATCACCTGAAATAAAAGATATCCCGTCAGCATCAAGATAGTTCAGGATCTCAGCTTTCCCTTTTGCTACATTCTTAAGGGTTTTTAGAAATTCCATATGTGCAGGGAAAACATTCAGGATCAACGCAATGTCAGGATGCAGGATATCTGCCAACAGATCTATCTCTCCTATTCCGGGATAGCTCATCGCAAGTTCGAATACTGCAAAATCTTCATCCCCTTTTATCTTTAACATTGAAAAAGGCAGTCCGATCCAATTATTCCAATTCCGGTAAGACCTGAACACTTTATATTTAGTAGAAAGTATCTGTGAAAGAAATTCTTTGGTTGTTGTCTTACCGGCACTTCCAGTTATCCCTATATATTTTATTTTATTGAATTTACTCCTTACATTTGATGCAAGTTTATGTGCCGCTTTTAGTGTATCATCGACCACAATAAGAGGAATGTCTGTCCCTGTTCTGTTAAAGTCCCTATTGACAACTGCTGCTATTCCTTCAAAACCCTTTAAAGTCGGAATAAATCTGTGCCCGTCACCCTTTTCAGAGCTTAGTGCAAAGAAAAGCGTATTCCCTTTTTTTATGTTACGAGTATCAAATTCATATTCTGAGAAACGCTCATTTCTCTTGAAATTGAAGGATTCTCCTCCGGTAATTCTCAGGATCTCATCAATTTTAAATTCAGGCACCTTTTTCCTCCATAAGATTTATAACCACTTCATAATCATCAAAATGGATCACTTTTTTCCCCAGGATCTGGTAATCCTCATGCCCCTTTCCTGCAATTATAACTACATCACCTTTCTCCGCCATATCTATTCCCGCAGCAATCCCCTTCTCTCTGTCCTTCTCTGTTTTATAGGATCTGAATTCTTTGGGAAATCCTGCAATGATTTGTTCGATTATAGAACCGGGGTCCTCATCCCTGGGATTATCGCTCGTTACAATAACTTTATCTGAATACTTCGCTGCAATGGCACCCATTCTCGGCCTTTTAGTCATATCTCTCGACCCACCTGCTCCGAATATCAGGATAATCTTTCTGAAATTCAGTTCTTTCACACTTAATAAAAGATTCTCGAGAGCATTGTCAGTATGAGCATAATCAATAATTATCGAAAACTCATTTTCATATACCGTATCAAGCCTCCCCTTTACATTCCTGAATTCCTTCATAGCATCTGCAATATCTTTAAAACTGATATTCTTTATGATGGCGGATGCAATAGCTGCAGTGATATTTAAAAGATTTATCCTGCCGATCATACTGCTCTCTATCTGTATATTACCGGCTGGAGTTGAGATTAGAGCCCTGGTTCCCTTTGAAGTTAACTCGTAATTGACTGGTTTAACATCTGCTTCACTCGAGAATCCGTAGGTGATGTACTTTGAATCTATTACGTCAACAATTGATTTCCCCTTCTTATCATCAATATTTATGACCGCCCACTTATCCGGGTTTAAAGACCTGAAAAGTGACAGCTTTGAGTCAAAATAATTCTCCATGTTATAATGAAAATCGAGATGATCTCCCGATAAATTTGTGAAGATAGCCTGAGAAAAATCAATTCCGGTTACTCTGTCCAGCTCAAGAGCAACTGATGACACTTCCATAATTACATTCTCAAAACCACTTCTACACTCCTCTGCCAGAAATTTATAGATCTCATTTGCTTCAGGTGTGGTAAGAGAAGCTTTTCTCCCTGCCCCCCCGTACCATGCGCCAAGAGTCCCGAATTTGACAGTTTTCATATTTCTGCTGAATATGGACTCAATAAGTGCAACTACCGTTGTTTTCCCATTCGTGCCTGTAACCCCTACGACATATTTATCCTTCAGTGGATCCCCATAGAAATTGAGGCTTATCGTTGCAAATGCTCTCCTGATATTCTTAAGTCGAACCCATGTTATTCCCGGATGAGCACTTACTTGTGATGTCTCTGAGATAACAAGAACAGCACCTCTTGAAATTGCATCATCAATATATTTATTTCCATCATCTTTAAATCCCATGATAGCGATAAAGCAATTCCCTTTATCCACCTGTCTGGAATCGTGAGTGATCCCGGTAACCGGAACATCAAGAGAGCCTCTGACATCCATAGTCTCTATTCCCGCGAGGAGATCCCTGATATTGATCATATCCTTACTCCGGGAAGCTTCTGATCTTCAGAGCCGATATTCTGACTCATGATCACCCTTTTTGAAATTTCTTTGAACAATGGAGCTGCAACATCACCACCATAAAAAAGCCCTTTAGGTTCATCTATAACAATAAAGATCGTTATTTCCGGATCATCAACCGGGAAGAAACCTCCAAAAGATGATACATAGAGCTTCCTGAATTTCCCCATTTTATATTTTTTTGCCGTTCCTGTTTTTCCTGCTATTTTGAGATCGCTCAGGGCAGCTTTCTTCCCTGTGCCAACATCAACCACCTCTACCATTATGTCACTAACACTTGAGCAGGTATTCCCTGATATTATCCGCTTCGGTCTTTTGTTCCTGAACAATACTTTATCTATTGACTTTAAGATTTTCGGCTCAACCAGATATCCGCCTGAAGCTATAACATTCATCGCTCTGATCATTTGCACCGGAGAAACATAGATCTCGTAGCCATGAGCAATATAGGCCGAGGAGTACATATTCCATCTTTTAAGCGGGTTAACGATCCCTTTCTCAGCTGCAGGAAGTCTGATGCTCAACTCATTACCGAAACCGAATTTTTTTATATAACTGTAATACTTTTTATCTCCAAGCTTCATACCGATCTGTGCTGCTCCGATATTACTTGAATAAACAATTATATCCTTGAAACTGAGAGTATTGTAGGGATGAACATCATGAATTTTCAGATCGTTCATCGAATATTCTCCGTTATAACAATTAAATTTATAATTTACATTACATATTTTGCTCTCAAGAGCTGAAGATGCAAGAATAACCTTAAATGTAGATCCCGGATAATAGAGGAATGAAAGTGCATTGTTCCTAAGTGTAGATTGTTTTGTATATCTTATATTTGAAGGATCATACCCGGGGTAACTTGCCATAGCCAGAAGAGATCCATCCCTTGAATTCATAACAATTACAGACCCACCTTTTGCATTATATTTTTTGACAACTTCCTCAAGTTTTTTCTCAACAAAATACTGGATCGGCAGATCTATTGTCAGGTGAAGGTTTTTACCGGGGATCTCACTTTCAAGATATTCAAGACTGAATATCTGACTACGTGCATCAAGTTGAGCATCTACCTTCCCCCCCTTTCCTTTGATGACCGAATCGAGTGAGAATTCTATTCCGGAAAGACCTTGTTCATCGATCCCGACCCCACCGAGGATATGTGAGGCAACCTTCTTCTGAGGGTAGATCCTCTTGTATTCATCAACAAATCCAACCCTTGAACTGAAACCCTCTACATTGATTTTCTCAATACTCGCAAACTCCTTTTCCGATAATTTTCTTTTTATCCAGATAAAGTGTTTTCCGGCAGAGATCCTTTTTCTTATATCAAGTCGGTCTTTGTATGAGAGAGAGATCTTTTTTACGATCTTTCCATAGAGTTTCCCTGACTCTCCTTTTTCCTTGTTTGAAATAAACGCTGATTTTGAAAGAACTGAAATAGCAAGAATATCACCATGCCTGTCATAAATGGTTCCTCTTTTCGGATGGAGAGAGAATATACGATTACTCTGAGTCCTGATCTTTTGTGTATACTTCCCGTAATTAAAAACCTGAAGCTTTACAAGTACACCGAGGATCAGGATCACCCAGGCCAAGAAAGAGAAGAAAACAATTATCACTCTCCTCCGCTCACCCCTGTTTATCTTCACATTATTCTCCGTAAACCTTTATGATCTGTCCCTTTTCCGGATAATCATATCCAAGTTTTTGAACAACAATTCTCTCAACCCTGCCAAGCTCAAGCAATATTGCTTTCTTTGCACTTAAAAGATCGATAGTTTCTCTGAGCTCTTTTTTTTTATTTTTCAGTCTCTGCTTTTCATAACCGTAGTCGGTGTTTCTCAAATTAAGACTTGAATAAGTAAAAAGGAGGGTAAACAACACAAATGCAGTTAAAGCTATAAGCTTCCCGTAATTGCTTTTTTTTCTCATAATATTTCAACAGCCCTCAGTTTTGCCGATCTGGAAGGGTTATTCAGCATGACCTCCTCATCTGTAGGCTTCATCGGGAATGGTTTTATCAGTTCCGCGATCCCTGAATTTTTCAACTTCCGGAACACCTCTTTTATCATTCTGTCTTCAAGAGAATGGAAAGTCAGGAATACGATCCTTGCACCTTTTTTAAGATTTCCGGAAAGAGTTTCAATAAACTCACTGATCCCTCCCAGCTCATCATTAACATAGATCCTCAAAGCCTGAAATACTCTGGCTGCAGGATGCGTTCTACCTCTCTTTGGCCTCCATCCGAAAAAATCTTCTGTTATCTTTCTCAATTGTTCTGATGTGTCGATCGCTCCGAAAAGCCTCCGCTCTATGATCCGTTTTGCAAAACCTTTTGCATTCCTGATCTCACCATATTTTTCAAAGATCTCGGAGAGCTCCTTTTCAGTGAATTTATTTACGACCTCATGAGCTGAGATCCCTTTTCCGATCTCTTTTCTCATGTCAAGTCTCGAATCCTCTGAATGGGAAAATCCTCTGCCAGATGACTTTATCTGATATACTGAAAGTCCAGGATCTACAAGAACTCCGGAGATCCTGTCCCATTCAACCCCATCAATTTCGAATATACGTGTAAACCGTGTCAGGATAAATCTGACCCTGTCACCATATGAAGCCATGTTTACTTTCGCCATTTCTATGCTCTCACTGTCAGCATCAATTGCAATCAATTCAGACCCGGGGAATTCATCAAGGATAAGAGATGCGTGACCACCCATCCCAACTGTACAGTCAAGAAAAAGATCTCCGTCTGAATCTCTCAGAACAGAGATCACTTCATTATTCATCACCGGATAGTGGGAGTTCATTGTTCAATAACCTCGAAATCTCATCCATTTCACTATCTGAAAAACTTTTTGAAGCATATTTTTCCTCAAATACTTCACTATTCCAGATAGCTATATGATCGATCTGCCCTATAACGAGCACACTGTCCTTTAACTTTATCTTGTCTCGGAGATCGGGTGGAATCAATATTCGCCCTTTAGGATCAAGCTCTGACTCCGTTCCCCAATATCCTGTGACTCTTACAAAATCTTCAACTTTTCTCGTCCGCAATTGTATTTTCCCTATATTTTGTTCTATAATTTCCCATATATGAAGTGGATAAAAAAGAATGTGGTCATCGTTTGCGGATGTGAGGTAGACCTCGCTTCCGAATTGGGTTTCCAGGATAGTTCTGTAGCGGGAGGGGACTATTATTCGCCCCCTGTCATCTATTTTTAGGGTATAACTACCCCTGAATCGCCTATTCATCCCATTTTGTCCCATTTCTTCCCATTCATCTTAATATATATATACTTTAAATGTCAAGAAATATCAAAAAAAAATCACTTTTTTTTTAATAAAAAAAAAAAATTCAAAAAAAAGAGTTGACACACCATATGTAGTGTTTTAAAATTTTCTGGTAACTATATATACCAGGAGGAGATGGATGGAAAATTTTTCAGAGAACGCCTTGAAAATTCTGCGGGCCAGATATTTCAAAAAAAATGCTGATGGTGAACTGACAGAGACGAAGCCGTCCGACCTGTTCAAACGGGTTTCAAAATACATTGCAAAAGCTGAAAAAAGTGAAGATGAAAGGAAAATTTGGGAGGAAAAATTCTATAACTCAATGATGAGCAGAGATTTCATGCCTAATTCTCCAACTCTGACGGGAGCTGACAGAGGGATGTGTCTCTCAGCCTGTTTTGTGCTTCCGATCGAAGATTCACTTGAGAAGATCTTTGAAACAGTGAAAAATGCCGCACTTGTTCACAAGGAAGGAGGAGGAACCGGATTTGATTTTTCACTCATAAGGCCACAGGGCAGTTTTGTTAAAAAAACTCAGGGCATAGCATCCGGGCCTGTTTCATTTCTTAAAGTAATAGATGCAGGGACTGAAGCTGTAAAACAGGGTGGTACCAGGCGTGGTGCAAACATGGGCGTCCTGAGAGTGGATCACCCCGATATAAAAGAGTTTATCACGATGAAAGATGACGGGAAAACTGCCTTGAACTTTAATATTTCCGTTGCAATAACAAATGATTTTATTGAAGCAGTAAAGAATAAAACAACTTACGACCTGATAGATCCGAAAGACAATGAGGTTGTGGGGAAAATGGATGCAGCAGAAATTATTGAATTGATCGTTGATTCAGCCTGGAGAACAGGTGATCCGGGGCTGATATTTATTGACAAAGTAAATGAGCTGAACCCGACCAGAATGCAGGGGCCGATCAGAGCTACGAATCCCTGCGGAGAGCAGCCGCTTCACGATTATGAATCGTGTAATCTCGGATCCATTAATGTTTCAAATTTTTTCTCATCTGACAAGGAGGATATGTTCGATTGGGAAAGATTTACTGAAATAATCCAGATGGGGATAAGATTCCTGGATGATGTTATTGATATGAACAAATATCCTTTAAAGGAAATAGATAAAATTGCCAAGAGCAATAGAAGAATAGGATTGGGAGTGATGGGCTTTGCTGACCTTCTAATTAAAAAAGGGATCAGATATGATTCAGATGAAGCGCTTGAATTCGGTAGAAAGATAGTAACTTTTCTCAGAAGTGAGGCCGAAAATACTTCCAGAGGTCTTGCAAAAGAGAGAGGCAGCTTTCCGAACATAGATCAATCGATCTACAAAGGGAAGCAGATGAGAAATGCCACTGTTCTTACGATCGCTCCAACAGGGACCATCTCCAGAATTGCCGGATGTTCATCCAGTATCGAACCTGTATTCGCGTTCAAGATCATATCCAAGATACTGGATAGCGAAATAAAAGATTTCCATCCGCTCTATCAGAAATGGGAAAAGGAACATGGAGATGAAGAGGTTCCAGATTATTTTGTCTCCGCTTCTGAAATTTCCCCCGATAATCATATAAAAATGCAGGAGGTATTCCAACTGAGTGTGGACAGTGCCGTTTCAAAAACAATTAATTTTTCAAACAATGCAACAAGAGAGGATATTGCCAATGCCTATATGATGGCATTTGACCTGGGAGTGAAAGGAATTACCGTTTACAGAGATGGGTGCCGTGCAACACAAGTACTCAACCATATGGATATAGGAGCCAATCCTGAACCTATGGGAAGACCGGATTCACTCCCATCCATGACACACAAAGTTTCAACAGGTCTGGGAAGACTCTATATAACAATATCTCACTTTAACCACAAACCCTTTGAGGTTTTCTGTTCTATCGGTAAGAGCGGATACTCTACCATGGCCGATGCGGAAGCAATCGGAAGGCTTGCATCACTTGCACTCAGAAGCGGGATCTCAGCTGAAGAGGTTGTTAGTCAGCTTAAGGGTATCGGCGGGTCAGAACCAACCTTCCACAATGGAGCTTTGATACAGTCAATCCCTGATGCAATTGCTCAGGCTCTGGAAAAACATATTGGTGAGGTTATAACAAACAATCAGGATATGAACTCAATAACATGCCCGATGTGCGGAGCATCATTGCCTGATGAAAAATGCCCTACATGCCCGAATTGTGCATGGACAAAATGCGGCGGAACCTGATTCGATCTAATTTATTATCAAAATAAAAAGGGCGGGGTAACAAGTTACCCCGCCCGGTCTTTTCTATATTAAAACAACTCCTCCTGAGAAGGAGACATTTATCTACTTATAATTCGTTCCCCAGGGACCCTCTACCCATATTTTAAATTCATACCAGATATGATCATTTGGGGTGACCTCCCAGCGGATCACCGCATTCCAAACTGATTGTCCTGGTGGAAACGGAGGTTCGGGACCGGCAATGAATTCATCCTCTGAAGATAGCTCCCATTTGATCACTTCAATATTTTTTAACACCCACCCATTCTTTAGGTTTATCGTGAACATATCGGAACCGGAATCATTACCGACAACAGCCCATTCATTGGAGTGGTAGCCGCATATTGCATGATTGTCATCAAAACCTATACTAAATCCCGCATCGGATTTATTAAATTTATTACAAGTATTCCAGTTGCCGTCTGTGCCACACTGAACACCGACCACATCCTGGGTTAAAATTTTCACATCCCGGCCTTCGAACTTGGCGCTCCACTCATTGCTCTTTTTGTTCAACATATTAACAAGAACAATTTTTACATCCTGATTCGGCTGTCCGTTGACCGATTGAGGGACATAGCCGAGCACTCTTGTATTGCTTTCCCAATTGACATTCTCCAATTGGAACTGCCCTCCGGGAAAATTCCCTTTGACCAGCACCTTCCCCTTATTCTGGAGAAAATTCTTCCCTTTTACTACAACTCTTGTTCCGGGCCTCAACGGACCCAGGGGATGATCGATGACAAATTCTATTTTAGGGTCAAACATTCCCTTAGAGGGTTTGAATACCGGTTTTGATCCAACTTTTTTCATTACATCCGTGGGTAAATTGAACTGTGATGTACTCCCACTTACGATCTCAAATTCATCTCC
>DBOL01000107.1 GCA_002299555.1 Candidatus Aminicenantes bacterium UBA647
TTTCAACCCCAGATAAGCAGCAGCAGCTGAAAATAGAACAGCATAGAACATACCCCAAAGGAGCGAATATGATGTCACTTCGGGAAGTGGTGATCCCGAAGGTACGACAGGCTTATATTCTTCACCTTCATTAAGCTTCCTGTAAGCATTTTCCGGAAGACCTTTTCCTGTAGATTGAATATCCATTGAAACCTCCGTTGTGATTTTGAACTTGTAATTGCAAAACCCAAAATCAGATTTTTAATCTATTTAAATAACATACTAAAATAGTTATTTCAATCTGATTAGAATTTAAGCTATCTATTGAAAATCGATAAGCCCTGAAATAATGCTTTTAGTATAATCTCTTAACTCTTCGACCGATTTTGATCTGATGACCTCAACAGGTATAGGTTTCCCAAAATTTATCTGGACAGGACCGGGTTTAATTATCCATGAACCCTTTCTCTTCAAAGAAAACAGGCCCGATAACCCCATTGGAATTATCACACTATCAGATCTTTTGGCAAGGTGAAAAGGGAGCTTTTTAAATGGGTTCAATTTACCATCAAGTGTCCTGTGCCCTTCAGGCAGAACTATTATAGACCTTTTTTCTTTCAATCTCCGGATAGCTTCGCCAATGCTCGTTATAGCCGAATATATATTTTTCCGATTGATTGGAATATTACCAAGTCTCCTTATAGCAAACCCGTAAAGGGGCCATTTGAATTGTCTGTCTGCTTCAATTCCTCTCACGAATTGGGGAAGGTAGCCGGAGAGAACCGGTACATCAAATATGCTGATATGATTTGCCATGAACAGATATGTTTTATCCGGGTTTATATTCTCAACTCCTGTCACTTTAACTTTTATTCCGATCATCCTCAACATGAACCTCATTAGAGATTTGATCCAGGGATCATATTTTTCCAGTGGGAATAAGAATGTACAAATAATTGCAAATATAAGAAAAAAAAATAAAAAAACAAAACTGAACAACCAGATAAATAAGGACCTGATCTCTTTCAACTCCCGAAAACCTCAATATCCTGATGAAGACACTCGATCTCCAGAGGTGTGTTCCCGAACATCTCTCCATCAGGTGTCAACTCTTTAGGAGATTCTGTTCTCACAGAGATCTTTTTTGCTTTAAAGGTCTCAACTTCATCCATTGTTACATGGTCGCCTGTGAATATTTTTGGTAAGCACTGAAGCATTCTCCGTCTTGATGTTTTATTCAAAAGGATAACATCAAGATATCCATCATCTACCTCAGCTGTCGGTGCCATAAGAAAATTGGATGTGTATCGGGTATTAGAAACCTCAACAAAAATATTTTCTCTTTCTATTTTTTCCCCATCTATTTCCAGGAAAACCTTATAGCTCCTGAGAAATATAATTTTATCGATCACGCCGATTGTATATGAAAGATTTCCAAAAATTTTCAACTTTTGAGCAAGCTTATTCACATCTGCTACAAATCCCAGTCCGATGATGTTCAGATAATAATAAATTTTCTCACCTGTCCTGAATTTGCCAACATCAACTTTCCTGGTTTTGTTACCAGCGATCAAATTGATAGCGGACCTCCAGTCTCCTGACTTCAGACCAATATCTTTCACAAATGCATTACCAGTCCCAATGGGAAGTATCCCGAAAGGAGGTTTTACTTTACCCGTATTCAAATAATATCCATTAAGGGACTCAAACATCGTTCCATCACCTCCGGCCGAGACAACTCCGTCATATTCGGAAAGATCTGCATCCTTCACAAGATCAACTGCATTACCGGGGCTGGATGTTTTTAAAAGATCAACTGAAATTTTCCTCTCATTAAATTCATTTTTGATCTTAGAGAGAAGTTTGTCGGCTTTGCCATTCCCTGCGGTCGGATTATAAACAAGTAAAATCTTCATTTTAAATTCCTTTTTGAAATTATTTTTACTACTATTTCTGATCACAAAATAAAACAATCATCAAGAATAATTTAATATTAACAAAAAGGATATAATGAAATAGGAATTTTTTCAACTCCCGGATATCATCAACCTTTTATGGTCCCTTCCAGGAAATATTTTTTTATTTTTTTATCCCAAGACGTTTCATTTTCTTATGAAGGCCCTGATAAGTTATTCCAATCTCTGCCGCAGTTCTGGATTTATTCCAACTATTCTTCCCTAAAAGATGGATTATGTAATCCTTTTCAGTCCCATATTTCCCATAAATACCCGTGTTTAGAATTTCCGTCCCCTCATTTATCACTTTTCCTCTTATTATTTCATCAGACAGCAATTCGAAATAGATACTCTCTCCATCCTCTACCAGATTTACAAGCCTCCTGATCTCATTCTCCAATTGTCTTATGTTCCCCGGCCATGAATAACCTTCCATTGCTTTGAATACCTGGACAGTATATCCTCCGATGTTTTTCCCCAGCTCTTCTGAGAACTTTCCTGTAAAATAATTTATCAGAGATGAAATATCCTCTCTCCTATCCCTGAGAGGAGGAATGCTGATCCTGTGATGAACAAGTCTATAATAAAGATCTTCTCTGAAATTGCCGTCAGTAATAAGCGTTTTCAAATTTTTATTGGTCAATGAAACAATTCTGAGATCGACTTTGATTGGAGTTGTTCCCCCGACACTGTAAAATTCATGCTCCTGCAGAACCCGCAAAATTTTCGCCTGCAGCGAGAGAGGCATATCACCAATTTCATCAAGAATAAGAGTTCCTCCTGAGGCCATTTCAAGTTTCCCCTTCTTCTTTACATGAGCTCCAGTGAATGATCCTTTCTCATGTCCAAATAATTCCGATTCAAGAAGAGTCTCCGGGATAGCGGCACAATTTATTGCTACGAAAGGCCCCCTGCTCCTTCTCGAGTGTTCGTGAAGCAATCTGGCAAATAATTCCTTCCCGGTTCCGGATTCACCATCTATCAGAACGAAAACATCACTTTTGGCAATTTTAATAGTTTGCTTTATTAAGCTCTTCACTTCAGGATTCAATGCCACAATCGATATTTTTTCAGGAACCTGACCTTCATCGTGTTCTTCTAAAACTTTTTCCCTGTCAATATTCAATAAAATTCTAGCCAGCACAGATATCTCTTTTGCAAGCAGGTCCAGGAATTCAAGAACAATATCTCCTTCAGCGATGGAAGGATTTACGGGAACATAAATCATAACAGCTTTGATATCCCTTAATTCTACCGGGAAAGAATAGAATCTTAATTTTGTATCAGGAAAAGTAACATCACTCCTGGATACTTTAAAGAGCTCCTTATCCTTTTCAGCAAGATTGTTAACCATATTTACAAGATCATCTATTTTTTCTATTGTGAAATAAATATTATGACCTCCGTTCTCCTGTGATAATAATGCGACCGAACCGAAATTCTGCAACTGGGACAGGTAATCTGACAGATCATGAATGAAATGATTGAAACTTCGTTTCCTGAATCCTGTTTTTGCAATATATTGAAGTATATCTGCAAAAATATCATTTAAGAATCTGGTTTCCTCCTCTTCCTTTACCGGAGTCGGTGATGAAGAATTAATTCCATTAAATATCGGTCTTAGCTCTTCTGCTGTTTCAAACTCGTCAAGGTCCCCTTCTCTCAGAAAGAATTCCAGCCCTCCGATATTGAAGGACTCCCCAATCTCAAGCCTGGATTCTTCGATCTTAACATTTCTCACATAGGTCCCGTTTGTCGAGTCGAGGTCCCGGATAGTGATATCATTTCCAATCAGGATCTTGATATGCTTCCTGGATATGGAGTCAAGGTCGAGGACGAGGTCACAATCCTTTTTTCTTCCAATACAAACTTCACTTCCCCTGAGTGGAAATTTCCTTATAAAGCCATCTATATAGTAAAGAAGATATCTCATCCGAATATTATATTTGTTATGGACTGTAATATCAACTTTTTTGATCAAGTTTATAAACAAAGTTTATAGTCGCTATAAACTTTGTTTATACTGCTCAGATATCACATAATGCCCCGATCAAATATGATTGAATTTGTCTATTACTATAGGGCGTTTTCAAAATTCTTATATTTTTTCTCGAAAACAGAATTTTGGCATACATATTGCTTTGTAATATCAACTCCTGATAACAGGGATTTTGGAAGGGATTGTTTACAAAGGAGATTTGTGAGGGGGAGAGAGTTGGAAAGGATTCTATATTTACTCCTTTACAGTGAAGTCAAAGTTCTCTCCTTTGTATTCGATCTTTATTATTGAAGAGTTATCTATTTCTCCTGCTAAGATCATATTTGATAATTTGTCCTGTATCTCTTTCTGGATCACTCTCTTCAGTGGCCTTGCTCCAAGTACGGGATTAAATCCGAGTTCTGCAAGTTTATCTAATGCAATTTCGCTAATTTCGGTTTTGATCCCTGCGGATTCAAGTTGTGCCTGCAACTTTGATATCTCTAATACTGCAATCTTTTTTATCATTTCCCTGTCCAGAGGCCTGAATGTTATAATTTCATCTATCCTGTTAAGGAATTCAGGTTTGAAATATTTGAAAAGGAGATCATCTATTTCATTTTTGATCTCTTCATATCCTGACTTTCCCTGAATAATATCAGATCCAAGATTTGAGGTCATGATGATTATAGTATTTGAAAAATTTACGGTTTTCCCTTTTCCATCAGTAAGACGCCCATCGTCCAGCAATTGTAATAAAACATTAAAAACATCAGGATGGGCTTTTTCTATCTCATCAAGAAGGACCAGTGAATAGGGCCTCCTCTTCACTGCCTCTGTAAGCTGCCCACCCTCATCATAACCGATATATCCCGGAGGGGCACCGATAAGGCGGGAGATCGAATGTTTTTCCATATATTCAGACATGTCGATCCTTATCATAGTTTTATCATTATTGAACATGAATTCACTTAAAGCTCTGGCAAGCTCTGTTTTCCCTACTCCGGTAGGTCCTAAGAAAATAAATGATCCTATCGGTTTCCCCTGTTCATTCAATCCGGCTTTTGATCTACGGATTACATTTGCAATCGCCGTGACAGCTTCATCCTGCCCTACCACCCTTCTTTTAATTATCTCCTCCATCCGCAACAACTTCTCTCTTTCACCGCTCAGGAGTTTTGAAACGGGGATACCTGTCCATTTTGATACAACATCCGCGATATCCTCTTCGGTCACCAATTCAGTAAGGATCTTCTTCTCGGACTGCAATTCATTCAACTCAGCCTGAATATTATCGATCTCATTTCTAATCTCAGGAATATTGCCATATTGTATCTGAGAGGCAGTTTCATAATCATTATTCCGCTCTGCATCCTGCTTCTTTATCTTAAGATTATCAATCTCCTCTTTTTTGTCCCTGAGTTTCCCTATTAATGATTTCTCACTATTCCAATGCTCTCTGATCTTGTCTCTTGATAACTTCAAGTCCTCAAGATCGTCAACAAGATTTTTCATTTTTTCTCTGGCATCTTTACTATTCTCTTTTTTCAAAGCCTGCTTCTCGATCTCCATCTGCATGATCTTTCTTTCAAGTTCATCCAGCTCTTCCGGCATGGAGTCAATTTCTATCCTCAGTTTTGAAGAAGCCTCATCTATAAGGTCTATAGCTTTATCAGGCTGGAACCGATCAGAGATATATCTTTCCGAAAGTGTAGCTGCAGATATTAGCGCAGCATCCAAAATTTTGATCCCATGATGGATTTCATACTTCTCTTTTATTCCCCGTAGTATGGAAATAGTCTCTTCCACCGAAGGCTGCTTAACAAAGATCGGTTGAAACCTCCTTTCAAGTGCAGGATCCTTCTCTATATACTTTTTATATTCATTGAGTGTTGTTGCTCCGATAGATCTCAACTCTCCTCTTGCCAAAGGAGGCTTAAGCATATTGGATGCATCTAAGGAGCCTTCAGATGCTCCGGCTCCGACTATAGTATGCAGTTCATCCATAAAAAGAATTATCTGCCCGTCAGATTCGACAACTTCATTTATAACTGCCTTTAACCTCTCTTCAAATTCTCCTCTAAACTTTGCACCGGCCAGAAGACTTCCAAGATCAAGCGATACAACCCTTTTGTCTTTAAGTATTTCGGGAATATCACCCTGTACTATCCTTATTGCAAGTCCCTCTACGATCGCAGTCTTTCCAACACCGGCATCACCGATAAGGAGAGGATTGTTCTTTTTTCTCCTTACCAGAACCTGCATAACTCTTCTTATCTCCTCATCTCTGCCTATCACAGGGTCAAGTTTCCCTTCTCTCGCCATTTCAACAAGATCCTTCCCGTATTTCAGGAGGGGCTGCATTTTATCCTCCGGATTCTGATCCGTAACCCTCTGATTCCCCCTCAGGTCCATAAGAACCTTCAGGAAAGTATCTTCATTAATTCCATACTTTTTGAGAATTGCTGCCGGATCGTTTCCGGAACGAATAATAGAAATAAATATATGCTCGGTTGAAACATAATCATCCTTGAAATTTTTAGCAATATTGATAGAATTATCAAGAGTTTTCTTCAGCTCTTTCCCTATGAACCTGTCAGCTCCATGTACTTTAGGCAGTTTCGATACCACATCTTCGAGATCTGAAAGTATTCTTCCTGTGTCTACTCCTGTCTTCTTAAGAACTTCAGGTACTATATTCTCATTGTCCCTGATGATCGAGTAACCCAGATGGGCGTCTGTAACTTCCTGATTCCCATTTTCACCCGCATACCGGATACTCTCTTCAATAACCTTATTTCCCTTTAATGTAAATTTATCCATGTTCATATTAACTCCCGGGACTCTCAATATATTTAACTGAATTTGAAGCAAACATAATTCTCATAGCCCTATTTTATTAATTATTATGTTGATATTATATTACTTTTCACCAATAATTCAACTATGCTTATCTGTGATCTCAAAAAGGGAAATCGCAATTGTGAGTAACAATATTGATCCTGACAAACTCTACTACGATAACTTGCAGAGAGTTCTGAGAAGAGGCCTGACCTTTATCCCGCCTGTTAGCCTCGTTAACGAAACAGGAGAGATATATTCCAAAAAGAATACATTGAACTTCACATTAGCCGAGCCATATTCAGCAATTTCCAGATATTTTCTTGAAATGAGATATGAGGATATAATACCGGTTGACTCAGAATCGGGATTGTTCCTCCCCCGGATATCAATTTCACCTAGAACTTCCAACACAGACCTGATAAAGATCGCCGGGAAAGCAGGGGCCGTTATTCCATCAGATGGAACTGTCGTAACGGGCAGCAGCGAGGGGACGGAAAGCCTTTTCACACTTTTCAGCATTGTATGTTTTTCAATCTTCGTAAAATTTTTTCATACCATCCTGAAGAGAAAAAACAACCATACTATCACTCTCAGGGATTATGATTACCTTGATCTTGTAAGAACTTACGAGCACAAATATTCACCTTTACCTGAGCCGCGGAAAGATAAAAATGAAGAAAATATCCTGACAAAAATAGTTTCAGCCGGAAGTTCTATAGTCTCAAGGAGATTGGTTGACTCGATATTCGGGAATATATCTCTAAGAGATGGAGAACATCTCTTTATTAGTGAGTCCGGTTCTTTCCTTGATGATCTTAATGATAGAATAGTTAAAGTCCCTTTGACCGGTAGTTCCGGATCTTCCCGAAAACCATCAAGTGAAATTGAAGTTCACCGGAATATTTATAAGGAAACTGAAGAAACATCTTTAATCCACGGACATCCAATGTTCACAATAATACTTTCACTGGACTGCACTAATGAGTGCTCTGTCATTGGTGAGATTCCGGTAGTTTCAGATGAAAACGGGCCCGGTCTGGAATACTCAATACCGGAAGTGATCAGCAAAAATGGAAATGTAATCGCAAAAGGGCACGGGATATTTTGTTCCGGGAGCGGTGATCTCAATCAATCCCTGAACCGGATGGCAGAGATCGAAAATTATTGCAGAGAAGAGTATTTCAGAAGGTTGCTTTGATCAGGCTAGTCTCACTTCATTGATCTCCGGAATCTCAGCTCTTATTGTTTGCTCAACATATCCTTTGATAGTCATAGTGCTCATGGGGCAGCCGTTGCATGCACCGGTCAAATTAACAAGGACAACGCCTTCATCTTCAAGGACATCAACAAGTTCGATCCCACCACCATCAGCCTGAAGAGCCGGCCTTACCTTATCTATAATATTGTCTACTTTTTCTTTAAGTGTCATTTCATTCTCCTGAACTATACATATTTTAACATCTCATTAAGAGATCTCAAAGCTTTTTTAGATATCTCCTCATCTATCTCTATCTCATACCTCTCATTTTTCAGAGAGAGATATACATCTTTAATAGTTGTCCTTTTCATGTTCTGGCAAACCTTAGGCCTCAAAGCCGGATAGAATTTCTTCCCCGGATTCTCACGTCTCATCCTGTCCAAAAGCCCTTCCTCAGTTGCAATTATAAACTCACTTGCAGGAGAAGTTGAAGCATATCTCAATATCCCGCTCGTAGACAAAACTTCATCCGCAAGATCCACGACCTCACTTCTCACCTCAGGATGAACAATAATTTTTGCTTCAGGATGGAGCCTCTTCATATCTATGATCTCTTCTTTCCTGATCCGATTGTGAACATAACAATAACCCTCAAAAAGAATTATTTTTTTGTCCGGTACCTGAGATTGAACATAACTTCCAAGATTACGATCCGGAACAAAGATGATCTTGTCTGAATCAATATTCGCAACAACTTTCGCTGCATTCGAAGATGTACAGCATGCATCACTTTCAGCTTTTATATCAGCACCTGAATTTACATAAGTTACAACTTTCGCTCCGGGATGCTGCTCCTTAAGATATCTCAGTTCCTCAACTGTGATCATATCTGCCATGGGACATCCGGCATCAAGTCTGGGCAGCAATACTTTCTTCTCAGGAGAAAGTATCTTAGCTGTCTCAGCCATAAATTTAACTCCGGCAAAAACGATCACACTATTTTTAACATCTGCAGCAAGCCTGCTTAGTTCAAGTGAATCTCCGAGGTGATCAGCTAACACTTGAACTTCACTTATCTGATAGTTATGTGCTAGTAAGACTGCATCCTTTTCAACTAATAATTTCTTTATCTGTATTGTCAGATCATCCATTTTTCCGCCTCAATCCATTTTAGTACAGATTCCCATATGCGTCAAACTTCCTCCTTAAGGAAAAGAAATGCAGGTTATGATAGATGTCAGGCAAAATTACCCCGATTTTCAATTTCATTAAGCCGACTATTGCATACAAAGATGAAGTAAAATAGAATTAATGTTTTCCAGGACCAGGGATGTTATTTTTTTGGGAGGAATTTTAATGAAACGAATAACTATCATTACAACAATGCTGTTGATCTTGTCAATTTGCCCGATCATGGAGTTTCCCGGGGAAAGCCCATCAAACAGAGAAGAACTTTTTAAAGAGTTCACATTCAGGAATCTCGGCCCTTTTCGTGCCGGATCATGGATATCGGATATTGCAGTGCCGATAAATCCCAAAAAAGAGGACAGGTTTACCTTCTATGTTGCTGCCAGGAATGGCGGTGTTTGGAAAACAGTGAATAAAGGTACAACCTTCTTCCCTATCTTCGATAACTATGGAGTTAATTCGATCGGCTCTGTCGAAGTGGCGCCCTCGAACAGCAGTATAGTCTGGGTTGGAACCGGTGATGATTCCAATGCAAGATCTGCATATTATGGTAATGGTATATATAAATCCATCGATGGGGGTATAACCTTTACCAATATGGGTTTGAAAGAATCACATCACATCGGGAAAATAATCATACACCCGGAAGATCCGGATATCGTCTACGTTGCTGTTATGGGTCATCTTTTCTCATTTAATGAAGAGAGAGGCGTATTTAAGACGATCGACGGCGGGAAGTCCTGGACAAAGATCCTGTATATAGATGACAGAACAGGTGCCGCTGATATTTGTATGAACTCAAAAGATCCCGACACTCTGTTTGCTGCATCTTACAACATGCAAAGGTACCCCTGGCATTTCGAAGCAGGTGGAGAAAACAGCAGAATATACAGAACCGGAGATGGCGGAAAGAACTGGAAAAAACTTGAGTCAGGCCTCCCCGTTGGAAAACTTGGACGGATAGGTATCGATATCTGCCGTGCTGTCCCTGACACAATTTATGCAGTTATTCAGAATTTGAATCCAAAGCCGGATTTGAATAAAAATTCAAAAAAAAAGTTTGATGCTTTTACCGATCACTCATATGATGAACTCATCGGCGGAGAGGTTTACCGTTCGGATGACAATGGGGATAATTGGAGAAAAGTAAGCCTCCCGGGCATAGATGTGAGCGGAAAAGCTGCTTACTCTTTTAATGAGATCACAGTCGATCCTGAAGATCCGGAAAAGGTCTATATAATAGCCGTACAGATGCTCTATTCCAAAGATGGTGGAAAGAACTGGCCGGGATGGAAAAACTGGAGGGAGAGGAAACTCTTCAGAAAAAATTTCGGGGATGTGAGGACATTCTGGATAGATCCTGAAGATCCGGATCATATGATGCTGGGAAGTGATGGAGGCTTATATTCTTCATGGGACGGAGGGAAAACAACTTTCCATTATTACAACATACCGCTGGGTGAGATCTACGATGTCGAGACTGATAATAGCGAGCCTTATAATATTTATGCAGGCCTTCAGGACCATGAGACATGGAAAAGTCCTGTAAATGGATGGTCAGGATCTATAGGATTGGAAGACTGGGTTATCACAGGAATGTGGGACGGGATGTATACTTCAGTAGATCCGGAAGATAACAGATGGCTCTATTTTACAACCCAGTTCGGCAAGCATCACAGAGTAGACCAGCTGAGAGGTGAAAGATCTGAGATCACCCCGGTGAATATAAAGGAAAGGCCTCCATACAGATACACATGGACAACGCCTGTCGTCCTGTCTCCTCACGACAGCAAAGTAGTTTATACGGGAGGGCAGATGCTCCTTCGATCAATGAACAGAGGACAAACATGGGAAGAGATAAGTCCGGATCTTACGGATAACGATCCGGTTAAGATCGCAGGAAAAGGGCATATCATGTATTGCACGATCACGACAATATCCGAGTCCCCTTTGAAGAGAGGAATTATCTGGGTTGGAACAGATGACGGGAAAGTACAAATGACATCAAGCAACGGCCTGATCTGGAAAGACAGAACACCTGAACTTAAAAAGGCCGGAGCACCCGGAAATAAATGGGTGAGCAGGATCTTTTCATCAAATCACGATCCATATTCTTCATATGTAACTTTTTCAGGGTATAGAGAAGATGATTTTAAAACATATATCTACAAAACAGATAATCTTGGCAAATCCTGGACAGATATAAGTGGAGATATGCCCGACTCTCCGGTTTCTTTAGTTATTGAGGACAAAGATAATGGATCTTTATTATTTGCAGGAACTGATTCCGGGATCTATTTCTCATTTAATGGAGGGATGAACTGGACAAAACTAAGGAACAATATGCCTCCTGTACCGGTAAGGGACATCCTTATCCAGGAACCGACCGGAGATCTTGTGGCCGGAACTTACGGAAGAGGAGTATGGATAACAAACATAGCACCGTTAAAAGAACTATCCGGAAAGATCTTAAAAAAAGATATTCATCTTTTCAAAATAAGATCGAGGCCGGTGATGATATCTTCACAGAGAGCCTGGTGGGGGAACTATCACATGACGGGCGATGCCCATCTCAGAACAGAAAATGAGAAACCGGGATTAAACATCTATTATTACCTTGGAAGAAATTATTTTTACCCCCCGGAAATGATCGTTTCTGACCCGGATGGAAGAGAATTACAAAAGATCAAACTAAAAACTTTAAAAGGGATATATAAACTCAATTGGAACTCCCCGGACAAAAAGCCAGGGAAATTCAATTTCACAATTACTTCAGGTAAGGAAAAAACAACAAGATCAGGGGTTCTTAAGCCTTCAATTCTATGGCCTGTTAAAGAGATCCACAAGTAGAACTAATACTATTTACTGAAAAACCGGGGCTATATCCTCCGTATATTTTAATTGTCAAAGATTAAGATAAAATTTTTATTCTTAATACATTCCATTGAAACCGGAATTTCTATTTGGTATTTTTTAAAGTTAACGGAGGAACAATGAAAATATCCAGATCGTATATCGTATTTTTAAGCATGGTTATTGCAATATTTATTTCCATCCCATCATTCGGAAGTGAAACTTCCGAACCCGGGCACATCTTCAGATATCCGGACATCCATAAAGATACAATTGTTTTTACTTATGGAGGAGATATCTGGAAGGGAAAAACTACCGGTGGCCCTGCAGAAAGGCTGACAATTAATGATGGAGAGGAGAAGTCCCCGAAAATATCAAATGATGGAAAAATGATCGCTTTCTCCGGTCAATACGACGGAAATACTGATATTTATACGATGAACATGTTTGGAGGAGAGATAACGAGGGTAACTTATCATCCGGGTTCTGATTCAGTTAAGGGATGGGATCCGGTAAAGAATAAGATCATTTTTTCATCCACTCGTAATAGCTATGGAAGATATACTAATCTTTATCTGATAAATCCGGATGGAACTGACCTTGAAAAATTGATAATGCATGAAGCTGCATGGGGAAGCTTTTCCTCCGACGGATCTAAAATAGCTTACAATAAGGTCGCAAGAGAACATAGAACCTGGAAGCGATATAAAGGCGGACTGGCTCAGGATATTTTTATATATGATCTTAGAGCAAATGTCGAAAAGAGGATAACAGAGTTCAGAGGAACAGACAGATCTCCGATCTGGATGGGAAACGAGATATATTTCACTTCAGATAGAAGCGGCACTCTTAATCTTTATTCGTACAATACTGAAACCGGAAAAATAATCCGGAAAACTTCACATAAAAAATTTGATGTCAGAAGAGCCTCCTCCGATCAGGGGCAGATCATCTATGAATATGGGGGAACCCTTAAAATATATGATACGGTTAGAAACATCTCTTTCGATCCCGGTATAAAAATCCTTGCAGATGCACCTGAATCAAGACCGTACATCAAGAATGTAAAAAACTTCATAACCGGTTTTGATTGCTCACCTTCGGGAAAACGTGCTCTCATTACAGCAAGAGGTGAAATATTCACAGTGCCTGAGAAAGAGGGACCTACAAGAAATATCTCTTCCGATTGCGGATCAAATGATAAAGACGGGATCTGGTCACCCGACGGGAAGAAGATAGCATTTATTTCTGACAGGTCCGGGGAACACGAGTTGTATCTTGTTGATTCGCTGGGAAACAACAAACCTACAAAACTCACTGAGAATAAGGATGGATACAGGCAGAACCTGTTGTGGTCACCTGATGGAAAGATGCTCATATATGCAGATCAGACACTCGCATTTTACATTATTGATATATCTACAAAAAAAGTAACAAAAGTAGACAAAGCAAATTATGAGAATGTTGATATAGATCTAAAAAACAAACCGATCTATGATTATTCATGGTCTCCTGACAGCAGGTTCATTGCCTATTCTAAGATGGATTCTGATCTTGTCACAAAGATATATATCTACTCCCTTAAAGATGATATGATCAAATGTGTTTCAAACGGCACTTTCAATGATTTTCAACCGGTTTTCTCAAAAGATGGTAAGCATTTGATCTTTGTCTCCCACAGATATTTCAAACCTGTTTACGGAGATTTTGACTGGGAGATGGTCTACAAAAACTCATCGGAACTATATTCTGTCTCACTCACCAAAAATGCCCCCCCTCTCCTCCCTTTCATAAGTGATGAGTCCGGCGAAACAAAACAAGAAAAAAAAACCACATCAAAAATAATTACAAAAATAGACTTTGACAGGATTTCAGAAAGGATTGAGAAATTACCTCTTCCCCCATCCAATTACAGACATCTTGCTGTAAACTCTGATAATATTTTTTACTTAAATTCTGATAAGGGTGACTATAACAGATTCCAGTACAGGAGCCTTGGCCCCAGGGACCTTTGTGCATTCTCCCTGAAAACAAGAAAAGAGAAGATCCTTATTAAAGGAGTTAGTGGCTATAAATTATCTTCAAAAGGGACTCATCTCATTTTTAAAAAAGGGAGATCTATAGGGATAATCAAAGCATCGAAACCGGAAAAAGAAAAAGTGCTTAACCTAAGCAAACTTAAGATGAAGATCGATCCGAAAAGGGAGTGGAAGCAGTTATACAACGAAACATGGAGACTTGAAAGAGATTTCTACTATGACCCGGCAATGAAAGGAAATGACTGGAAAGAGATAGGAAATAAATATGGAGAACTCCTCAAATCTGCTTCATACAGGGGAGATGTCGGCTACCTTATCGGTGAAATGATTGGGGAACTTAACACTTCCCACACCTATGTGTTCGGTGGCGATAAAAAAAGGAGAGCTGACAGAACAGGGACCGGGATGCTCGGTGTTGACTGGGATATAGATGAGAAGAACGGTTTATACAGATTCGGGAAGATCTACAAAACTCCTGACTGGACAAGAAATGTTATACCTCCTTTAACAGGTCCCGGGAAAAATGTTGAAGAGGGAGATTACCTTCTTAAAATTAACGGGAAAGAGGTCAGTGCCAAACAGAACATCTATATGTATTTCGAGGATAAAGCTAATGAAGTGATCACGATAACAACAAACTCAAAACCGATATTAACAGGATCAAAACAGATAAAAGTAAAAACTATTAACAGTGAAAATGTCCTTCGCTATCAGGATTGGGTTGAACAAAACAGAAAAAAAGTTGAAAAAGCGTCCGGCGGAAAAATAGGGTATATACATTTCCCTGACACTTTTAACGGTACCGCCAGGGAATTCCCGAAATATTTTCTTTCACAGCTTACGAAAAAGGGATTGGTCATAGATGGTAGATATAATGGAGGAGGGCTTGACCCGAGTATCTTCCTCAGAAGACTTAACAGAAAGATCCATTCTTATTGGACAAGAAGATATTCTGCAGATCAGATCAGCCCTCCGAATGCAATAAATGCACACATGGTTCTTCTTACGAACAAACAGGCCGGGTCGGGTGGAGATGAGCTTCCATTTGTATTCCAAACTCTGAAGATGGGGCCGGTGATCGGAACCAGAACCTGGGGGGGACTGGTAGGAGTATCCATGTTCATGAAATTAATGGATGGTGGGGGGATTACGGCACCTGACTACAGAATTTATGATACTAAAGGAAGATGGATAATTGAGAATTATGGCGTTGATCCGGATATCCCGATAGATAACGATGCACTAAAAATGTCCAGAGGGATCGATTCCCAACTGGAAACCGGGATCGAATATATTTTAAAGAAACTGAAGAAAGAACCGATCGAAAAGCCTGATCACAAAGCATTTATTATTGAAAAAAGATAATTTAACAGGCAGGGGAACCCCGTTCCCCTGCATTATTTATATGATTTTAAATAGATCTATAATTTTTTCTTCTCAACTTTCAGAACGGTCTGCGCCAGATACCATCTTAAAAGAGGCCCGAATACTTTAGATGCAAAGTTTGTCATCTTTCCTGAAAATGTGGGAATTACCTGAAACTTATTTTTTTGTATCCCTTTGATCAAGCACTTTGCAACATAATTCGCGGAAACAGGTTTTATTGCACCGGCAATTGCTTTGGTTGCATCAGGTTTGAACTTATTTTCATAAGCCAGTTGAGGTGTATCCGTGTCAGGAGGGAAGATAACAGTGACAGGGATATCATATGGTTTTAACTCCTGAAGCAGCACTTCACCAAAACCCCTCACTCCGAATTTCGCAGCCCCGTATGCCGAATATCCGTATACACCCAACAATCCTGCAACAGAACTGATCAATGCTATATGAGAACCCCCTCCCCTCTTTATCATTCCGGGCAAAACAGCTCTGCACGCATAAATAGTACCCATCAGATCAATATCTATGGTTCTTTTAATAATGTCAAGATCCATTTCAAAAAATGCTCCCGGGTGAGCAATACCTGCCGAAGTTATAAGAAGGTCAACCGGGTTCCCCCTTTCCTCCATATCTTCAACAGCTCGTATAATTGACCCGAAATCAGTAACATCACCTTCATTCGCTTCACAACTTACACTCTTCTCCTCAGCTAATACTTTCAGCTTTTCTAATGCAATCTTTATCGCTTCCGGATTACAGTCAAAGATAGTAATATTAGCTCCTTTACGGATTAATTCTTCCGCAGTTGCAAGTCCGATACCGCTGGCTCCACCTGTAATAAGAACATTTTTTCCTGAAAAATCATGCATCTGATTCACCTCCCGTCAATCTGCATTTACCATAAATGCTTATTGTTACAAACTTTGTATTAAACTAAACATATTTATTATGCTTCTCTTCTGAACGGGCCATGACGAATAAAAGATCGGATAACCTGTTTGCAAATTTCATTAAAAACTCATTGATTTTTTCCTCTTTTGAAAGTGATATTATTCTCCGCTCCCCTCTCCGGGATACAGATCTGCAAATATCAATTTTCGCGGATCCCGGACTATTCCCGGGAATTACAAATCCTTTCAGGTTCATCATTTTTTCTATATTTTTCAGATCTTCCGTCAATCTATCTACATCATTGCTATTCACAGGATCCTTTACCATGCCTGAAGTTGAAGCCAGCTCCGCACAAACTCTGAAAAGATCTTTTTGAATACCCTCAATCATTTCAAAAGACCCCTTCGTCTTCACAAAATGTTTAGCATCACCGAGAAAGGAATTTAGTTCATCCATAGTTCCATATGCTTCAACTCTTATATTATCTTTGCTTACTCTCTCTCCGGAGAACAGAGAGGTCATCCCCTTATCTCCTGTTTTCGTTGCTATGCTCAATTAAGTCTCCCTTCTTAATTATTTAATTAAGATACTATCCTCTATTTTATAATTATCTACAAGATCGATCACACTTATCTTTATCTTCAAACCTCTCTGTCTCTTTACGGGAAACGGGATTTTCAGTTGAAGGTCTTTTACCGGCGATCTTAGAGTGTTTTCCTTCTGATAAAGTAAATCACCTGCCTTTGAAAAAATTTCAAGTTTAACCTTTAACAACCCTACACCCTGTATTATAACCGGAAGGGATATTACCCTGTTTTTCTCCTGCCCGAACTGGAGGAAATTCAGGAACAAAAAAATCAGAAGAAATAATTGGGTAAACCTTCTGGTTATAGCTGTCATAAAAAAAATTTACTTTAAAGTTGAAAAAAAATCAAATGTATCACTTGTAAGAAAAAAAAAATTTCCTTAATATACTTTGAGAGAGAAAAAATCAAAGGAGGGTCCGGGGTTTCAATATTTGCAATCATACCCCTTATGATCGACCAATGAATAGTGACAGAATAGTCAGGTTGAATGAATTGTTAACAGCATTAAGATCAGAGGTCCCCGGAACACGAGCATCTTTCATTGTTACTATTGATGGATTTATGATCGCATCAGATCATGGCGCAGATATTGATCAATATGAGATCGGGAAACTTATCTCATCTATGGAACAAAAGGGGGAGGATTTTGCAGAGAATATTCTTAAATCTCCAGGGACGAGATTTTCGATATGGTCTGAAAAAGGTGACATTCAATTGTTTCCATTGGCGAATTCATCAATTCTATTTGTCCTTTCTGATTCTGACTCAAGACCAGGTTTGCTACAATTGAGAGTTGCAAAAATGATAGAAATAATTGATCTAGTTATAAATAATGAGGAGATATAGAAAAAAATATCTTATGGACAACTTAAACAAAAATAAAGGCAAAAACTATTGTTTTCAACTTTCGGAATATCTCCAGGTGGCATGCAATGGGATGCACTCAGTGAAACTGAACATTACAGAAAATGATATATTGACAGGAAATATTACCATTGAAAATGGCGTTCTTCTTAATGCTACAGATAATGAGGGTGAAGGAGAAGATGCTTTCAAAAGATTAGTGCTAAATAAAAATATTGAAATAGAGATGAAACAATTGGCCCGGGATGATAAGAAGAAGATCATCAGTTCTAAATGTGAGGAATTGATATTCCGGATATTCACGACAAAAGATAAGGAAAAAGCCATCCTCGAACTATCAAAAAAAGCGAAAATGGAATTATCTCCTCTTGATATAAAAAAAAATGAAGGGCTTAACCTTCTGCTGGAGAAGGACTACAAAAAAGCACACCCGATTTTCAAGGAGATAGAAAAAGAATTCCCGGAGGACAAACATGTCCGGTCTATTCTTAAAAGATTGGATGAACTACTCTGAACAACCTCCAGGTCATATAAATTTTGCCCCTGAAGTAACCTCGGAAATATTAAAAGATTCAGATCTCAATCCGTCAAGATAGTTGTGTAAATCCATGATCTGCAAAATAGGCACATCACAGATCATCTCCTTCTCTAAACGACTAAACAGCATTTTCTTTGATTCTTTTATCTGCTTTTTTATCCTTCTGTTTATTACCTGCGCTCTGTTCAGCAAATTCTCTCCACTTCCATATTTTGCAAATGAGGAGAATGACTCTTTGAAGAATTCGACATTTGCATCTAAAATATCAAGAATTGAAAGTTTCATTTCTTCCTTGATGACCAGTTTTTTTCTATTCATTTTATCTGAGATCAATGCAATGTGTTCAAGATTATCTCCGAATTTTTCCAGATTGTGGGTTAGTGTCAGAAGATCGCCAATATAATGTGAATCTTTCTCTGAGAGGGAATGGGAAGATAGTGTTACCAGGAATTCAGTTATATGCTTCTTGTAACTATCCAGATGTTTCTCAATGTTAAGAACTTCATCGCAGATCTCCGATGAATTATTTTCTTTCTCTACAAGATCTCTTACATGATCGGCACTGGAACAGATAAGTTCATACATTCTGTCTATCTTTTTTTCAGTTTCTGCTATTCCTATTGTGGGTGTATCTACAACGTGGGCCTCAATGTGAGTGAAATCATGAATTTCCATAGATTTCAAACCTTCAGGTTCAGGAATTATTTTTTCACATACTTTTACCAGAACAGGTATCAGGAAAGTGAAAAATATTACATTTGAAACATTGAAGATCGAATGGGCAGCTGCAATATGTGAACCTATGAAAGGTTTAACTCCTATTCCCACCCCATATTTTATCGCATCACTGCTGTTGCTTACCGTAAAGTTTGCTAATCCCGGTATGACCTTTTCCACAAAACTTACAAAAGGGAAGAATGCAACTATCATGATCATAACACCGAGTACGTTGACCAGCGTATGAGCAATTGCAGCTCTTTTAGCATTGTAGTTTGCACCAATACTTGCAAGGAGGGCTGTAATTGTTGTCCCGATATTTTCACCGAGGATAAGTGAAACAGCACCTTCAAAACCGATGAGGCCTTGAGACGCAAGAGCAATAGTGATCCCTATGGTTGCTGAACTGGATTGGACTATCAATGTAGTAACTGCACCTATAATAATTCCTGAAAAAATAGAAAAATAGCTCATTCCGTCAACTTTCATGAACAGATTTATAAACTCTTCAGATTCTCTCAATGGTGCAAATCCGATTTTCATTGTCTGCATCCCCAGAAACAACAGACCAAAACCGAAAATAATTTCACCCACATGCTTCCAGGTATCATTCTTGCTGAAAAACCTGATAAACACTCCTACCCCGATCAAAGGCATAGAATATTTCACTACTTTCAATGTTACAAGCCATCCTGTGATCGTAGTTCCTATATTTGCTCCCAGAATCACACCTATTGCCTGCTGAAGTCCCATTAAAGATGCATTGACAAAACCAACTACCATCACCGTTGTTGCACTGCTTGACTGAATTACGGTTGTAACAAGAAGCCCCACAGTTATTGCAAAAAATCTGTTGGATGTGATCAGATTCAGGGTATTTCGAAGTTTATCTCCAGCGGTCTTTTGCATTCCTTCAGACATAAGCTTCATCCCCATAAGAAATAATCCGAGTCCACCAAAAGCCTGAAAAAAAATACTCATCCAATCCATTCAATTCACCTCAAAAATTTCGCAAATTTATTTTATTAAAAAAGAGAAAATCATATTCGAATATCAAAATTGATTGTATAAAAAAAGTTAAGAAATATCAATATGTTTTCGGAGCAATGTATTCTTTCCCGGGATCAAGGATCTGTCCATATCCTGAATTCCAGAGCTCTTCAAATAAGGAATCAAGTATTGATGCAACCTTCTTAAGTTTTATTACAACTTCCACATTCCTTGAATCATAAAAATACCCTTTCCCCCAATTGCTGGTCCCTACCCACGAAATATGATCATCCACTCTCATTACTTTGGAATGGATCACCCTTGAATAAGGTATGAACCCCTTACTGTATTCAGGTATCGTAAAAACCTTTACAACTACCCCCCTGATCTTTGCAAGAGCTTTTATCGATCCAATACCGGGTTTTTTCAGGTTCCAGTCAGCTACTGCAAACCTTATCTGAACTCCCCGGCCGGCAGCTTTTGCAATTACCTCATAAAGTTCTGTAAATTCTTTTTTACTTTTATATATCTGCGTTTTATAATTCAATAATTGTATTGTAATACTGCTTTTTGCCCCATTGATTAATTTTTTCAACATTTTCAAAGAGCTTCCTACACCCGGAGGGTTGAATCTCTCAGGACTTGCTGTAAGGATCAAATTATCATCTCTGCTTTTCTCCGGATCTCCACCTTGAAATGAGTATGCTGTTTTATCACCACTATTATACTTCCAATCTGCTTCAAAGATCCTCTTCAGGTCAGAAACAATACCGGGTTCACTGATCCTCAGGCCCGTCTCATGAATATGTTTTAATGCACGCCAATCAAAATTCTGGCTTCCAATGAAAACCTCTCTATCATCTACAATAAAATATTTAGCATGAATTATTCCTCCATTCAGTCCCCCCCAATCAAAAATGGTAATAGAGATATTTGGTATTGTTTCAAGTCTTGTTTTAAGGGGTTCGGAATTATTGAGCATTTTTTTGTCAATAAGAAACCTGACAGCAACACCTCTGGCAGAAGCCTTTTTCAATGACTCGATCACAAGCTCAAGAGGCTCATTTTTTTCTGTAACAAGATAGAATTCGGCGAAATCGATAGTTCTTTCTGCACTATTGATCATTTCCACCCAGACTTCAGAAGCTCTCCTGGTACCCTTACCGGTCAAAGAGGTCTCGACAGGGATCGAAGTTACAACCTCTACATTCCGAACAACCTCTGAAGCTGAGATATGCAGGCTCAAGGAATTGGAAAAGAATATAAGAACAATTATTATTAATACTTTTTTTGTAATCAGATCAGTTCTGCTCATGAGATTGAATATATCAAAATTGGACCGGTTTTTAAAGGATTATAATAATTGAACAAAAAAATTGTTTGTGATATAAGGAAGATTATGCTGATCTCTGCAATCAGAAAATTTTTCAGGGAACTTTCAAAAGCACCAATCATAAATGGCAATTTCGTAAAAGATACATCTGAAGAAATTTATATACTGAAAAATATTGCAATACTAAAATTTATGGCCTCATTCATGATTTTTCTACTCACTTTCTACGGCCTTTTTTCAATATACAATAAAAACTACGTTAACGGCATCGTGGACCTGTCTGCCGCATTTATTATGCTCTTCATACTTATCCTCCTTATAAAGATACAGAATTATGCTTTTGCTTCAAAAGCGATAATTATTTATATGCTGGTTCTTACATTGTATTTTTTCCATTTCGATGAACCCGGTCGAGGATTATATCTATGGTCACTTTGTGCACCTCTTTTCTTAATATTTTTTTTGAGGATACGAGAGGGGACAATTATATCAGTTATATTTCTGACCCTCAATATTTCTTTGACCCAGTTAAATATATTCCCATCAGTATACTCAGGAAAATTCCTTATACGATATGCAGGTGTTTACATTACAATTATATTGATGTCACATATATATGGAAGAATTCAGGAGCATAACAGGAGGGGACTTGAATCTACAAATCTTACTTTGAATGATATGATCAACACACTATCAACCACAAAGAAGGACCTTCAACAAAGCGAAGAAAGATACAGAGCACTTGTAGAGAATAGTAACGATGGTATCGGGATATTAAGAAATTTCCATTTTATATATTCAAACACAAAATTAACCGAAATGTCAGGATTTTCCAGAGAAGAACTTTTAACAAAACCTCTGTCAAAAATACTTAAATCTAATAGTCAGGAAATTTCACAAAAGATCTTTGACAACGAGACCTGGTCCGGATTGCCCCGCGACAAGGTTGCCTTGACACTGAAGACAAAAGAGGGAGAGATTATTGAAGTTGAAATAGGAACAAATACGATAGAATATGAGGATGAACAATCCCAACTTATATTCATTAAAGATATAAGGGATAGAAACCTGGTGGAAAAAGAGCGGACAAAGATCTCCAACCTTGAATCATTCCGGATGGTTGCAAACGGGGTTACACATGATTTCAATAATATTCTTACAATAATCATGGGAAATCTTGAACTTATAAAATTCAACACTGAAGGAAATGAAAAGCTGGCAAAACCTCTCAAAAAGATAGAAGAAGCTTCGGGAAGAGCATCCGACCTTCTTGATGATCTCTACATTTTCTCTACCAGTTCCATAAAGGAAGAAAGCCGCGAGAAAATTGCAGAATTAATAGAAGCAATTCTCGAACCCCTTCAGGCCGAGTACTCAGATGCGGAGTTTAATATGGAATTCGATGATGATCTGTGGTTTCTCAGATGTGACAGGAAACAGATATGTATAGCGATGAAAAACATACTACTGAATTCTCTTGATGCAACGGAAGGGAAAGCATATATTGATATCTCCGTATCCAATTTTCTCAATCAGAATAGAGTTGTCCCGTCTCTGAAGAGCAAAAAATTTCTGAAGATCTCTATAAAAGATTTAGGCAAGGGTATTCCGGAGGAGAATCTGGAAAGAATATTTGACCCTTACTTTTCAACCAAGGGAAATGTTACCAAAAAGGGGATCGGGCTGGGCCTTGCAATAGCCAATAAGATCATACTGGACCATCATGGATTGATAAAAGTACAATCAAAAACCGGCTCCGGTACGACCTTCGAAATATTTCTCCCCGCCGAGATAAATTGACCCACTTATAATCGTTATATATTTTAATTTAATTGCTCCAAATCCTTGACCGGTATCATCTCAAACAATATAATCATACATCCAATTCAAAGGAGGCAAAATGAAAATATCCGCCAGGGGCGAATCGATTCAGGATTCACCAATAAGAAAACTATCACCTGTTGCTATCAAAACAAAAGAAGCAGGGAAAAAAGTATATCATCTTAATATCGGACAACCGGATATCCCAACCCCTCCGGAGTTTTTTGAAGCTATCAGATCCTACTCAGAGAAAGTTTTGTCCTACGGTCCATCAGATGGAATAAATGAACTCAAAGATGCAATGATCAATTACTTCAAAAGGTATGACATTGATCTTATGAGAGAGAACCTTACAATTACATATGGTGGAAGTGAAGCTGTATCATTTGCCTTCAATATAATCGGAGATCCCGGGGATGAAATAATCATTCCTGAGCCCTTTTATACTAATTATAACGGATATGCAACAATGTCAGACCTGAAGATCGTTCCGGTACCGACAATGGCTGAGACTGGATTTCATCTTCCTGATATTTCTGAGATCGAAAAAAAGATTACCAGCCGTACCAAGGCTATCCTTATTTGCTCTCCTAACAACCCTACAGGCACTGTATTCAGCGAGGAAGAGATACGTAGTCTGGGAGAAGTTGCTAAAAAGCACGATCTTTTCCTTATTGCTGATGAAGTGTACAAAGAATTCACCTATGACGGAATCAGACATTTCAGTGTTCTTGAGATAGATGAACTGAGAGAGAACGTAATTGTTGTAGATTCGATCTCAAAAAGGTATTCCTCCTGCGGAGCAAGGATCGGCGCTATGATCACAAGGAACAAAGATGTAATGGTATCTGTCCTTAAATTTGCACAAGCAAGACTTTGCCCCCCTACTCTTGAACAATTGGGCGCTGCTGCTACATACAAACTTCCCCATTCATATTTTGAGGATATCAAGAAAGAGTATCAGCTGAGGCGCGATACTCTTTATGAAGTTCTTACAGCCAACAAAGATATTGTCCTTAGAAAACCTGAAGGTGCTTTTTATTTAATGGCAAAACTGCCTGTTGACGATTCTGACGATTTTGCAAAATGGATGCTTGAAAGTTTTGATGTCGACGGTGAAACGGTAATGGTTGCTCCCGGAGGAGGGTTTTATTCCGCCGAAGGAGAAAGGACAGACGAAATAAGAATTGCATATGTTCTGGATTCATCAAAACTTAAAATTGCAGGAAAAATAATTCTCGAAGCGATCCGGGAATATAACAAAAAATCATAAAATTCTTTTTTTCCTGTCATTCTGATATAATCTGCCTATGAAAAAGGGTTTTACACTGGTCGAGGTTCTAATTGTAATGACAATAATCGGTATATTATTGTCGATTGTGATCCCTCAATATCAAAATTCGATAATAAAAGCAAAGGAAGCTGTATTAAAGGAGAACCTTTTTCAGATAAGGGATTCCATTTCAAAGTATTACAGAGATAAAAACAAATACCCTGTTTCTCTTGAAGACCTTGTGGTTGCCAGGTATTTCAGGAGTGTCCCGGTTGATCCCTTCTCAAATGAATCGAATTGGGAATTGATAAGAAATGAGCCGATCGATTTTGAAGACTTCGACATGGAAGATGCAGAAGGGATAGTCGATGTTAAGAGTATTTCTAATAATCCGAGAGAGGAAGGGAAAAGTTATAGTGAATGGTAAGAATGGCTACGCTCTTATAACTGTAATTATTGCTGTTAATATATTTGCTGTATTTTCACTCATGGCCGCGTCCATGTGGCAAAGAGAGATCGGAAGAGAAAACGAGAAGGAATTGATCTTCAGAGGGAATCAGTATGTCAAAGCTATTGAAAACTTCAGAAGGAAATATCCAAATACATTCCCCAAGGATATAGAACTGCTGGAAAAAGAAAGATTTATAAGAAAACTATATGAAGATCCGATAAGCGATTCAGGCAAGTGGAATTATGTTATGAAAAGTAGTAACGTAAACAATAAAGTATTCTTGATAATTCCACCAGAATTCCTCTCAAAATATATAAAATCCTACAATTTGATCGGAGTGTCCTGCGGATCTGTAGATGAGAGCTATATGATATACAGAGGAAAGAACAGATATGACGAATGGGCATTTTATCTTGGACAGAAGGTTGATCAGGAGATGCCTAATCTCAAGTTCATAAACAATTAATGAAAAATATTCTGATAGTAGCTGCAGAAAATTCGGCGGAAAATTATGGTTCAAAAATTATTGATCAGTTTAATCTAAGTGATCGTAAAGTATCATTTTTTGGAGCCGGAGGTGACAAACTCAGGGGGAAAGGGGTAGAACTGATCGTTCACAGCAGAGAGTTGTCGATAGTAGGAATTGTTGAGGTCATCTCTAGTATCTTAAGACTCAAGAAGATCATGAACAATATTCTTGATTCCTGTAGAAAAAAAAGAGCCGCTGGCGCAATATTGATAGATTATCCCGATTTTAACCTGAGACTGGCAAAGAAACTTAAAAAAGCCGGTATCCCCGTTTACTATTATATCAGCCCTACAGTATGGGCGTGGAGATATTCGAGGATAAAGATCATCAGAAAATATGTTGATCATATGTTTGTGATTTTCCCATTTGAGCAGGATATCTATGATAAAGAAAAAATACCTTATACATATACCGGGCATCCGCTTATCCCTTCTATCAGGATAAACAAAGAGAGAGACGTGTTTAGAAAAGGGCTGAATATCAGAGATGAGGAAAAAATACTTTTACTTCTTCCCGGAAGCAGACTATCTGAAATAGAGTCATTACTCCCTGAGATGTTGAGTACTGTAAAAAAATTAAGATCACAGAACAAATTTAAAGCAATTATCCTGAAAGCTGACAATATCAATGATGAGATATTTAAGAAGATAATTGATAGTTCCGAAGTTGAAGTGGATATTATAAACCAGGATAACAGATACGATCTGTTCAATGCCTCCGATGTCGCTCTTGCAAGTTGTGGAACCTCAAATCTTGAATTAGCTGTATCCGGACTCCCCTTTGTTGCTGTTTATAAAGTTAATAAATTATCTTACCTCCTCGGGAAAGGATTCCTCAAGATCTCACTTTATTCTATTGTCAACATTCTTCTTAAAAAACAAGTAGTGAACGAGTTTATCCAGAAAGAATTTACAGCAAAAAATTGCGCTAAAGCTGTCAGCACTCTCCTTAATGATCAGGATAAAGCTGATGAACAGAGGAGGGAATTTCTCGGGCTGAAGGCAATGCTATCGCTTAAATCTCAACCATCTGAGATCATATCCGGCAAGTTGATTTCTCTTATATTTGGAAACAAATAATTCACTAAATAATTATATTGACTTTTTGTTCTACTTGACCAAAAATTACCTTTGGAGGAAATAATGGATGACAATTCTGGAAGCTTTGATATTGCCGTGATCGGAGGTGGAATAGTAGGAATGGCAACAGCTCTTGCTCTGTCAGAAACATGCAAGGGGAAGATAGTCGTACTTGAGAAAGAGGACAAACTAGCCAAACATCAAACCGGTCATAATAGCGGAGTTATTCATTCCGGCCTTTATTACAAACCCGGTTCATTAAAAGCATTAAATTGTGAAAAAGGGAGAGAGATGCTCTACACTTTTCTGAAAAAAGAAAATATTCCTCATGATAGGTGCGGTAAGCTTGTTGTTGCCACTAATGATGAAGAGATCCCCTATCTTATGAAATTAATGGAGAGAGGAAAAGAGAACGGTCTCAAAGGGTTAAAACTTTTAACTGAAGCAGAGATCAAGGAATATGAACCTCATGTTTCCGGAGTGAAAGGTATGCTGGTCCGTGAAACAGGGATAGTTGATTATAAAGTAGTTACTGATAAATTCGGAGAAATATTTGAAAAAAATGGCGGAGTAATAAAGTTGAATTCAAAAGTAAAAAAGATCTCCCGTAATGGTGGTGAGATAATTTTACATACTCCAAAAAGTAAAATAAAATGCAGATCACTGATTAATTGTGCTGGACTATTTTCTGATAGAATAGCCAAAATGGCAGGAATTGATCCGGGTTTGAAAATTATACCTTTCAGAGGTGAATACTATGAGGTTAAAGAGAGTCATCATCATCTTGTGAAGAATCTTATTTATCCTGTGCCCGATCCAAAGTTTCCATTCCTCGGAGTCCACTTTACCAGGATGATCGGCGGAGGTGTTGAGGCCGGTCCGAATGCTGTCACAGCATTTAAAAGGGAAGGATACAAAAAATTGGATATTTCTATTCGTGACATGCTTGATTTTGCTTTATACGGTGGTTTCTGGAAAATGGCTAAAAAAAACTGGAGGATCTCAATTGATGAATATAAGAGATCATTTTTTAAACCTTTATTTGTTAAATCACTTCAGAAACTAATCCCGGAGATAAAAGGGGAACACCTGGAGAGCAGCCCTGCAGGAGTCAGAGCTCAAGCCCTGGAACCTGACGGATCCCTTGTCGATGATTTCCGGATAGTTGAGGCGGAGCATATGGTTCATGTACTTAATGCTCCCTCTCCTGCAGCAACAGCATCTCTGAGTATCGGAGAATCAATTGCAGAATTAGCAAAAAAGAATTTCGGGTGTTAAGACAGCGGAATTCTACCTGTTAACAGATCCGAACACCCGTTTTAATAATGCAGTAGTTCTGGCTAGCGGACTTTCCCTTATCTTTTTCTCTTCTCCACTGAGTTTAAGAAATAGTGCATCGAGAGCCCTTCCTGTAACATATTCATCCAATTTGTGATGAAGAGGTTTTATTCCGGTAAGTTTTCCTGCTATTGATCTTGCAACACTATTATATTTGTTTGTAAATAACTCCCAGGAGCGGTTGGTTGAAAGGTTCCCGACTAGCTTCTTATCCAGCGATTTCCTGACTTCCGGTTGAAAAAGATTGTAAAGACTGCCATGTGTCTTTCCATGAAGATATTGAGTTGCCGCATTGTCATTACCACCCAGGATATCAAATGCATCTCGTATTGTCAGAGATGTAATAGCATCAACAAATATAGGAACTGCTTTTGTTACAGCAAATTCGGCCGCCCGGTTTAATCTGAGAACCAGATCATCGATAAGTTTTCTTCCCGCCGGTATCTTTATGATCAGTTTAACTGCCTTCGCTGCTTCTGATGGCAGAATGATCTTTACTGCATCGTCCAGCAAAAACCCGTTCTCTGTTGAGAGTCCTGATACCGCAATCTTTGTCCCTATTGTAAGCGCCTCTTTCAGTCCCATAGAAACTTCAGAAGAACTCAAGGGGCCGGAACCTAATGATCTCTCCAGAATCTCACCCATTTGCGCACATGAAACAAGAAGAACCAAAGCTATTACCAGTATAACGATCTTAATTATTATTCCATTTTTCATCCATATCTCCTTCAATGGATTTTAGAAGATCAGAATAAATTATTCAATTGATAAGTGCAAGACTGTTTTCCCTTGACATATAGCGGATAAAAAAATATATTAGTCGATTGAGGATTAATATGTATAAAAGGATCAACGGAAAAAAAAATACTGGCATTACAAAAAAAAAAATCGGCTTTGTTACTCTCAAGGAAGCAACACCTGATATCTATGAAGATCTAGGTTTTAAATGTGGACTGGAAGTTCATCAGCAGCTTTTAACCGAGCAAAAATTGTTCTGCAGATGCCCAGCAGGGAAATATCAGAAAGGTGATGATTTTCAAGCAGAGATCGTTCGTCATATGAGACCTACCCTCAGCGAGCTGGGAGAATACGATGGCACGGCATTGATGGAATTCAAAACCAGAAAAAATATTACTTACAGACTGAAAAATGAAAATGCCTGTACATATGAGATAGATGATACGCCCCCATTTCCTCTGAATAGGGAAGCATTGGGGATATCCATTGAGATCGCCCTTCTATTAAAAACCTCTATAGTAGGAGAATTACACATCACAAGAAAGCAATATCTTGACGGCAGCATCCCTACAGGTTTTCAGAGAACAGCGATCGTGGGGATCGAAGGTCTGATCCCAATAAGAAATAAAAAGATCCGGATAATTCAGATGAGCATTGAAGAAGATTCCTGCAGGGAGATATCGGACATCGGGCATGAAAGAATATACTCAACAGACAGACTTGGGGTCCCGTTAATAGAAACTGTAACATATCCTGACATGAAAACACCTGCCGAGGCCGCAGAAGCCGGGCAATACATCCGTTTCCTGGCCAGGAGTACCGGGAAAGTGAGAACCGGGATAGGAGCCGGGAGGGAAGATGTCAATGTAAGTATCAAAGGCGGAACAAGGGTTGAGATCAAAGGAGTATCCAGAATTAAGTGGATACCTCCATTAACCCATGTGGAAGCTTTCAGACAGAAAGCACTTCTTGAAATAAAAAAGATATTAGAGGAGAGAACGAAAAATGTACCTGAATGGGAAATAAGGTCAACACCTGTTGATAACTCCATTCTGATCAAAGCAGGATTGCCATTAAAGAAGGAGTACAAAGCATCAGGGATAAGATTGCCCGGATTCAGAGCCATCCTCTCCTTTTTTACACAACCTGAAAAAACATTTGCAGATGAGTTGAGTGAAAGGGTAAAAGTAATTGCCTGCATTGAGAAACCAAATATTGTTCATGATGAAGATTCTTCTTCAAAAATACCGGATGAGGTTTTTAGCGATATTTACACAAAAACCGGTGGAGATGAGAAAGATGCATTTTTAGTTGTTTTCGGCCCAGCCGGAGATATTGCAATGGCAGAGGAGACGATCCGGGAAAGGTGCCTCCTTGCATTTCAAGGAGTCCCGAATGAAACCAGGAAAGCTGTTAACAGAGAAGGTACAACTATATTTGAACGGGTTCTCCCCGGACCGAACAGGATGTATCCCGATACTGATTCTGCCCCGATCGCAATAGATGACGGCTATATAAGTAAATTGGGGAGTGACCTCCCGTCAGATATTTATGATAGAGAAAAAATCATGAAAAACTGGAATATCCCCGAAGATACGTTCCCCTACATCCATGTAAGAAATATTTTCCCGGTCATTAAAAAAATATCCGAGGAACTTTCATATTCCCCTTCATTTGTAGGAACAATCGTTGGACACCGCATAAAGAATGTCGACGGGAAAAATGCAATATCCCCCGGTTTTGATCATTCAAGATTATTTGATATTTTTGAATTTTGTGAAAAAAAGAAATTAGACAGCGAACTGGTTAAGCTTATGATACCTGTTCTCCTGATCCATCCTAATATGGACCCCGAGTCGATCTTATCTACCATCAAATTCAAAAAAAGGGATAAAAAAGAGATAATTTCAAATATCCCTCTCCTCGATAAACAATTCAATACTATTTCTAAAAAAAATGATCCCGGTGCAAAAAAGAGATGGATAATGGGACAATTGAGGCCGATAGCCGTTGGGAACATCTCCTTAAGAGAGCTGAGCAATACAATAAACGGAGGCGGCAATGGATGATCTGTTCAAAGGATATAAAGGCGAAACATTAAAGTTATTGAAGAAATTTAATGTCAGGGTATGGAGTGAAGTAGATATAAAAAGTTCCAGAGGAGAATTCTCAGGGATAATATTGCCCAGATCAGAAAATGATGATGAAACTCATCTGGTAATAAAACTTGTCACCGGATATAACATAGGACTTGAAACCGGAACAATAAAAAATATTATAGAAAAAGGATTCAAAGAGGCAAATTATAAAATTCCCGAGAAAGAATTCCCTTATTCAGAGGGAAAACCAAACCTGAAACTTTTCGGTACCGGAGGAACAATAGCCTCACGTCTCGACTATAGAACCGGTGCAGTTATCCCTGCATTTTCTCCCGGTGAGTTGTATGGAGCAGTTCCGGAACTTGCCGATATATGTAATTTATCCACAGAAAAGCTATTTGCGGTTTTCAGTGAGAATATGGGCCCGGAACAATATATAGTCCTTGCAAAAGCTATTGGGGAACAGATCAGAAATGGAATAGACGGAATAATAATCGGACATGGAACAGATACAATGCATCATACGGCATCAGCTCTCTCCTTCATGGTCCAGAACTCCCCTGTGCCGATCGTAATGGTAGGCTCACAAAGATCTTCGGACAGACCTTCCTCAGATGCGGCACTTAACCTTATCCATGCGGCTACAACAGCAGCAATTTCTGATATTGCAGAGGTTTCTGTATGCATGTTCGGCCCAACTTCAGATGATTACGGACTTATACACAGGGGAACAAGGGTGAGGAAAATGCACTCATCCTATCGGTCCGCTTTCAGGACGATCGGAGATGTCCCTATCGCAACAGTGGTAAGAGACAAAGTTACTAAGATCAGGAACGACTACAACAAAAGAAGGAATGACAAAGATGTAAATATTCTCCCGTATTTTGAGGAAAAAATAGCATTAATATACTATTATCCGAATATGCAGCCGGATATGATCGATTCTCTGATAGAGAAGGGATATAAAGGGATCGTAATTGCAGGGACAGGACTTGGGCATGTGAACAAGCCTCTCTATCCTGCACTGGAAAGAGCCCAGAAAGCAGGCGTTGCTGTTTATATGACCGTTCAGACATTGTGGGGATTTGTACATATGTTCGTTTATGATACAGGAAGAGACATGATGAGCAAAGGTGTTATCCCTTCAGAGAATATGCTGCCTGAAGTCGCATATATAAAACTGGGATGGGCTTTGGGGCAGACAGATGATCTTGAAAAAGTGAAAGATATCATGCTCACACCCATTGCAGGCGAGATCACCAGCAGAGAACCTTACAACGGATATCTTATATATCAGGGCGGGATCCCTGAAGTCGAAGAACTGCTGAAAAAATACCATAAATAATTTGAAACAGAAAAAGAAGATCTTTTCATCCCCTTATCTTTGGGCCTTCACAACATATTTCCAGGAGGGATTCCCTTATTCTATAATAAGAACAGTATCGGGGGTATTTTTCAGAGATATGAAAGTTTCTCTCGAATCTATCGGACTGACTCCCCTGTTCGGACTACCATGGATATTAAAATTTCTATGGAGTCCGCAGGTAGACAATTATAGTTCTAAAAAAAGATGGATGGTGATCTCTCAGGGGCTGATCGTAATAATGCTCCTGCTTGCTGCAATATTTGCACCTCTTGAAAACAACATTTCTCTTATCGCCGGACTTTTCTTCCTCGGAGCCTTTGTAGCTGCAACCAATGATATTGCTATAGACGGCTACTATATGGAAGCGCTTGATGAAGAGGGACAGTCAAAATTTGTCGGATACAGAGTGATGGCTTACAGGATCGCCTGGATGACAGGACCAGGAGTGATCGCAACTATAGGAACCACTATAAGTTGGTTCCTTGCATTTCTTACAGGTGCCGCTATCTATCTGGTTTTTACTGTTTATCATCTGTTTTTCCTTGCCGAGGCCGGCAAGAAGGGTGAAAGTTTTATATTCATGTTCAAGCGGATGATAAAGGTAAGAACATTTGTTTTTCTGATATCAACAATTTCAATTATAGTCGGGATCAGACTTTTTTTCAGTTCGCCATTCTATTCAGAACTGAAAGAAAGTATTCCGATACTTAAGAAATTTTACTTCTCACACTGGATAGCATTAATATTACTTTTTGCTCTCATCCTTCTGGCCATTTTCAGAAAAAGTTTAAAATCCAAACTTATAGGGAACAGAGATTCCAACTATGGCAAAGCATTCTACTATTTCATGGAGAGAGAAAAAATTTCATTAATACTTGCCTTCCTGATCCTGCTGAGGGCGGGTGAATGGGCTGTTACAGTAATGGTTGCTCCATTAATAGTTGATATAGGTATCAAGTCACACTATGGGTGGATAAGCGGAGGGATCGGACTCCCGTCATCTATTGTCGGAGCTATGCTTGGTGGATGGATGATATCACGCTATTCACTGAAAAGAGTGATCTGGCCATTCATATTACTTCAGAATCTTACAAACCTTGTATATATGACTCTGGCGATCCACCTGAGTTCTTTCATCAGGATAAACACAGGTGCAGATACTGTCGTCCCTATCGGTACCATGAATCTCATATTTACTGCTGCAGTCCACTCTTTTGATCAGTTTGCCAGCGGATTAGGGACAGCAGTGCTCATGACCTACCTTATGAGGATATGCCATGCTGAATTCAAGGCTACCCACTATGCCATTGGAACCGGTTTGATGAACCTCAGCGGCCTTTTTGCAGGTATCTCAAGCGGTTTCATTGCAGGATGGCTCGGATATGCCTGGCTCTTCGGGATAAGCTTTGCATTCTCAATTCCCGCAATGGTCATGATTCCTTTTCTCCCCTATCTTACCCGAAGAAAATAAAAGCGAAACTTTTTCGGTACCTCAAACGTCTAATAAGTGTGAATACAGTTTTTTTGTAATTCCTCCTGGGAATTTAAAGATATAAGGAAGGGGCATTGCCCGGTGTCCCTTCCGGTTCCCGGTCAACCAATCATCACTTTAACTAGTTTTGCACTTTTCTCTTTGAAATTGTATATATAATATAAGTACTCAGGGAAAAACATGAAAAACTCCGAGAATATCAAAGAACTGAATAAAGAAATTTCCAATCTGAAGAAAGAGTTGGATAAAATAAGGAAGGACATCAGCAATCAGAAAATAATTGAAAGACGATTAAAAGATCGAGAGGATGAGTTACTTTCGATTACCGACTCAAGCATTGATACTATTTTCATTGTCAATAAAAAGGGTGTTTTTGAATTTATAAGTAAAGGGATCACCGATAGTTCCGGATTCCTGCCGGAAGAATTGGTTGGAAGATCATTTGCACAGTTTGTCCCCGGGCAAGAGGTCCCAAAATATCTGAAAATACTTAAAGATGTCTTCATGGGAAAAAAGATCAAAAGTTTCGAAACCTTTGTTCATGACAAAGAGAAGAATTTGATCCCCGTTGAGATCACGGGACAGATGTTTAAAAGAGGGAAAAAACTCGTTGGAGTAGGAAGCATAAGAGATATTCGTACTAGAATAAACACACAAAAAAAACTGGAAGAATCTGTAGAAAGTTACAAAGAATTATTTAACAATGCCATTGACTCGATCTACATACAGGATGAGAACGGGATATTCCTTGATGTTAACCAGGGAGCAGTTGAAATGTATGGATACACCAAAGAGTTCCTTATCGGAAAGACTCCTGAGATCCTCTCTGCACCGGGTAAAAATGATATGGAAATGGTAAAGAACTCTCTGAAGAAGACATTAAAAGGGGAACCTCAGCAATTCGAATTCTGGGGGAAAAGAAAAAATGGAGAAATATTCCCGAAGATCGTAAGGTTAAGTAAGGGGAAATTCTTCGGGAAAAAAGTAGTATTTGCTTTCTCTCTTGACATCACTGAAAGAAAAAAAGCAGAAGAAGAGAGGTTTGCAATTGAATCTCAGATCAGGCATACCCAAAAACTGGAAAGTCTTGGAATACTTGCAGGAGGAATAGCTCATGATTTCAACAATCTCCTGACCGGTATCCTGGGAAATGCAGGACTGGCAAGAATGGCTGCACCCCCCGGGAATCAGGTGTTGAATAGTATTAAGCACATAGAGACAACAGCAGTAAGGGCAGCAGATCTTTGTAATCAGCTACTTGCATATTCAGGTAAAGGTAAATTTCTTATCCTTCCTATCAATATTAACAACGTTATTAAAGAGATGACAAAACTATTAGAGGCATCTCTGCCGAAAAAGATCAGTATCAAATATGAGTTTTCAAAAGAACTACCTGTTATTGAAGTTGATGTATCACAGATAAGACAGATCATAATGAACCTGATACTTAATGCTTCTGATTCTATTGGAAGCAATAAGGGGATGATAACAATAAGTACCGGGATTTCGGATGAACTATCAATGAAAAAAAACGCAAGTTTTTTCCTTACAGAAAATATAAAACGCGGTAAATATGTTCACTTTGAAATATCAGATAACGGGAAAGGGATTGATCACAAATTAAAAGAGAAGATCTTTGACCCGTTCTTCACAACCAAATCAAAAGGCAAGGGACTCGGCCTGTCAGCAGTAATTGGAATTGTAAAAAGCCATGGAGGACTGATCAGCATAAAAAGTAAAATCAATGAAGGGACAGAATTCCGGATCTGCTTCCCCGAGTCAGTAAAAACTCCCATAGATGATGGCATTGAATCCAGATCTTCCGGAAAATTAGAAGGTGAAGGGACTATACTCGTTGCAGATGATGAGAGATCGATCAGATCATTGTGCAGCGATATTCTGGAAAGATCCGGGTTCAAGGTTATCACTGCAATCAATGGTAATGATGCAATAAAAAAATTTACTGATCATTCCCAAGAAATAGTTCTTGCCCTTATCGATATGACGATGCCTGAAAAGAACGGAATTGAGGTTATGCAGGAGATCAGTTCAATAAGACCCGGTGTTAAAGCGATCCTTTCAAGTGGCTATACCAAGAATGAATCTATAGAAAACTTTTCAAGGCTTGGATTTCGCGCATTTCTTCCTAAACCGTATTCTCCAGAGAAACTTATTAAAATAGTAGTAAATGTACTCAATGAAAAGGAAAAATAAACCCTTAAAATGGGGTTGACTGCCCCCGCAAAATTTACGCCATTGTGTAGGCTATATTGCTATAGGATATAAATGATCAGAGATTTACAGAATTGATAAATTTTTCACCTAACTCTGATGGATCGATCCTGTTGAGTGTCGTATTTATTTTTAGAAAATAAGATTTGCTGAATTTATCCACTGCCGGGATGTGAACATTCATTTTGTATAATTTTTCTCTAAAAATCGGGGATTGTGATAATGAAATTAATGGCTTGAGGATAAAAACATTTGTACCGTCCCTGAAAGTCTCTATTTTGAACTTTCTGCTTTCTTCAAGTATTTTTTTGAATTTTTTAAAATTTTTCAGAGCAGATCTGTATTCAGTTAAAAATCCTCTTGAATAATAATGAGCAACAGATGCAAAAGGCCAAACCTGAGGCATCCCGCCGCCAAACATTCTCCTCTCATGGTAAAGGCCATTGATAAAACTTTTATCTCCCAGTAGAACAGCGCCTGAAGCAGCATTGAAATTCTTATAGAGGGATATGTATATAGTATCAAACAGGGAACAGATCTCAGAAACATCTACTCCGGAGTGAACAGAAACATTGAACAATCGTGCTCCATCAAGATGCATCTTTATTCCATTTGATCTTGCAAATTCAGATATCTTCCTTATCTCACCCATATCGAACATCCTGTTCATCTGTCTCCTTACAGGTGATTCGATAACAATGCATCCGACACCCCTTTTCACTCTACTGTCCCCGGCCCATTTAAGAACTTTTTTGACATCATCCAGAGTAAACCCCACTGCGCCATGGTTTAAGGGGATCAGATTTATTCCACTAAGATCTTGAACGCAGTCACCCGAATCGTTATAGATATGGCTCTCTCCCTGAACGATAACCCTTTTTTTTTTCGCCGTCAGGGTTTTTATGGCAATATGATTCGCCAGAGTCCCGGTTGGAACGAACATGCCATCTTCTTTCCCGGTCATCTCTGCGAAGATTTTTTCAAGTTTCCCGACATCACCCTCTCTGGAATAATTATCAACTTCCACTTCCCCTTTGGATGACAACTTATATAATAATGAGGAATATTCCAGGGGTGACAGATCCAACCCGTCACGGGTAAACTTTATTGCAGACCTGTCCCTTGCAAGTTGGTCAGATTCTTTATTGGAACTTGATATCTGCCCTGATCGTAATAATGCTCCACCTGAAAATATAGATAAACCTCCAACCTTAATAAAATTTCTCCTTCCAAACTTTGTGGCAGTTTTTTCTTTAAACATTTTATTATCTCCCGTGAGGAACAAGTGAGGGCGGTATTTCTCCCCGCTTCAAATATTTGTCGAACCATTCTATTACCATTTTATCAACTTCTGCTGAATACTCAGTCAACCCGTGATCACCACCTTCAAACAAAACCAATCGGAAGGGGACTCTCTCTTTCAGTAACAGATCAGACAGCTTCATACTTTGCAGTGGACTTACTCTCCAGTCACCTGTTCCATGTAACAAAAGTAGAGGGGTTTTCTTAGGAAACTTTTTTACAAGATTAATTGCGGATCTGTCGAAAAGGAGCTTTTCCTTATTCTCAACATAAGACGGCATTAGCTCCTGAAATACAAATTTCTCCATATCAGGTCTGTTCTTTTTCATCATCACAAGATCTGAAACTCCTCCCCCCACAACAACTGCTTTGAAAAAAGAGGTCCTGGTATGTGCAAGGTATGTCATCATTCCGCCTCTGCTCCAACCATATATTCCTATCCTGGAAGAATCTGCACTTTTTATTTTTTTCAGGAGAGGGATCAAATTTATAATATCATTTACATCTTTCCCGCCGAATTCCTCTATCCCCTCGCCCCCATCATTACCTCTGTATTGACTCCCGATAACAACATACCCATTTGATGCAAGTTTTGCCATGATAAAAGCGATCTTAAAATAGTTCAGTGATCCGAACTCACGGTTCCCCCCCCTGTTGTATATGACACATGGATATTTCCCTTCAACAACCGGTTGAACAAGATAGGCAGTTACTCTCAAACCATCACTGAAATAAGATATCTTTTCTGCTTTTATCTTTTCCAGGTATTTGAATTTATTGATTAGCTTCTTATTCTTTTGAACTTTATTTAATATTTTTTGATCACCGAGAATATTCACTACCTCTCTTTTTTCAATTTTTCCATTCTCAGGAAGTTTCAGCAAAGCCTCCCTGTCAACAATCTTCCCATCCTTTATTAGTAAATGGATATCCTTAAGATTTTCAATATCTGAAACAGGATCAGAGTTAAGAATAATGAGGTCGGCTGCGAAACCTTTTTCCAATTTCCCCAATTTCCATCCGAATGCCTCACTGAAATTAGATGTGGCAGAGGCAATTACTTCTCGATTTGTAAGTCCTATCTTGTTCAACAACTCCAGCTCTGTATGCAGTGAGATCCCGGGCATCGTCCCCCAGACATCAGTTGCACTCCCCGCCAGATATTTTGCACCTGCTTTGTAGTACATACTTTCAAGGACCCTCTCGTTCAGTATCAGTTTTGTGTAAGCATCTTGTAATTCTTTAACATAAGTATGTTTCCCGGTGACCTTATCAGCAGGATTATTAATATCATCACTGCTAATTATTGCTGACACCGGCTCCATCCACGGATTTTTACTCCCCGGTATATCCAGATAAGATAAACTTTGGGTCGGCATTATGAATGTTCCTGAAGCACCCAATACAGATGAATGATCTACCAATTTTGCATCTCCCTTTTTTATATTCGCAAGAAACTTATAATATTTCCATTTCGGGCTTTCCAGATCATCACTGAATGGATTATCTGCAACTGCAGCAGCCATCTCCGCAGGTGCAATGTCAAGAGAATATCTGGTAGTGTGAACGAACGCTCCAACTCCCATTCCTGATGCTTCTTTATAACTGGTATGCCCGAATTCACCGATCGTTCCCATTCCAAGTTCATGTGCCCTCTTAACCAAGCCCCTGACCTGATTCGGATTTAATGCATATTTTAAAAGTGCTATTTTATATCCTTTTTTATGAAGCAACTCAAGGTCTTTTAAGTGATCGTTAAGACTCTTTTTGTCATCTCCAACCGATTCGAGCCTTAAAGCCCGGGGGCCCTGATCAGCACTATCGAAAAATGGGCCTCTCCTACCACCATCAACAGCAATTATAGTTGTTACACCCATATATAGGTAAGCATTGGCATAAGCCTGGTTATTAATAGCAGCAAATCCATCGATCAATCCCGGGAGCACATACTTCCCTCTCCCGTCAATCTTATCTACCTTGCCCTCAATTTCAGGTATATTTGTCAGATCTCCGACTTGCTCTATCAGGCCATTCCTGATCAGGATAAATCCTTTAATAACATCATTATTATTTCTCCCGAGATTGGAGAGATCCGTAATTGCGACCCCCGTGATCAACATTCGGGAATCTCCTGAAGCGTGTGACGATATTGTTAAACAGAGTAAACATACAATAAAAAGAAACTTACGGAAAACCCTTGCCGGAATCTTGTTCATTTCATTTCTCCATGTTCAATGTATTATTAAAATACTATAAAAACAAGCTTTATTTTTCAATATCCCATTGTTATTTCCATGAAAAAAAACATACAATATATTATATGGAATTCATAATGATAACCTTCGGATCTGAATTGTATAAAGAGGAGATAAAACTGAGAGATGATGTCCTCCGTGCACCTCTCGGACTGGAGTATAAAAAAGAAGATCTTGAGGCCGAGGCAGATGAACTCAGATATGGACTTTTAGACAGTGATGGAGTGCTTGTTGCCTGCCTTCTCATCAGGATATTGGACAACACTTCTGCAAAAATAAGGCAAATGGCAGTAAAAGAGGAATTGAGAGGAAAAGGGATCGGCAGAGAGCTTATGAACAAAGTGGAATCAGAACTTAAGAAAAAGAAATTCAAAAAGATCGAACTTCATGCCAGAATGTATGCGAAAAATTTTTATGACAAACTCGGATATCGGCCGGTCGGGAAAGAATTCACAGAGATCGGAATTCCTCATATCAAAATGGTTAAAAAAATTGCTACATGAATCCCGAATTACTGATATTTTATTCTGATATTTTCAGGCGGGGTCATATCAACTTTGTGGTAATCTCTGCCATTGGTTTCTGAAGCTGAGTAATAGACTCTGGCCCCGCTATATAACCAATTGATCATCCTCTCTTCAAAATCAATTCCTGAAAATTCTAAAATATAGTCAATAAGTTCAAATGTATTAAATGGGGAAAAAATATAGTTTGAATAAATGTGACTTAAAAAATCTATGAAAATTTCCCGTCCACCCATCTCAGAAGCAATAGATTCGATAACCCTTGCTCCGTCGTTATAGGCCCTGTCATCAAAACCTACGGAAACCGGTGTCCTTCCGCTTACAATATTTGAAGAAAAACTCTGGATAACGGGAGAAGAAGATCCGGCCGCACTATATTCATACCACATATTTATAGCTTCATCCCACCATGAGTCCCTGTATGTTTTGGCAACAACACTGCATCCGAAGTACATATGGAAAACCTCATGCTCTAATGCACTTAGAGAAGTAATTGTTGCTCCGAAATATTCCATCCCGCCGCCTCCCTGAGTGAGGAAAACATCCAACCCCCTCTCCATGGGGAACACACCGATATTTGTCCTGAGTTCCGGCAGCCACGACTCAAGAATTTCAAAAGCACTATCGATAGAAACACTCTCCTTATAGGTCATTATTCTGACATCGACTCCGTCTATGACCCTTTCTTCAAAATCGATATCCTCTTCCGGGACCAGCATCCACATAACCGTATATGAAGCGACTTCTCTTTCAGTATCTAAGATCCATTTCAGATTATTATTATTTTCTATTTCTGTAACTTTCCCCGACCCTATAAATGAATAAGACCTGTCACTTACGACAGAAAAAGTTATCCTGTGTGTAGATAGATCTGATGGGCAGTTAATAGAAGGGAAAACAGCTTCATTCCCCACTCCATAAATATCGTTCACATCAGAATAGAATGATCCATAGCCATTTGAATACCCGATCCTGTATTTGATGATAAGGATATTGACCTCATCGTTCCCGCATTCTCTCAATAATTCGATCCCTTCCTGTGTCGTTTCCTCAAATGTGATCATTTTAATATCTGAAGGATCATTGATATCCAGATCTTCTCCATTCAGGTTGATATTCCCGATGGTGTCACTTCCGGCAGGGTCAAAGTGTATCAGGGGGATCATTTGCCCCGGACGCATACTGAACTCAATTATTGACTCGCCAATTAGAACATCTTCATCAGGAATGTATTCAAGTTTTACATCCATGTTTTGAATATCTATCCTCAGAATGCTGTCCATAAGATCATTCTCATCTACGGGATCCGGTTGGGGTATCTCCTCCGGAATTGTGATTGCCTCTTCCGTAACACAACCACCTGTTATCAAAGGCAGAGTAAGTAAAACCAACAGTATAAAGATGTATTCGATACTATTTTTGTTTTTGTTAAAAAATATAATACGGAGTGAACTTTTCATTGATCAATTATACAATATATTCATCTTTATACTAAAAAAATAACTTGAAATCATGTCTCTCTTATGATAATTTTTTAACTCTAAAGGAGGATCAATATGAACTATAAAGTCGCAATTAATGGTTTTGGCAGGATCGGAAGGAATTTTTTCCGTACCAGCATGAACCAGAGTGATTTCGAAATAGTTGCAATAAATGATATCACTTCTACTGAAACTCTTGCACACCTGCTGAAATACGATAGCGTTTTCGGCAAATTCGGAAAGGAAGTTGTAGTGAAAGAGAACTCGATGATCGTGGACGGAAAGGAGATACACACTTTTGCGGAAAGAGATCCTTCAGATCTACCATGGGAAAAACTTGGAGTTGATGCTGTCATAGAGTCTACCGGATTTTTCAGAAAGAGAGAAGATGCTTCGAAACACCTCTCTGCAGGAGCAAAAAAAGTTGTGATCTCAGCACCTGCTACAGATCCGGACATTACAATCGTCCTGGGAGTTAACGATCAGGATTACGACAATAGCAAACACAATATCATTTCAAATGCCTCATGCACAACAAATTGTGTTGCTCCTGCGGCAAAGGTCCTCCATGATAATTTTGGAATAATAAAAGGAAATATGACAACAATTCACTCTTATACCAACGATCAGAGGATCCTGGACCTCCCTCACAGTGATCTCAGAAGAGCAAGAGCTGCCGGACTTAACATCATTCCAACTACGACAGGGGCGGCAAAAGCGATCGGACTTGTTATACCTGAGTTGGCAGGAAAAATAGCCGGAAGTTCACTGCGAGTGCCTACGCCTGATGGATCTCTTGTTGACCTGGTTGTAAATTTGAAGAAAAGTACAACCGAAGATGAAGTAAGGAAACTTTTCAAAGAAGCTGCTGCAGGCTCAATGAAAAACATACTGGAATACACTGATGACCCTCTCGTATCTACAGACATTATCGGTAATCCGCACTCTTCGATAATAGACGGACAATTCATAACTGTAATTGGTGGAGATATGTTGAAAATACTGACCTGGTATGACAATGAATGGGGTTATTCAACAAGACTCAGAGACCTTATCATTAAAATCACAAAATACTAAAATGTATAAAAAATTTATTGAAAACACAGATATCAGAGATAAATTCGTTTTTATCAGAAATGATTTCAATGTGCCTCTCAGTAGTGATGGCGACATAACGGATGAGACGAGAATAACCGAATCCCTGAGAACTATCAATTATGCCCTTGATAAGAATGCAAAAGTGGTATGTGCCTCCCATCTCGGAAGGCCCAATGGGCAAAAAGATGAAAAATTAAGTTTAAAACAAGTTGCCGAAAGATTATCAAGCCTGATCGGGAAAAAAGTGATCTTCAATGGGGAGTCTACAGGCCCTTCGATAGATAAGATAAAAAATGAGATGAAGGCAGGTGATATACTGCTTCTCGAGAACCTCCGATTCAACCCCGGTGAAAAAGCCAATAGTGAGGATCTATCCGCAGAACTGGCCAGGAACATCGAAGTTTATGTTAATGATGCTTTCGGAACATCCCACCGTGCACACGCTTCAATAGTGGGAATTACAAAACATGTCCCCATATCTGTAATGGGTTACCTTCTTAAAAAAGAGAAAGAGTTTCTGGAAATGGCACTCAACAACCCTCCTGAAAAATTCACCATAATTCTTGGTGGCACAAAGGTGTCAGAAAAGATCGGAGTGATTGAGAACCTGCTCGGGAAGGCAAAAACAATTATTATCGGCGGAGCAATGGCCTACACTTTCCTTAAAGCAAAAGGTGAGGAGGTCGGAGCGTCCATGGTAGAAAATGAATTTCTTGAATTCTGCAAAAACATAATGGAAACAGCAAAGGATAAAGGTGTGAAGATCCTCTTACCGGTAGACCATATTGCTGCTAACAAGATCGAGCGTAATATTACTATCAGAATGATAAAACCGGGAGAAGGGATTCCCCCGGATATGTTAGGGCTGGATCTGGGATTCAATACGGTCAGCATATTCAGAAAAGAGATATTGGAATCCCAAATGATATTCTGGAACGGACCAATGGGTGTTTTTGAAGTTGAAGATTTTTCAGGAGGAACCATGGCAGTCGCAGAAGCGGTGGCCGAATCACCTGCGATTTCTATTGCCGGTGGTGGAGATACAATAGCAGCTATCAAACTGGCCGGAGTAAAAGGAAATATATCTCATATTTCAACCGGTGGAGGTGCTTCTCTTGAACTTATGTCCGGGATCTCTCTTCCAGGAATTGAAAGCCTTACGGAGGATTAATGAAAGATCTGATAATTGCAGCAAACTGGAAAATGAACAAAACCGTCCCTCAGAGTATTTCATTCATATCGGATCTTGACATCAGAATAAGTCAATGGAAATTAAATCCAAAACTGAACAAATTGGAAATACTTATATTCCCGCCGGCTATATCTCTATATCCAATGAATGGAAGATCAGAGTTTATTTCACTTGGATGTCAAAATATTTATTTTGAGGAGAGTGGCGCTTATACCGGAGAGATAGCGGTTGATATGATCAGAGAATATTCGAAATATGCTCTTATCGGCCATTCTGAGAGGAGAGAGGTTTTCTCTGAAACAGATGAAGAGATTAATAAAAAAATTAAAACTTCACTAAGTGCAGGCCTAACTCCACTTTTATGCGTCGGGGAAACACTGGATGAAAGAGAAGCAGGAAATACTTTTACAAAGATCAATGCCCAATTGAAAAATGATCTCTCCGGACTTTCTTCAGAAGAGATAGAAAAGATTGTTTTTGCATACGAACCTGTGTGGGCTATAGGAACAGGAAAAACTGCAACTCCTGAACAAGCTCAGGAAGTTCATGAGTTTATCACTAATGAAATAAACAAAATATCAGGTAAAGAAAACAAGAGGATGATCTTGTATGGAGGATCTGTTAAACCTGAAAACAGTAAAGAACTCCTTACAAAAAAGGATATAAATGGTGCTCTTATCGGTGGAGCATCCTTGAATGTTGATTCATTTTTTGCTATAATCGAAAAATCCCTTGAACTTGTTTGAAGAATAGGAGGACATTGTGGAAGGATTGTTATTGTTTATACATATTGTAGTTTCACTACTGCTTGTTATTATTGTTTTACTTCAAAGTGGAAAAAGTGCCGACCTTGCAGGAGCATTCGGCGGCGGCGGTACACAGTCCAGTTTCGGTCCCAGAGGAACTGCATCAATTTTATCTAAGTTTACAACAATATTGGCTGTTTCCTTCATGGTCACATCCCTACTTCTTTATATCGTTGCTACAAACAGGACCGATTCAGATACTGTTCTAACTAAGAGCGATACTGAAACAGCTCAAAAACTTCCTGCAGCAGGAGAAGGCGAAAAACCTGTTACGGATGTTAATAATACCGAAGAGAAAAAAGATACAGAAAATAAAGATACTTCAGATAGTAATCAACAATAGTAAAAAGCCGAGGTGGTGGAACTGGTAGACACGCAAGCTTGAGGTGCTTGTGGCTGTAAGGCTGTAGGGGTTCGAGTCCCCTCCTCGGCATTCCCAGCAACTGGAGAGGTGCGAGAGTGGTTGAATCGGGTTGCCTGCTAAGCAACTGTTCTGGTTAACGGAACCGTGGGTTCGAATCCCACCCTCTCCGTTTCACAAAAAAATAAACTTCAGTTTGTTTTTTTGGGGAACTTATCTGTGACATTCGAAATAATACTCTCGTGGGTTTGAACGATTCGCCTTAAAGCGAATCCTCATGAACTGAGCAAAGCGAAGGAACCGAAGGCATCCGAGTGATGAATGAGGATGTAATCCCACCCTCTCCGTTCTGCTTCGCCAAAAGTAAACCAATGTGGGTATAGTTTATTTGACATTAATATTTTATCCCTTTAAAATTTAATTAATAAGAAGAAGGGGCTTTAATAAGAAGGGTTCTCACAATGTTTACGAGTAATTATTTCTGTTTTTGAGATCTTAATTGAGAATGCTAAATGAACAAAAACATTGAATCGTCTTTGATCTTTCAAGATCATACAACTGATAAGACCATAGAGCAGATCCTGAATTTTCTTCATGAACAGAGAGGATTTGATTTCAGCGGAAACAGGGCTTCAATGGTAAAAAGGAGGATCGCAAAACGTATCTCAGCAGTTCAGGTGATCGATCCAAAAGAATATCTGAAATACATTCAGAAAGATCTGTCAGAGTTGGATGAGCTTATCAATGTCCTTACTATCAGTGTAAGTAGTTTTTTCCGGGATCCGATCCTGTTCGAATCTCATTCAAGCTGGCTGGATGATATCATATTAAGGAAACAAACATCTCAGGAAAAGGATATCCGAATCTGGTCAGCAGGATGTTCTACAGGTGAAGAACCATATTCTGTTGCAATTTTACTCAATGAGCAATTGCAGAATGAGACAATTTCTTCCGATTTTCATATTTTTGCAACTGATATTGACAGAGAAGCATTGAGGAGTGGTGAAGAAGGTGTTTACTCTCTTGGAGATGTCCAAAATGTAAAACTCGGATTATTAGGGAAGTATTTTTCAGTGGAAAAAAACATTTACCGGATAAATGAACAAATTAAAGAGAAAGTTTCCTTCTCTTTTTTTGACCTGCTGCATAAGAGGAGTTTTTCCCCTGCAGAAAGTATTTTCGGAGGCTTTGATATAGTATTGTGCCGAAATGTATTGATCTATTTTAATTTTGATTTTCAGAAAATTATTTTTAAAAAATTATATCGCTCTTTGAACTCAGGAGGGTGCCTGATACTTGGCGAATCTGAAACAGCGGTCGAAAAATATAAAAGTAAATTTAATAAGGTTAACAATTGCTGCAAAATTTACAGGAAAAAATAAAATGAAAAATTCTGAAAAAACAAAAGAACAGCTTATAACAGAGATAAAACAATTGGAATCTAAAGTTATAAAACTGGAAGAATCAAAAAATAAACATAAAATGACAGAAGAAACTGCGGAAGAGAGTGAACAGAAATTCAAGAACATGGTAATGAATCTAATGGAGGGTTTTTATAGTGTAACATTGGATGGGAAACTTTTGGAATACAACAATGAATTCGTTAATATATTAGGACTTGATCCGGAAAAGGATTACATCGGATTAAAGGTGCCAGATTTCTGGCAGGATCCGTCAGATAGAAAAGTCTACCTGGATAAATTTTTAAAGAATGGAATTGTAAAGAACTACATAATTAATGCCAAAAAATCAAATGGAGATAAGATCTTAACAATGGCGAATGCCCGTCTGATAAAAGATAAGAGAGGGGAACCATTAAGAATTGAAGGGACTTTCCTGGACGTCACTGAGCGTAAAAAATCAGAGGAAAAAATACGTGCTGCTGAAAAATCTGCAAAAATAAATGAAGAATACTACAGAAACATCATTAACAAAATGGGTGATCCTGTTTTTGTTAAGGACAACCAAAGCCGGTTTCTTCTGGTTAATGATGCTTTTTGCAAAATGTTAGGCTTAACCAGAAATGACATAATCAACAAAACACTAGCCGAACATTTATCTCCGGAAGAAATGAAACACTTTTTGAAAGTTGACGAGCAAGTGCTAATTGACGGAAAAGATAATGTAATTGAGGAGCCACTTACTACAGGAAATAACAAAACACTAACAATTTCAACAAGAAAGACAAGGTTTATAGATGACAATGACAAAAGATTTCTAGTTGGTGTAATTCGGGATGTTACCGAACGCAAGCAAGCGGAAGAGGAGCTTGCAAAACACAGGGATAAGCTGGAAGAGCTTGTGAAAGAAAGGACGGCGAAACTTGAAGAAAAGAATAAAGAACTCGATACGACATTAAAAGTATTTGTAGGAAGAGAACTCAAGATCAAAGAATTAGAAACTAAGATCAATGCCATGCGAGGTGAATAGGGTGAAATACAATTTAAATAAATTCAAATACAAGAAGGAGACAGGATCATGAACTGGTTTCGATTTAAAAGTATCCGGACAAAAATGACATTCTGGTTTTTCGTCATTGCATCAATACCATTAATAATCATATCGTTCACTTCTTATTCCCAGAGGGTTAATACAATAGAATTACAAACCTTTGAAAAACTTTCGGCAATTCGTGATCTCAAAGTTGAACAAGTTAAGGCCTGGGTAACTGAGAGGATAGGTGATACACAAACAATGTCAGGAGATTTCGAGATCCGGGGACTCAAATATTCATTAAATAAAAGATCAAGATCTCCTGAAGATAAGAAAAAAATAGAGATTGCCACACAACTTTTGAAGAGAAACTTGAAGAATTTCTCTGATTATGAAGAAATATTTATTGTAGGAGTTGAATCCGGAACAGTTGAGATATCAACAAACCGGGTTTCTATAGGAAAAAATAAATCCCGGGATCTGTATTATACAACTCCACTTCAAACCGGAGAAGTATTCATAAAAGATATATATCGTTCAGTAACCGCTTCCCGCCCTCAAATGACGATCTCTATTCCGGTTTTCTCTCTGGAACATGAATCCGATATTATAGGGATCCTTGTAGTCCGGATCGATCTTTCCAATTCACTTTATAAGTTATTACTTAACAGGGTCGGCCTGGGTGAGACCGGCGAGACATTGATCGTAAACAAAGATATTCTGGCATTGAACCAACTCCGTTGGTATGATAATGCCCCGCTGAATCTTCATATATCGGCAATACCTGCTATAAATGCATCACAGGGGAAAACAGGCGTTATCAATTCAAATGATTACAGAGATATAATGGTCTTGGCAGCCTACACTTTCATCCCGGAAACAGGCTGGGGATTTGTTTGCAAGCAGGATCTGTATGAATTAAATGAACCTATACGAGGAATGATCAGGGATTATATAATTACAGCTGTTATTTCATTTCTTATTTTATTTTTAATTTCACTCTTTGTCAGTGGGACCATATCAAAACCGATTTTAGAAGCAAAAAAAGTAACTTCAGGAATTATAGCTGGAGATCTTTCCCTTAGAAATGTTATCTCCAGTAGTGATGAAATTGGCTCATTAGCATCTGCAATAAACGAAATGACTGAAACGATAGAATCACGGATCAATATTCAGGACGAGGTTGGAAAGATTAACACTTTAATGGTCGGTCTTTCCTATATGAAGGAATTTGCTTCAGGACTGCTCGAACACTTAATGGGAACCACAAAAGCTAATATAGGGACATTTTATATTTTGAATGAGGTGACCTCTGAATATGAACATTTTGTTTCCGTTGGAGCAAGCAAAAAATTATTTAATCCCTTTAATGCTGATGAACCGGAAGGTGAATTCGGTTATCCGATCACATATAAACAAATTTCGTATCTCCGGGATATTCCCGAAGAATCTATCTTCAAATTTCCTACAATAGCCGGGGACATAAAACCAAAAGAGATAATAACCATCCCGATATTGATTGAGGATCAGGTCATTGCTCTAATCTCTCTTGCAAATATCCATAGATTCGATAAAATCAGTTATGATATTCTGAAAGAATCATGGATGAATATCAATTCATCTTATTCAAGTATACTTGTAAATCAAAGGACACAGATCCTGGCAGAAAATCTATCAAGGACCAACCAGCAGCTTGAAGCTCAGGCGGAAGAATTACAGGAGCAGACTGAGGAGATGCAGTCTCAAGCAGAAGAGTTGCATATAACTACTAAAGAATTACATGAACAAAATCTGGAACTTGATATGCAGAAAAATGAGGTCGAGGAAGCAAACAGGTTAAAGAGTCAATTTCTCTCAAATATGAGTCATGAATTGAGGACCCCCCTTAATTCGATCATGGCCCTTTCGCACGTACTGATCCAGCAGGCAGGAGAAAAATTGAGCGAAGAGGAAAATAGTTACCTTGAGATTGTTGAGCGTAACGGCAAGATACTCTTAACTCTTATTAATGATATTCTCGATCTGTCAAAGATCGAAGCGGGAAAGATAGATATAAAACCGGCCTTTATTTCTCTTAGAGAGCTCCTGGAAAGTGACATAGAAAATTTATCTCCTCTAGCAGAGAAAAAAGATCTGACCATAAATCTTCTTATCCCGGATGACTTGCCGGAAGTTGAGACTGATAGAGACAAATATTCTCAGGTATTACTGAATATTATCGGTAATTCAATTAAATTTACAGAAAAAGGTGAAGTGAATATTAGAGCAAGCCATGATCCTTTATACGTTTATATCGATATAGAAGATACTGGAATAGGTATTTCAGAAGAGAATCTTCAAATTATATTTGAAGAATTCAGGCAGGTTGACGGATCTTCAAAAAGGAATTATGAAGGGACAGGATTGGGTCTTGCAATTTCCTCAAAATTGATGAAATTACTTGGCGGAACAATTTCTGTAAAAAGTGAGGCTGGAAAAGGTTCCATATTCACTTTAGCATTACCGATAAAGTGGCAGGGTGAATCAATGGCCGGGAAAGGAGACTCGTTATTGACCTATGATGATCCTGATAAAACAGGAAATATCTCCGGATCCGTAAAAGATTTCAGAGAAATATCCGGTCAACGCATTCTGATTGTTGAAGACAATGAGATTGCGATCCTTCAAGTAAAGAAAATGCTGGAAAGTGAAGGATATCTGGTCGATGTTGCAGTCGGAGGAGCACAGGCACTAGAGTATATGGAACACTCAATTCCGGACGGAATAATTATGGATCTGATGATGCCGGGGATAGATGGATTTGAAGTGCTGGAAAAGATCAGAAGCAAAAAGAGCACAAAAAATATACCTGTTTTGATACTCACGGCCAAAGATCTCAACAAGAAAGATCTGGCAAAACTAAGTTCAAATAATATTCATCACCTGATCAATAAAGGCGATGTGGATAGAGATGAGTTCCTATCGAAAATAGCGATAATGCTGAATATAAATGATAAAAGAGCAGATAAAACTGAAAAAAAAGTAAATAAAGTTAAAAATGTTGTCACAAAAGGAAGAAGCAATATGATCATTTCTAAAACTCCGGGACTGCCAACAATCCTGATCATTGAAGACAATCCTGACAATATGGTAACTATCAATGCAATTTTGAAAAACAATTACAATACTCTGGAAGCTTATGATGGGGAAGAGGGATTAGTTCTTGTCAATTCTCAAAACCCTGACCTTATATTACTGGATATATCATTGCCGGGAATGGATGGTATAGAAGTTTTGAGTTCATTAAAGAGTTCTGTGGAAACTTCAGGGATCCCGGTTATCGCAATAACAGCACGTGTTATGCAGGAAGATCTGGAATTATTATCCGAGTCAGGGTTTAATGATTTTATTTCAAAACCGGTAGATCCGGATGAAGTTTTAAAAAAGCTGAAAATATGGATAAAATAAAAAAGAAAATATGAATATCGATGAGCTTACAAGGAGGCTAGATGAGTAAAATCTTAATAATTGATGACATTAAGGATAACCTTATTTCTATTAAAGCATTGCTATTGAACTTGAGACCCGAAACAGAGGTACTTACAGCTCAATCGGGGACTGCAGGGATCGAGATAGCAAAAAAAGAGAGCCCCGATACTATCCTTCTCGATATTATAATGCCGAAGATGGATGGCTATGAAGTTTGTAAGTTACTCAAAGAGGATGAAGTTACTGCAAATATTCCGGTAATAATGCTAACTGCCGTTAACACCGATATACAGAGCAAGATAAAAGGGTTGGAAGTAGGTGCAGATGCCTTTTTCTCGAAACCCATGGACCCTGAAGAACTTTCCGCCCAGATCAGTGTTATGCTGAGAATTAAGAAAGCTGAGGACAAACTCAGACACGATAAAAAAGAACTCGAGGTGAAGAATAAAGATCTGGAACGTTTCTTTAACGCAACAATAGAACGGGAATTCAGGATCAAAGAGTTAAATGATCAAATAGATGTATTAAATGCTAAGATCAAAGAATTGGAGAAATAGTTAAGATTCAAATCTTAGTTTTATGACCTGCCCCCCGAAACCACTGGCCAGGAATACAAGAAGCAAAGAAAAAATAGTCAATGACTTTTTGACCATTATATAAATTAGTACGAAATAATAGATCATTTGCTTTTCTTCAAAAGGAAATCAAAATAGAAATTGACTAATTCTCCTGTTTTTCTTAATATAATATATGTCTTGTTGGAATCACTTTTTTTGTTTTTTTATCAATAATAAAAAGATTTGTTACCAGTTAATCTTAAATTTCGAACAATAGGAGACAGTTATGGACAGAAGGAAGTTCTTGAAGGCGTCAGGTGTAGCAGGTGCTGTCGTTGGAGGTGCCGGTTTAGGGTTTTTCGGATACGAAGCAGGGAGAGACCCGGACAGCTATACAGGATGGAAAAACCGTGAAGGTGGATTCCAAACTTTCAACAGGATCAAATGGGCCGTTGATAAACCGACATATGAAAAATTGGGGCCTTCCCGAAGAGTTGATGCAAGGACCGAAGTCGTATTTTCAAGAATGGGCCCGTTATTCAGGAACTGGAAAGAAGAGGAAGGGACAAAAAGCCTCCCGGAATATCTGAAGAAATATTATGATGCAAACCCTGAAATTCTTGAACTTGACCTTAAAGTGAAAAATGAATTATTCCCGAAATTACGAAAGGACAGGGACAAGTACGGTGATAAGTTCATTCTTGCTGAAGCGTGGTCGGATGCAATGGGCGCTGTATGGCCTGAACATTCAAAAGAACCTCCTGAGATAGCTGACTTCCCCGAGAGAAAAGACAGGAAACAATTGAAAATGAAAAGTCCGGAAAAAACGTCAAAATTGATAAAAAAGATAGCACACCAGTTTGGTTCCACTCTTGTCGGAATAACAAAATTGAATCCCGACTGGGTCTATTCTCATCCGATGAGAAGGAGAGGGCTGGATACAGATAAACCTTTTGAAGTTCCTAAGCACTGGCAGTATGCGATCGTTGTCGGTGTTCCGATGTCCTGGGATCCGATGTTTGCAAACCCGAACTACGGGACATCCCATGATGCATATGCCATATCAAGGATAATTTCGGTCCGCCTCTCCACTTTCATTAAACAATTAGGATATGCCGCCAGGCCCCACACACCGGGAACAGAATATGATCTTATGGTCCCGCCCATATTAGTTGATGCAGGGATCGGGGAACAGGGCAGACACTCAATTGTAGTAACTCCTGAACTTGGCAGTAATTTCAGACCTGCAATTATTACAACGAACATCCCTTTAAAGCCTGACAAGCCTATTGATTTCGGAGTACAGGATTTTTGTAAAAGCTGCAAAGTATGTGCTGAACAATGCCCGAGCGGATCTATTACAAAAGGTGACAAAGTGGAGATCAGAGGATATAAAAGATATCCTTTCAGCCCTGCAAGCTGTCACAATTTCTGGTACTCAAAACTGGGCAATATGGGTTGCAGAATATGTATTTCGGTCTGCCCGTATACCCGGAAAGCAAACTGGGTTCACAAAGCTGCATTTAATGTTTCGGCCTATGACCCAACCGGTCTGGCCGATAAAGCTCTGACAGCAATGCAGAAGATATTTTATCCCGGACCAGATCCACAGGACTATTTTATACCTTCCCTGGGCGGGAAGAATGCATCTTACAGAAAGCCGCCATGGTGGCTCAAAACTGAAGACTTTATAGATCTTTGAGGAGGTATTCCATGTCATTTTTTACAAGCGGTTTATTCTGGTTTATTCAGGGTATTTTAACAACGGTTATAATAATGGCTTTCAGAGCCTGGATGGAAGACCGGAATGTAATAATGTTCTGGTGGAAGTGGTTCCTGTTCGGAATATGGATCATCCTGGCTGGATTCACTATCGCATTCATATTTACCAGTCTCGGTGAAGGAGAATCCGTTGCAGCTATAAAAGGGGGAATTATATTCTCTCTTATTACAACCATCTCAGGTGTCGGTATATGGAGATTGATAAACAAAAAGAATTAATATTATATATTAATATATTGAAGGAAGAATTCAACTTAGAACAGAAGAGGAGAGAGAAATGATATCAAAAGAAGCAGCAGGAATTGCAGCGCAATGCAGACATTATGCCATGTGCAAGATCGATTTTTTGCAAACCGGGTTATGCCCTCCGGGGGAAAACAATCATTATGTAAGTTATTATCCACAGGGAAGGATGGATCTGTACGATGCTCTGGCAAAGGGACTTATCCCTGTAACCGAAAGACTTGTAGATATTGCAGATACCTGCACTTTGTGTGGAATATGCGATAAACAATGCCACTTCGTAACCGAACTCAGGCCAATGAAAGTAATGAGAGCACTTAAGGAATACGTTGACTCCCATCTGGCAGAGAATAAAAAAGTAGTTAAAATAGAGGAAGACGATATTCTCCGGCAATTTAAAAAAATTGTAGGCGAAAAAAATGCCACGAACGACCCCGCAATTCTTGTTACATATTCAAATGACCCGGCTCCCATGGCAAAACCACAAATGCCTCAATATATAGTACTCCCGTCAAATAGAGATGAAGTAAAAGATATTGTATCTATATGCAATAAATTTAAGATCCCTTTTGCAGTGAGAGGGAACGGAAGCAGTGTATTCGGGATCGTAATGAGTGAAGGTGTTGTTCTTGATATGGGGAGAGATAAAGAGATCACAATTGATCGGGATAACTGGAAAGTTAATACAGGTGCCGGAGTATCGGCATTTGATCTTCAACAGGAAGCTGAGAAGAACGGCTTCAGAGTGAACTCAGCAGAACCATCTGCTATAGTGTGCTCCAATATAATGTGTTCAGGTATATTATCCACATTTTCGAACACTTACGGGACCGGAGCAGACAACTATGTGGATGCAGAATTTGTCAGTAATAAGGGGGAAGCATTTGACCTGAATGACAAGATCGGCCCGAATCTCTTCGGCTTTGACAAACAGGGTTCCCCTTCTCCGGGGATCTGTACCGGAGCATCCATAAAACTACACAAAGTTACCGAAGATGAGGAGGGTATCGGGATCCCTTTTTCTTCATTCGATGAAGCTGCGATCTTCTGTAGAGATCTCAGCCACAGAAGGATCGGTATCTCTATTGCAATGCTTGGTGGAGAATATATTTCCACATTTATTTCTCCTACATCCGATCTTGCAGAGAAAGTAAAAACACTCTTTATAGAAACGTTGGGAATCAAATTTCTGGTGGTTGTGATCGGAGATAAATATGCTGTAGAAACAATAAAAAAAATGACCCCCGTTACGATAGATGACAAATTATTCCGATTAATGATGCTTAGCCTTCCCCAAATGGTAGAGGGTGAGTGGATAGAAATGCTGGGAGATATAGAGACAGATGTGAATCTATTTGAACTATTTTGTAAAGAAGAGATGTATCCATTATTGGAGACAGTATTAGATCCCTCCCCGGAATCAATCGGAGCAATAGTTCCGGAAGACCTGAGAGATTTTTATACTCAACTCTATTCACGACCGGAGATGACAAATTTGGCATGGTTAAGTACTTTCCGTATCCTGAGTTCCCGCATGGGAAGATTCAAACATGTTGTTGCTTTTATCGGATATGCTCCTCTGGACAAGTTGGAAGTTATAAAACAAATGATCGGGGAATTCAAAAGAATTGGAGACAAATACGAGCTTAAACATGATTATGGTTTCATAACACCTGTTGATCTGGGAAAACGCGCTATCCTGGAATATGATTTCTATATCGATCATACAGATCCTGCAGAGATACAGCAGATGCTCAGAGCAATGGGTGAAGCAGGCCCGATGATCGGAGAATTAAGCCAGAAGCACAAAGGGATCCAATGGATCAATACTATCCTTTTTCAGGGATTCTCCCGTAAAGAAAATTTTTTATACCGATAACATGTAGCAGAAACGTGTAATGAAAATATCGGCTCAGGAACTAAAAAGGAAAAGGGATAACAGAGAAAGCGTTTTCCTTATAACCGGAGGCACTGGCTTCATCGGGAGTCATACTGCCGTTGCCCTTTTAGAACGTGGATACCGGGTAATATTATTATGCCGGCCAGGCCGCAAGATCTCAGCCCGGGAAAGAGTGGACAAGCTACTTGACTGGTTTCAAATTAAAGGGAGAAAAGGACTTTCCCGGCTTGAGGTGGTGGAAGGCTTCATCGACAAACCAAACCTTGGATTGTCTGATAAGTCATATGAAAATCTTTCCGGGAAGTTCAATGAGATCATCCACTGCGCTGCAGTCACCTCCTTTTCAGAAAAGAAAAGAGAGGAGTTGGAAACAGCCAATATAAGAAACCTGAGCAACCTGTTAAAACTGGCTGATTCAAAAAATAGTAAATGCTACTATTTTCACCATATCAGCACTGTTTATACCGCGGGAAAACATACCGGGACATTTGAAGAGACCTTGATAAAAACTGAAAATTTCAATAATGTTTATGAAGAGACAAAATACCATGGTGAGCATTATGTGTCTGAAGCATTTGAAAAAGAAGGAATAATGGTCAATATCTACCGATCTTCCATTGTCTACGGCAATTCTGAGACAGGAAGAAGCTCACGGTTCAATGCACTCTATTATCCGGTAAAGATGGCCCTTTTTCTAAAAGATACCTACAAAAATGATATAACCCGGAATGGTGGCAGGAGAGCCATCCAAATGGGAGTTCGATTGGAAGAAGACGGGACTGTTTTCCTGCCTATAAGAATGGAGAATAAGAGAGGTGGTTCCATGAACCTGATTCCCATCGATTATTATACTACCGCTTTTATTGCTCTGCTGGAAGAAAGTATGGAAAGTAGTATTTTTCATATCGTGAGTGATTCCCCGAAAACTCTGGATGATATCATTCACTACTTTCGGGAATTGTTCAGGATCAGGGGATTCCGGACTGCTTCCAAAGAGAATTTCAACGAGATCCCAGCCAACGCATTGGAGATATTGTTCAACAAATATCTTGAAACGTACGGGCCATATATCCGTGATACCCGTCAGTTTGACTTTCGTAAAGCTGAAAAGATACTGAAGGAAAAAAACATTAAATGCCCTGAGTTTGACCAGGAGGTTTTTTCCAGATGTATGAATTATGCAATTTCAGTAAACTGGAAAAACCCCTGGGATAACTGATCAGACTTTTCTTCCGGCCTGATCAGAGGTGAATTTTTCAAATTAATTAATCAGGTTTTACAGTTATATCACCCTCCTTCCTGTCACTGAACCACTTGTAAAGAACCGGGATCAGTATTAAAGTAAGGAATGTGGATGAGATAAGTCCGTTCACAACAACTACTGCCAGCGGACGCTGCACCTCTGCACCGATCCCCTGAGAAAGGAGAAGAGGGATAAGTCCGAGAACAGTGGTTAATGCTGTCATTAATACCGGCCTCAGCCTTACTATACCTCCATGAATAATTGCTGCATCCATATCCATCCCTTCACTGATCAGTTTGTTTATATAAGATACAAGAACTACTCCATTCTGAACTGCAACACCAAACAATGCTATAAATCCTATAGATGCAGGAACTGAGAGATATTCTCCGAAAATGAATAGTCCGAATATCCCTCCGATCAGCCCCAGCGGTATATTCAGAATTATCAGGAGAGAATTTTTGATCGATCCGAACGTCAGGTAGAGAAGAAAGAGAATCAATATAATTGAGATCGGGACAATAATTTTTAACTTTGCCATCGCCCTTTCCTGATTTTCGAACTGTCCTCCGATCTCTACATAGTATCCCGGAGGAAATTCAATACTATCCTTAATGATACTTTTTATATCTGAGACCACTCCTCCGAGATCCCGCCCCCTGACATTAGCCTGAATGACCCACCTTCTCATATTTTTTTCTCTGTTGATCTGAATAGGGCCCGTCACCTTTTTCACTTCTGCCAATTGCGAAAGTTTCAGAAGTTCCCCACTGCTACCTTTGATAATAAGATCCCTGATAGAATCCGGATCCTTTCTGAATTGTTCTTTATACCTTAAATTTATATCAAACCTTCTGGTATTAAGGTATACCTGGTCGATCGACTTTCCTCCGATCGCTATCTCCACTATCTCAAGAAGTTCTGAAACATTCACTCCATATCTGGAACAAGCGGATCTGTCAACTATCACCTGAAGTTGAGGTTGTCCGAAGCTTTGTTCAAGAGAGAGATCAACAAGACCATCAACTTTATCTATTTTATTTTTTATTTCTGTCGCCTTCTCTTCAAGGACCTTCAAATCCTCACCGAATACTTTTATCGCCAATTCTGTTTTTGTCCCTGACAAAAGCTCATCAAAAGCATTCTGGATAGGTTGTGAAAAATTAAGCTGGATCCCGGGGAAATTTGAAAGCCCTGCCTCCATAGATTCGATCAAAGAAACCTTCTCCTTGAACCTTACCCATTCAGACCTCGGAAGGAGTTCAATATGGACCTCTGCATAGTTAACAGGATGGGGATGAGATCCGGTCTCCGGCCTCCCGATCCTGGATATTATCTGTTTTACTTCTTTATATTTTATAAGTTGCTTCTCAACCTTCATGATCGTTTCCGTAGCCTTTTCCAGGGAAATAGAAGGTGCCATGGTTACTCCGATCAGGATAGAGCCCTCTTCCAATGTGGGAATGAACTCCGTTCCCAGATGAGGTATGAGTAAAATACTGATCAGGAAACTGATGGAAATGAATGTGATAACAGTTTTTTTGAATTTGAGAGCAATTTTTAAAGTCGATTCATAGAGTGATCTTATAGCCTTAAAAATAAAGAATTCCCTGCTATTTCCGGGCTTAAGCAGATATACGGAAAGTGCCGGCGCCATTATTAATGCAGCAGCGATCGATCCGATCAATGCAAATGAAATTGTGAAAGCAAGTGGAGAGAACATTTTACCCTCAACTCCCTGCAGGGTAAATATAGGTAAAAAAACAATGATCACTATAGCTATAGAGAATACTATCGGCCTGCCAACACCTCTCGCAGCCTCCCCTATAAGTTTTATCCTCTCTTTATCCCTGCTGGACGGATCTGATAATATCCTGAAAATATTTTCAACCATAACTATTGCCCCATCCCCCAGCATTCCGATCCCGATCGCAATACCGCCAAGAGACATGAGATTTGCTGACAAGCCTGTAAATCCCATAAAGATCACAGAAATAAATGCACAAAAAGGGAGGGCCAGTAAAACTATAAAAGCACTTCTCATATTTCCCAGAAATACCATTAGCACAAGGAGAACAAGTATAACTCCAAAGAGGAGAGCATTTTTTACAGTTCCGATCGCTTTTTTGATCAGTTCTGCCTGCTCATAATAAGGTATAAGTGTCACTCCTTTCGGAAGAAGTTTTTGAACTTCAGGAATTTTCTCATATAACCTCTCAATTACTTCAGAAGTATTCTCTCCGAACAATTGATAGACTATACCTGATACAACTTCCTCTTCCCCATTTCTGGTAACAACTCCTCTCCTGATCTCATTCCCATATTTTACTTTTGCAACATCAGATATCATTACAGGAGTTCCATCGATAGTTTTTAAGTGAATATTCCTTATGTCTTCCAGAGTTTGTACAAGCCCTATACCACGGACAAGATATTCCTCGGAATTTATAACCAGAAATTGTGCACCCACATTCCGGTTGTTACCTTTTACAGCGGAGATCATATCCTCCAGTTCCAGTTTGTATTTTAATAATGCATAAGGATCTATTTCTATCTGATATTGCAATACATGTCCACCTATAGATAGTATCTCTGTTACTCCGGGTACCGCTTGAAGATGAAATTTTATCAGCCAGTCATTGATCTCCCTCAAATATGTATTCTTATCTTTCCCTCCGGTATCAACATTATCATCAATTGTAAGATAATAGATAAATATCTGTCCCAGTCCTGTTGATATCGGCCCCAAAGAAGGAGCTTCATCCATTTCCGGGAGAGAAGCAGAAACGCTCTGAAGCCGTTCACTGACTATCTGCCTTGCAAAATATATATCAACACTATCCTTAAAATATACATAGATCACAGCCATCCCAAAAGCCGATGTTGACTTGACGAGAGTTACATCAGGCAGTCCATTCATTGCTGATTCAATAGGGAAAGTTATCAGTCTTTCTATTTCCTCTGGTGCCATTCCGTGGGCTTCGGCAAATACCGGTACCATGATCGGGGATATGTCCGGAAATGCATCAACCGGCAATTCCTTATACTGAAAAACTCCTGCAACAAAAACACCTATCACCAAAATGATAACGATCAGCCTATGTTTTAATGAGATATCAATTAGCCTGTTAATCATATTTACCTCTGCTTAGTGTCCATGCCCGGCATGGCTATCCATTGTGCTGGTTACGATCCTGGCCTTTAGTTCGAAAGATCCTTTTCTGACATATTCACTCCCATACTCAAGACCACTTAACAACTCGGTAAAGACCCCGCTTTTCCGCCCTATAACAACATGTACAATATGAAACTCATTTCCCTCTTCGGGTACGAATAGTACCGGTTCATCATTCAGGAACTGGATCGCCTCTGAATAAACGACCGGAACTTTTGAAATTGATAATATATTGATCTCACCTTTAATAAATTCGCCGGGGAGCCATATATTCTCACCATTCTTCAGCAGAGCTTTAACCGTCATATTTCTTGTCTCTCTGTCCACAACGGGAATAATGGATAATACTTTGCATATTGCCGATCTTTCCCCATCAATCGAGAACAGTGTTACATCCATCCCTTTTTTAAAATTTGAAATACTATCGGGGAAAACATTAAGATGGACCCATAATGTAGACAGGTCAGCTATCTCAAGGATGATACGGCCTTCACCTGCAAATTCCCCTTCTGCAATATCTCTTTTAGTAACGATCCCGGAAATTTCAGAAATTAAGTTATAATTTGTTAAACTTTCATTACTCTGAATCTTCGCAAGAATTTCGCCTTTGCTAACGGTATCCCCTTCGCTTTTATATATTTTTTTTACAACACCGGGGAACCTTGGAATCACTCTGCGGTGCTTCTCTTCATTAAAACATACTTCTCCGGGAAAAATTTCTTTTTTATCGATCTGCCCCATAGCAACTTGTTCAATAGTTATTCCGACAAGTTTTATAGCCTCTTTTGTGAGGATAACATGATCTTCTTCACCTTCATGACCCTGATCATCAGGGATACTCCCTTCTTCTTTATGTGTAGTGACACTACCCTGATCTTTGGTCCCGCTCTCCTTATTCGTTGAGCAATTTATTGTTATTAATACAAGAACTCCCACCAGAATCATTATGCCTGCAACATTTTTTATATTATTTCTCATTTTCACTCCTGTTAACCATAATATTTAGTATTCCCCCGTTGAGCCTTTCAATTTCAGCCATTTCTATCCTCCGGTCACGAATACTCCTGATATATTCTTCCTTGATCTCATACACAGAATCGTAAACATCAATTACTTCAAGATAGTCAGATCTGCCCATAGAATAAGCTTCCGATATTATTTTTAATGTGTTCTCTGACTCGGGAATTATCTTATTCTTAAACACTCTTAAATTCCCCAATTCTGTCCTTAAAGTTCTGAATTTTTCTTTTAGTTCAGATTTCAGTCTCAGTTCCTCTGCTTTAAATTCAGAATCAGCTTTGCTTACAAGATATCCTGCTGTTGAGACTCCCCCTTTATTAGTGTTGAACACCGGAACCGGTATGGATATCCCTGCTGTGAAGGCTGTTAATCCTGTTTCAAAATGTCTCTTTACTCCACCTGATAAAGTTATATCCGGAACTCTCACTGCTTTCTCAAGGCTGAGTTGAGCTTCCTTCTGTCTGACCACACTCTTTAAGACGATAAGATCGGGATTGCTATTTGATATTTCGCTTATCTCTTCACTAATATGGAACTTTTCCCAACCTGTGTCCATTGAACTGACTGATCTGTAGGGGAATTTATTTTCACCCCAGAGAGTAGCCAGATGTATACCATTTGAATAGAATTCAGATAATATGGATCTAAGCTCCGCCCTACTCCTCAACAGGTTTATTTTTATACGGGATAATTCTACAGGTAAAGTTTTCCCTGCACTTACCCTTTTCAGTATCTGCAGCTTAAAGCTCTCTATCTGATCTACACGTCTCTTTTTTAAAGATATCTTTTCCTGAAGAAAATAAAGTTCATAAAACTTAATTGTTGCATTAAGCAAAAGGTCAGCTGCCTTTCTATTGAAATTCAGTTCTGATATTGATTTTTCTCCTTTGGCTATCGCTTCAGCCAAAGACCTTTTGCCGGCGGTGGGGATTTTCTGACTCAAAGTTGCCGCAAATTCAGACCTGCCGAATCCGCCAAGTTCTCCGCTCCCTGCAAAATTATCAAGTCCGAATTCAAATTCAGGATTAGCTAATCTTGACTGCTGATAAATTTGACCATCCTTTGATCTCACCTCATATCTAAATGCAGCAAGATCTGAATTTCCTTTGAGCACTTTTACTAGTATTGAATTTAAGGTCAGATCATTATTATCTTCCTTAAAATCAGAATGTAGAAAAAATGATATTAAAAATATTACTAACGCGATCCGGGTAATACTAAAATTTTTATTTGACTTGCCAGACATATTCTCCTCCTGATTTAGTTTTTAGTGGTCTCTATCCTGAACAAACAGGGAGAGATATCAGATAAGGAGGACTACTTTTGAAAAGGTTTTGCGTTCAGGAAGGGGTGGGGATTTGTCTGAGAATCTCCCGGAAACAACTGGGATCAAACTAACCCTGTTCATTCCTGAACCGAAGGAGGAGACGATATCGATCGTCTCTTTAAATGACCTTCTTGAAACTAGAATTGTTATATTCTTGATCTGAATTGGAATATCAATACAGGTATGACAATCTTCTACTTCATGGATAGAACATGATCCCTCAGTATGGGAGAGATCCCTGCCATGAAATGAATCATGAAATTCCCCTGTAACAAGACTTGTATTTCCGTTTTCATGATGACAAAGGACAAGATCAGAATATGAGTTCATCCCGGTTATAAGGACAAAAATAATTGCAACATATCTGATCAGGATATTATTTTTCATTTTCAGAGTTATTATATATCACATAAAGAGAGAAATGTTAACTATCCTTAAATACTGAAGATTAAAAAAATCTTCTCACAAAACTTTAGTCCGGGAATATTAGTAATTCATAGAATTCAATTTGTTTTTTATGTTAATCGTACTAAGTTGATATATAATTAGTAAAGTGACAGCAGGAGCAATACCTGTCAAATTTCAAATTTGAAGAAATCATTAAAAATGATTAATAACAGACAAATGTTCATTGTTGAAAAAGGAGAAATAAATGAAGAAGAACAAATGGGATATTGAAAATATATCTGATCAGAATGGAAAGACTATAATTGTTACAGGATCAAGCAGCGGGATTGGTTTCGAGGCCGCCCGGGTTCTCGCATTGAAAAATGCAGAAGTGATCATTGCAGTAAGAAATAGTATAAAAGGAGAGAAAGCTTTAGAAAAAATTATTTCAGAAAAAAAAGATGCAAAAGTTAAAGTAATGCATCTGGATCTGGCTGATCTGAAATCTGTAGGAATATTCGCAGATGAATTTAAAAAGAAAAATACAAAACTGGATATCCTGATCAATAATGCAGGTGTAATGGTTCCTCCCTATTCCAAAACCTCAGATGGATTTGAACTACAGATGGGAACAAATCACTTTGGACACTTTGCTCTGACACTGCAACTTCTGGATATCCTCAATAATACAAAGGGTTCCAGAATAGTAAATGTGTCAAGTATGGCTCATAAATATGGCAATATTGATTTTGATGATCTTAATTGGGAGAAACGGAAATATAAACCCATGAGATCATATGGTGACAGTAAAATTGCCAACCTTTATTTCACTTCAGAACTGAGCAAAAAGCTTAAGGAAAAGGGGACAGACACCAAAGTAACCTCTGCCCATCCGGGATGGACAGCTACCGATCTGCAGAGACATAACAGCGCAGCTGAGTTTCTTAACGGCTTCTTTGCTCAAAAAGTTAATATGGGAGCACTCCCTACCCTGTATGCAGCTATAGGAGAAGATGCTGAAAGCGGAGATTTCTTCGGTCCGTCTGGATTTATGGAAATAAAAGGATATCCAAAAAAAGTATCGCCGAACAAACTATCCCGCGATAAAATTATAGCAAAAAAATTATGGGAAGTTTCAGAAAAAGTTACAGGAGTAAAATACAAGGCCTGAGCGATCTGAACAAAAAATGGGTGAGCAGGGTACTCCTGCTCGACCCCTACCTCTTCATTATCTTTCTGAATACAAGAAACTTATCGATCTTATCCTGATCTACTTCAATTCCTGTTCCATTTCCATCAGGAATGTTTATAAAACCCTCATTGTCAAGACAAACAGATTCTTTAATAATATCTTCTTTAAAATAGCGGGATGTCTCAGAAGTATCTCCGGGAAGATCAAAGCCATCCATGATCTGAAGGTGAAGATTGAAGATCCGCCCTATTCCTGTCTCAAGCATTCCTCCACAAAATACTTTCATTCCGTTTTCCTTACAAATATCCTTAAGTTCAAGAGATCTTTTCATCCCGCCTAATCTACCCTGTTTAATACAAACAACTTTACAGCTTTGAAATTTTATGGCTGATTCTACAGAATGGATCCCGGATATCGATTCATCAAGGCAAATGGGAGTATTTATCTCTTTCTGTAAGTGTGAATGGCCTGAAAAATCATCTTCCCCGAAAGGTTGCTCGATCATTTTAAGATCAAAATTATCCATCATTCTTAAAATCCCGATATCCTCTTCACCATATCCTCCATTTGCATCAACGGTAAGATTCATATAAGGAAAAGCTGACCTGATCTCTGAGATGACATTCACATCATATCCTTTCTTTATCTTAACCTTGACCCGGTGATATTTTTTGTTGACCGCTTCATTTATCTGTTCAAGTAAACGGCCAACATCTTCAGAAATACCAAGACTGATTCCTGATTTGATCCTTTTTTTGATTCCCCCCAGGATCTCATAAAGAGGTTTCCCGTTAATCTTTGCGTAAAGATCAAGAACAGCATTTTCGATCATTGCTTTGGACATATTGTGCCCTTTGATCCCATTAAAAATATCTGAGATCAAGTCGGCTTTTATTTCATGTGCTTTAAAAATTTGCGGGATTAGATAGTTCACAGCAATATGAAGAGATGTATCAATGGTCTCATAATGATACCAGGGATCTCTGAAGCTGGCACACTCACTCCATCCGACATGGCCACTTGAAGTTAGTTTCAGCAGCAATGATTCCCTGCTTTTCACAACACCATAGCCTGTTACAAAGGGAGTCACAAGAGGAAGCTTCACTATATATAACTCAGCTTTATCCAGTTGCTTAATATTTTTCATGTCGTTGCGGAACCGGTAATAACCCGAAATACACTAATCCTTATTTTTCTCCTTATACTCTTTTTCAGAGATTATCTTCAGGACTCCCGCTTTATAATTGACAAGAAATCTGTTTATCTTAACCATATCTTTCTTTATAAATGACTCAAATCCCGCTTCTATCTCAGCTAATTGGGTTTGCATGGTCTTTATATATGTAAGTTGTGAATCCGTCGGCTTTCCTCCATACATACTGACAGCAGAGTAGATCTGGATCATTTTACCCTGGAGCATCTCACTGGAATATATCGAACCCTTCTCATCAATGATCTTACTCTTGATAAGTTTGGCTTTATTTATCCCTCTCCTTAAGATCTTTTTCACTCCATTGGGAAGTTTTTCAATTGTAAGTTTTTTATCCAAGGCCTTAACAACATCACTCAACGTATCTGAAAAATAGGCCATATGCTCAAGCATATTGTAAATTTCCCAGACCTTCTCTTGTCTCAGATTTGTATCTTCAACACTATGTTTTGTATAGTGATTAGCTTTAAGGAGGATAGTGGACTCGTATACTTTTTTGTTTTTTGTAAGTTTGATCTTATATTCACCGGGATCTACCATAGGCCCGCCAAACACAAATCCGGTCAATCCCGGAGCTCTTCCTGCCTTGGGTGCCTTCAGTCTCATTCCCCAATAAACCCTGTTGATCCCTCTCCTTTTTCCTGTTGGTAAAACTTTTATTAACTTGTCACTACTATCAAAAATTTCAAGTTTAAACTCTCCAAAGATGTGGCGTTTTTTCAAGTAATATGTGATCGTTGCCCCTTCACTGGGATTTTCTCCAAAAAATTCAGTATCACCTGTCATCGCTCCTCCCCCTCCACTGAAAGAAGTTTCTGACGGGCTGGCAGGAAGTATCACAACTTTTTGTTCAAGGACTTCATCATTAATACTTCTAAGAGGTGTAATATCATCAATTATATAAATTCCTCTGCCATGTGTCCCAAGTATAAGATCATGAGTAACCGGGTGGATCTGAATATCCCGGACTGCAACTCTGGGGAGTGTCTCTTTGAAATGGGTCCAGTTTTCTCCTCTGTTGAATGAGACATACAATCCAAATTCTGTCCCGAGAAAAAGGAGATCCCTGTTCTTAATATCCTCTTTTATAATATGGGCATAGCCCTCTAACTCATCAGTAACAAGAGATTCCCAGGTCTTTCCGAAATCCAATGTCCTGTAGATATATGTTTTTTTATCCCCTGT
>DBOL01000113.1 GCA_002299555.1 Candidatus Aminicenantes bacterium UBA647
TAAATGATGACTCCTGAGGAAACTTTTTTTCAGATATTTTTAAATATTATTGAATGGTGGTAAACTTAGTTCTGAATCTATACCGGAGAATTCAAAATGGAAAATAAAATTCAGAAAATAATCTTAACCTTTCAGAAATATGAAATTACAGAGCATGTTATATATAGGAAGTTAGCTAAAAAGACCAGCGGAGAGAACAGAAAGATCCTGTTAAAGATATCTGATGATGAACTTGGACATTATGAGATTCTTAAAAAACACTCTGGAACAGATGTCCAGCCTGACAAATGGATGATATTCAGATATATGATCTATTCAAAAATCCTTGGGAAAACTTTTGCGATCAAACTTATGGAACGTGGTGAGGAGAAAGCCAAAAAGAACTATGAAGTACTCCTGGATGCAATACCGGAAGCACGTTCTATAATTCTTGATGAACAGGAACATGAAAAAATCCTAATACAAACCTTTGATGAAGAAATTGTCAGGCATATTGGTTCTATGGTGTTAGGGCTTAATGATGCGCTTGTAGAACTCACCGGAGCACTTGTAGGGTTCACTTTTGCCCTTAAAAGTGGTACACAAGTTGGTGTTGCCGGCCTTATTACCGGAATTGCAGCATCATTATCGATGGCCAGTTCAGAGTACCTTTCAACAAAAGCCGAAGATGGATTAAATCCGCTCAGATCCTCTTTTTACACAGGAATAGCATATCTGATTGTTGTCGTTCTTCTGGTCTCCCCATATTTTATCTTTGTTAATTATATTACCGCATTTATTTTTACTCTTATCAGTGTCTTTATGATCATTCTGGTTTTCAACTTTTTTGTTTCTGTGGTAAGGGAAGTAAGCTTTAAAAGGTCTTTTCTTGAAATGATCATTATATGTTCTACGGTTTCATTGATCTCATTTTTTGTGGGAATTCTCCTGAGAAACACTTTTAGCATGGATATAGGTTGATAAATTGGGATGAAAAAATTTTTTATTATCCTTATCATATCGATAATATATTTAAATCCCGGAACTATAACAGGATATACTTATGAGTTCTCTTTCAAAATAACCGGAGATGCCCGGGGAAAAATACTTATAATATTCCCATACCGGGTTTTTTATACCGCTGAAGCTTCACTCCTGTTTTCTGCAACACCTGACGGTAAAGGTAATACTCTTTTCATGCTCACAGGAACTGATAAAACCGGCTATATGATGAGAACTCTGGGATTCTCCGGTAGAACATTTGCAGTTTTAACAGCAGATAATAGCGAAACAAGAGGAAAAGCAAGATCGATAGAGCTTAAAGATTATTTCCTGTTAAAAGTCCCGGAATACTCAAAATTTATTAAAAAATACTATTGGAATAATTTCTCATTTAAAAGGACAAGAGGAGATATCTCATTTATCAGAAACAGGGATGGAATCAACCACCACCTGAAATACAATCTTTGGCTGAAACGTTCCCCCGGAGAAAAACGTGTGAAAATTAATTTTGGTATTTATAGAATACTGGGTGAAGTAATTAAAGCTTATAACCACTCCTTCCTCCCTGAAAACACCACTATTTCAACTCTGTCAGAGAGCCCGGAAATGAAGTGGACAAGTAAATACATAGACTTGTCAAATGTACTTGCACAATCCGCATTATATTCAGCCAGCATATTCAAAAGAATAAAGCCTTTAAAGCAGGAGAAACCCTTTCGTGTAAATTATGAATCATCCTTTTCTGAAAATTCTTATCTCATTATAAAGGGGAGTGCCAATCCCGATGTGTCTGTATTTAAATCATTCAGAATAATAAACTTTTTAAGAGAAGTTAAGATAAGGCTAAAAGATCATGTCACTGTATCAGACAGTATTATTATTGATGTTTATAACAAAACCGGGAAAGGCGGCAGATTTACAACAAACCTTAACTTAAAAAAATAATAATCAGGATCAGAAAGAAAATCCGACCATAAATCTTATCCGTGACATATCCATGGAGTATTCACTCACATTACTTACATCATTTCCGGAAGGGGATGAATTATGAATATCCCACCACCCGAAGCTACCATTTCCATAAGGATCCAGATCATACAGATAGAGACTTCCTGAGTCAGTGGCAGAATAATTATCCCCTAATGAATCTGTAACAGTCGTTGTTTTATCACCGGAGAAAGAACCGATGTTATGCATAGCATATTCAAGTTTGACAAATATCCCGAATTTATCCTTCAATTTGATCATATACTTTAAACCGATATTTATCCCTATTCCTGTTCCACTTGCCTTTATTTCCTCTACACTTTCCACACTGCCGGCACTGTCACTGATATTCGTAATATTCGTATGATTAAAACTTGTCATGTTCAGCCCAACGATCGCATATATACCGAAAGAGGAGAATCTTTTTTCTATCCCGACAAAAGGCATAATATTTGTAATTGAATTTTCCAGAGAAAGATCTATGGTTTCTGTCATCCCCGGCCATGAAACAGAATATATCTTCGAAGATGAATTATTCATCATTGCAAATTCTCCACCGAATTTAAGATACAACCCCTCGGACAACTTGTAATTTACCATTAAGTTAATAGGTATTCCTGCTAAATTCTCTTTAAACTCACCTGTAGAACTTTGCGTGAGGCCGAAAATATCGGCATATTGGGAAACAGATTTATCAATACCTGAGTTTTTCGTCATAAGAGATTCGGGCTTTGAAAATGATATTCCAGTCGAAATAACATACTCCATTTTTTTGCCAAATGAAAAATTCTCTTTCCTGATCTTCGGTTTTTTTCTTACCCGTAGATCTCCTTTAATTTCATTTGTATAGAACTCCCTTTTTTTATTTATAAGAAATTCAGGGACATTAGTATCGATCATTGGGGAAACAAGCATCTCACCATATTTCAAACCTGAAGTAACGATGTATGCTGAATCTTTGAACTTCTCTATTTTAATATTTCTTTTAACTGCTTTATTTCCATCTGAAATATAGACGAAAGGGATGTTATCAACATCCGTTTTGAAGTCTCTTCTATTTACCAGAATTACATCCTTAGACCTTTTCTTTACTGAAAAAACAACTTTCATTCCTGAACGGATCTTCAGATCACTATTATTAACGAAGATCATCATATGATCCCCGTCATTTCCTATTCTCCCGGTCCTTTTCAAATTCTTTCCGGGGAATTCAACTTCCATCCTCATACCTTTGAAGAAATGGACCTCATATTCAGAGGGAATTATGACCTTCATTACATAATCATCCACTACTATCGCAAGTTCTGATCCGGCACTTACCTTGTCCCCTTTTGATTTGATCCTGACAACTTTCCCTTCTCCGTCTGACTTAACTACCGGATTTTTTAAAAATTCACGATTTTGTTCTAAAGCAACTTTATGATCTCTTATATTTTTTTTAGCATTGTCCTCTGAACTTTTTTCACGAACCTTCCAGTTCTGCCTCTGTTCGAGAATTGTTTCCCATTTCTTTATATCACTGAGATTTTGTTTGATCGCATTATTTATCTCATCTTTGCTGAAAGTAATTACTTTCTCACCCCTTGTTATCCACTCTCCGTCAATAACGTGGACCCGGGCAATAATACCCTCAGCAGGAGATTTGATCACTAATTTCCTGTTCGCAATCACTTTTCCTGAAAGATCAAAAATATTAGTAATATCCATACCCTTTACTTTAATGGTTTCGACATGGAATGATCTCATTTTTGAATTATCGTCTCCTTTTAAAGGCAGAAGAGCCATTAACACTATTAATAAAATAATAAAAATATTTTTTTTCATCTTTTCCCTCTCTAATTAAAATTCAACTTCTGCAATCCTTGCTGCATTTGCCATTAATGAAAATGTAATATTTTTTGACGGAAGGAATGGAAATGTTGATCCATCAACTATATAAAGATTGCTAAAGTCATTACTTCTACAATTTGGAGAAACTGTAAGTGAATCCCCGCTCTCTGACATTGGTATTGTCCCCGAATAGTGAACACTGGCTCCCATTGGCCTTAATTGAACCTGAAACATCGGTACAACAGCACCCAGTTTCCCAAAAAATTTCCCGATTTTTTTCAGCGAGAATTTTATTGTTTTATCTTCACCAACAGGAGGATTATAATTTATAATAAGTTTGGTACTGCCTTCTTTATTTTGAGACAGAGTAAGATAATTATCATCTCTACGGCTGTCAGAAAAATTTATGTTGACTACTCCTAAAGAGGAGTGTAAATACCTGCCGAGATAGATCCCTGTCTTGAAATCGAGCGGCATTGACTGAAAAGGAGGCTGCATCATTCCAGTCTTAAGTGTGGTTATCTGACCATGAATATAGTTCTTCGGATCCTCAGTATCAATACCTACAGCAAGTTGGTGATATTGATAACTATCCGGATTAAATTGCTTCCCTATCATTTTCAAGTTAATGAATGGAGCGAGTATCTGTCTGTTGTCCATCAGACCTGGCAATTTAACGATCTTTCCCTCATTTTTCAGAAATGATTCAAGAAAGATCCTGGAGGATGCGAGTGTTCCTGCAGCAAGTGCAAGAGTATCAACCTTAAATACTTTTTCTACCTTCTTTACAACATCAAATCCTATTATTGCAGTTATTCTGTTATTGCTGTCATAATTAAAGTGTTTAATAAGTATTCCGGGAATATATTTGAAGTTCTTATGACCTAAACATTCGTTAAGTGTAATAGTAGGGACATAAAGAGAATCAGACGGGCATCCCCATTGACACCTTCCTGAATAATCGCATTTTTTCCGGGATCCGTGATCCTTGCTTAAAGTAGCGATCCTGGAACGGCCAAGATACATTCCGAGATTTTTATTCAGTTTATCTTTCTTTTTTTCATAAACATTAAACAGCAACTGAGAATTTTCATCAAGATCGAGCGGAGGCAGAAGGTTTTTGTGATAAGGGAAGAATCTCGAGAGATCATCTTCAACACCGATCAAACCAATCCGATCAGATATCTCGTTATAAAAAGGTTCGATATCCGAATAGCCGAAAGGGAAATCCTCCAGATCATTATCATTAAAAGAATATGATCCTCCGGTCCATGCTTCGGCAAGTCCTCCTCTTGCAAAGGAGAGATGAGGTTCGAATCCATGAAGTTCAACATCATAATCTTCAGGATTTTTAAATATATATTGTTTATGCGGAGGAAATTCGTAAACACTCGCCGAATCAGTCCCTACCACTGCCTCAAAGTTCTCACCAAGAAAATATTTTACCGGGTCTTCCAGATTTTCTTTTAATTCATTAAAACTATCTTCCGGATTTACCGGAGGTGCTCCTGAATAACCGACATCTATCATCTCCACTAAATGACCCTTTTTTAACAAGGAGAGGGCAAAATGAACTCCACTGGGGCCGGAACCGATTATAGTGATCTTACTCAAGTCCTTCTCCTTTATGCTTCTTATCTCCACCTCTACCTAAAAGGATCTGTAGTGGTAAAAAGAAAAATATGGAAATAAAAAGATGAAATGCGAACCATGCGCCACGGAATCCCAGACTGATCAGGATCACGAAAATATTTTTTGATCCAATATCATCGATATACCGGTATGTTACAGGTGATGTTTCAAGAATTGCAAACAAAGTCCCAAGTTTTTTTCTTAATAAAGAATGCTGAAAAAAGAAACGTGAATAGGCATCACAGATCTTTGTAAAGAAAGGTGACCTCACTGCAATTCCGGAAAGCAATTTGTCAAATCCGTTCAAATGTGTAGTATCTGTTTTGGACAGGAACTCTGAGTATTTCTTTTCATTATATGCAGTCGATCTTTTTCCGATAAGATATTTTGTAAAAACCCTGCATTCCCTTACTTCTAATTGATATTGCTGCTCGTCAAACTCTCCTTTAACAGAATCCTTTATCATTGAATTTATGTCTGAAAACCCTCCACTCAACTCCTTGAGGATAATGTTTTCCTCAGCCACACTATCATTTCTAAATGTGGCAAGTTGACCCAGGGTCAGCGGGAGTATTGAATATACTATCCTTTCAAGGACAGATATGATCGAAACAGGTATCCACATCGGAATGGATAAAAATCTCGGACGCTTCCCCTTCATTTCAGATATTTTATTCAGAAAGTTTTTAATGGACAGTTTATCCGGTCCACCGATATCGTAAGCATTCCCATTAAATATAGATTTCGTAAGAATATGAATTATGGTTTTACATACATCTTCCAGATGGACGGGTTGAACAATAGCCTTTCCACCACCGAAAAGAGGTGTCAGCGGTAATCCTGCAAACATTGAAAATCCCTTAAAAACAGGTGAACCGGAACCGAGTATCATAGTCGGCCTTAATATTGAATATTTCACCCCGGATCCCTTAAGAAATTGTTCGG
>DBOL01000025.1 GCA_002299555.1 Candidatus Aminicenantes bacterium UBA647
TTGTTGTTCAGACGATCACCGTCCCTGTAAACAATCTTATCTATAACCATGTCCTGAAAGAGGGTGCTCTTTCATGGGCGGGACTGCCGGATGTGGACCTGACATTCATCGGCCTCATAACATATATTGGTGTTATCGCTGCAATGGTCCAGATACTGGAGATGGTCCTTGATAAATATTTTCCGAAATTATATACAGCTCTCGGGGTTTTTCTCCCCCTTATAACTGTTAATTGCGCTATTCTCGGTGGCTCACTACTTATGGTCCAGAGAGAATATGACTTTACGGAAAGTGTTGTCTATGGACTCGGATCCGGAATAGGATGGGCACTGGCAATTGTTGTCCTTGCCGGCATCAGAGAAAAATTGAGATATAGCAATATCCCACCCGGACTGCGTGGACTCGGGATCACATTCATAACCGTCGGATTAATGGCAATGGCATTCATGCTGTTCTCCGGAATTCAATTATAGGAAGGAACAAAAATGAGCGGATTAAATTTAATACTAGTCAGTGTTGGGATGTTCACTTTCATCGTTCTTTTTCTCGTTGTGATCATTCTAATCGCAAAATCAAAACTCGTACCTTCAGGTAACGTGGAAATATTAATAAATGATGACCCGGAAAAAAGTATCAATGTTCCGATCGGAGGCAAACTCCTTAACGCGTTGTCAGGTAGCAAAATATTTGTCTCTTCCGCATGCGGCGGTGGAGGAACCTGTGGACAGTGTACAGTTAAAGTTTTTGAGGGGGGCGGCGATCTGCTCCCGACAGAGTCATCAGTAATATCCAGAAAAGAGGCAAGGGAGAGCGTCAGACTTTCCTGCCAGGTACCGGTCAAACAGAACATGAAAATAGAGATAGACCCGGAAGTTTTCAATGTGCAGAAATGGGAATGTACAGTCCGGTCAAATCATAATGTTGCGACTTTTATCAAGGAACTTGTTCTCGAACTTCCGAAAGAAGAGGAGATCGATTTCAGAGCCGGAGGATACATTCAGATCGAAGCACCTCCGCACAAGTTAAATTATAAAGATTTCATTATTGAGGAAGAATATAGAGATGACTGGGACAAATATGACCAGTGGAAATTTGAGTCAAAGGTATCGGAAGATATAATAAGAGCCTACTCCATGGCCAGTTTCCCCCTCGAAAAAGATGTTATCCTTTTAAATGTAAGGATTGCTTCTCCACCACCATCACTCCCTAACGTACCTCCCGGACAGATGTCCTCATTTATTTTTGACCTGAAACCCGAGGACAAAGTTATTGTTTCCGGACCTTATGGTGAGTTTTTCGCAAAAGAGACTGAAGCAGAAATGGTATTCATCGGCGGTGGCGCAGGAATGGCTCCGATGAGATCACACATCTTTGATCAACTGATAAGACTGAAAAGCAAAAGAAAGATATCCTTCTGGTATGGAGCAAGGAGTTTTCGTGAAATGTTCTATGTGGATGAATTCGACAAGTTAGCAAAAGATCACAAAAATTTCGAATGGCATATCGGATTGTCCGAACCTCTGCCTGAAGATAAATGGACAGGTTATACAGGTTTTATTCACCAGGTCATTTATGAAAACTACCTCAAGAACCACCCCGCTCCGGAGGATTGTGAATTCTATATGTGCGGACCTCCAATGATGAATACTGCTGTCATAGGTATGCTGGAAAACCTCGGAGTAGAACCTGAAAATATAATGCTTGACGATTTCGGAGGTTAATTCCGGATCTGTAACTAATGAGGCCTGAAATGAATTTCAGAGGGGTCTTGGCATCGATCGTATTTCTCTATGCTGTTTTTTTTTCGTCGTGCTCCACTCCGGGAAAACAGGGTGATAATCACCTTGTCATTTCCGGTAACACAATGGGAACTACTTATACGGTCAAGATAGTTAAGAATAACTTTCTCCTCCTTGGTGATACTGCAAAAAAAATAAAAGAACTTGAAGATGGTATCACATCACTTTTACGTGGCATCAACATGAAAATGTCCACCTATATTCCCGATTCAGAGATATCATTATTCAACAATTCAAAAAATAACTCATGGATGGATATATCACCCGAAACAGCATTTGTGTTATCAAGTGCAGTCAGGATAAGTGAGATGACCGGAGGGGCTTTTGATATTACAATAGGGCCTCTGACAAACCTTTGGGGATTCGGTCCTGACAGGAAACCGGTAAAGATCCCCTCAGATATTGAGATCGATCGGGCGAGGGAAATGATAGGTTATAGAAAAATATCAATAAAAAACAATCCTTCCTCGGTAAAAAAAGATGCTGATGAAGTTTTTTGTGACCTGTCAGCCATTGCCAAGGGCTATGGGGTTGATATGGTAGCATCACTTCTTGATTCTTTCGGTTTTTATAATTATCTTGTCGAGATCGGAGGGGAAATCAGTGTCAGAGGAAAAAATGCCGGTGGAAAAGAGTGGCGATTGGGTGTTCTTGCTCCCGACGGTTCTAACGATATAAAAGAGATCATATCGATCGGTGACCTGGCTATGGCTACTTCCGGTGATTATCATAACTATTTTGAGGAGAATGGGATCAGGTATTCTCACACAATCGATCCGGAGACAGGCAGGCCGATCACTCATAAGCTTGTGTCTGTAACAGTCATAATGAGATCCTGTATGGAGGCTGATGCTCTTGCAACTGCCATAGATGTAATGGGACCTTTAAAAGGATATGAATTTGCTGTAAAAAATTCTATCCCGGTATATATGATTGTAAAAGAGGGCGATAAGTATAAAGATAAAATATCCCCGGATTTTTTAGTTTTTCAGGTTGATAATCGAAAAAACTGATATAATATTAATGAATATAATGAGGAGTTTAAAATAAAACTATTAATAGTAATTCTTTTTGTGCTCGGAGCATTCGCAATTATGCTCTTTGGAATGTTCTTCGGTGACTACAAAAAGGTAAGAACAAGACACAAAAAAGAGAAGAGCAAGATCGATATTGCAAAGGAAGAAAGCGGTTTTTCATCCTGTGCCGGGTGTACCGGCACAGATTGTAATAATTAATATCTCACTTATTAAAAAAATATTACTTTTTCCCTGTCCAGGTCCCGGTGTCTGTCCCTTTCAGAAGTGTCCCTGATATATCATCAGCGCTACTGAACTCACCCCAATATGTAGTTCCATCTACACCATAAAGTATGAGATCTTTTGAATTGGAAACAACAAAACTTCCGGAGCCCTCGGCCTTACCGGAACCGACATTGTAGATAACAAAGCTACCTGATGTTTTTGTTCCGACAAAAGTGATCTTCTGTGTAGCCTTTACATCTCCGTTCACTATCCGGTTAAATACCCAATCTCCGAGGACATTATACTTATCACTGTCAAATAACCCCTTCTCATAAGTATAGGAACCTCTCTTCGTCACGGTGTATGCATTGCCGGCAGCATCTGTTACCTGCAGATCAAGAATGATCTCGGTCGGTGTATAAGGATCAAAGGACAACATATCATTGGGAACGGCATTTGCACTGAATGGCAGTGGCGTATTGATATAAATCTCTGAAACCTCATCCACAGGAATAGATAAATTTCCTGAGAGTTCGAGGTTATAATTTCCATAATTATTATTGTCGATCTCAACAAGAGTTACGATGTTATGCATTATCCTGAATTTCCAACTGGTTATAGTTCCTGTCTCATCACCTTTATTAGCTACAGAAAGGAATATGTTAATACTTGTAAGTCCATTTTCTCCTATGTCAGCAAATGAATACCCTGTAACAGCGAGAACCTGAAAGTTGTTAGCATCCGAATCAGATGTTTTACAGCCGGAAATGGAAAAAAGAAATGCGACCGTTATAACTGCTATTAATAATCTTCTCATAAACTCCTCCTTGTTGAGAAATACTTAATCAATATCTAAATATACGTGAACAAGAAGAAAAGGTTTCCCTATTCATTAAATTATTGAACTTATTTATCCCCCATTTCGTATATAGTCTATCATCGAATTAATAAGGAGTTTTTTATGAACAAAAAAGTGATAATTATTCTGGTCCTGGCACTTACTGCACTTCCGGTTTTCTCTTCCAATTTCGGGTTAGTATTCAACATTAACTATAACATCGGAAGTTCCGATTTCTTCGAAAGAAATGAAATAATCTACCAGAGCGGAGGATATAATTTCCTTGAAAGCCAAAAAAACAAACTTGGAATGGGCTTCAATGTAGGAATTATCATCCCGATCACTTCAAAATTATCCGTCCTGCCTTCATTTACGATCAACTTTGGACATCAGAATTATGAATTCCTCAGGCAGGAAGGCACATCTGATTCAGATATCAAGGACAATTACTCCTTCCTGATTTACAGTGGTGCAGTAAAGATACATTATGACCTGTTTGTTTTGAAGAACGGTTGGAGGATCACCATGCTGTTAGGTGCAAATCATAATAGCTTTAAGGCTGATGGCGAGTCCGGTCTGAAAGATATGGAATTCTGGGGAGCTGAAGCAGGGATCGGCACAAAATTCTTCCAGATGGAGAACTTCGGATTCCAGACATTTCTGATATACAAATATCCTTTCAGCGAAGAAAATTATAGATATCTGACCCTACAGGCAGGGATCATTTACAGATTTTAAGTTTTATTTATTCCAGGCTTCCTATTTCTTTTTCTACTTCTTCAAGGATCTCACACGATTTCACCAGTTTCTGCATTGCAGTATGATCCGGATAGAGCGGCCTGTCGATCTCGAGAAAATCAACATACCTTCTGATTACTTCCTTTGCCTTTGTAACACCTTTACCGAATTTAAATTCTCTGAAATCAAGCGCCTGAGCAGCAGCCATTAATTCTATACCAAGAATACCATAAGCATTATCCAGGATCTGGAAATTTTTGATGGCTGTATTCATACCCATCGAGACAAAATCCTCCTGATCCGCAGCAGCCGGGATCGATTGAATTGATGCCGGGGTACAAAGTATTCTCTGTTCCACTATCTGCATGTCAGCAGTATATTGAGAAAGCATAAGACCGGAGAACATACCCCCTCCCTTTGTCAAAAAAGCAGGAAGGCCAACACTTAATGCAGGATGGTTAAGTCTGTTCATTCTTCTCTCAGACATTACACTCACCATTGTAATTGCAGCTCCAACCATATCCATGGGAAGTGATACAGGTGAACCCTGAAAATTTGCTCCTGAGATCTGAATATTTTTATCCGGGAAAAAGATCGGGTTGTCACCAACGCCATTAAGTTCTATCTCAACCTGAGACTTTGCATATTCAAGAGCATCATGAGCCGCACCGATAACCTGAGGTGTTGATCTCATGGAATATGCATCCTGAACTTTACATTTTATCTTTCCTTCTACAAGGTCTCCACCTTCTACAAGTTTTCTTATTGACTTAGCACCCCGCACAGCCCCTTTGAATCCACGTACTTCATGCAGAAGTGGCGTATATGGTTTCATATTAGCCTTCAGGGCCTCCAATGACATTGCAGCAGCTATCTCAGCCTGTTTCAACCAGTTGTTCGTATCATTTATTAAAATTGCTGACATTGCAGTCATAACATTAGATCCGTTTATTGTAGCCAAGCCGTCACGGGCCTCAAGACCGGGAATCTCTATACCGGCTTTGTCCATAGCTTCCTTTCCATCGAGAAGCTCACCTTTATAATATGCCTGCCCTTCTCCCATCAACAGAAGTGCGATCTGGGACATAGGAGCCAGGTCACCTGAAGCACCAACTGAACCTTTCTGGCAGACAAATGGTGTAACGCCTTTGTTCAGCATTTCCATAAGTGTCTGGGTTATTATTGGCCTACAGCCTGAATTTCCATGGGCATGGACATTTATTCTTCCGACCATTGCACCCCTTACGTATTCGATAGGTGCCGGATCACCTATACCTGCTGCATGATTATAAACTAAATATTTCTGGAAATCTTTTACCTGATCATCATCCAATACAACTTCGGAGAACTCTCCAATTCCGGTATTAACTCCATACATTATTTCGCCGGCATCGATCTTTTTCTCAAGCATTGCTCTGCATACTTTGATCCTTTCCAGAGCATCCTCACTCAATTCTACTTTTTCATTGTGTCTGGCAATTCTTACCACTTTTTCTACGGTAAGTCCTGATCCTGTTAATACTATAGACATTTAGTCCTCCTGTGTTGTTAAGGTTAATAACAAAAAATTATTATACAGAAAAACTTTCCAAATTAAAACAAATTCCAACCAGTTTATATATTTAAACCGGATCATATGATCTACAGGATGTCCGGATAGTTTTTTGAAGCGATCCCTGCCCAGAAAAGAGAGAGTTGAGTCAGGCATAAGGATTATATATGGGACTCAAAGATTTGTTTTGTTGAATTTTCCTGAATTTTATTAATACTAATAAGTAATGAGACTCTTTATCGGGATAAAGTTATCTGAAAAAATAAGAGGAAATCTATGTGATGTGTGCAGAGAACTCAAGGAGAGAGCATCACAAATGAAATGGGTAAAGGAGGACAATGTTCACATTACCCTGAAATTTCTGGGAGAAACAGAAAAAAGAGATCAAATAATTGAAGTACTTGACAACAATATATCATCCTCAGAATTCAATCTTAGATTTACCGGACTGGGGAGGTTCGGGAGAGGGGATGAATTGAGAATATTATGGGCAGGTATTGAAAATTCAGAAGAGTTAAATTCACTATTCAATAAGATCGAATCCCGATTGGAGCCCCTCGGATTCCCGAAGGAGAAGAGGAATTTTTCACCGCATATAACACTCGGAAGAAATAGATACGGGAAAGTACACCAGGATCTCATAAGTGAGATTGAGAGATTATCTGATCATTCTTTCGGAGAACAGGAGATATCCTCAATCCAACTAATGAGCAGCACTCTCACCCTCTCCGGCCCCGTCTATAAAACCCTCTCCCATTTTTCAACAGGAAAATAATATATTTATTTTTTGAGGCGGGAGATGTATTCTTCTCTGCACTTATCTGAGCAGAAGTGATACATAGTACCTTCTGATTTCAACTTGAGAGAAGTTTTTTCAAGAATGTAGGTGCCGCAGACAGGATCTTTTTCCATCTTCTCTACATTACTATTGCTTTCACTTTCCTGTTTTTTCCCCCGGGAAAAGAAGATATTTTCACCCTTGATAACTTTTTTGTAAAAGACTAAGCCGATCAATACAAAGATAACAAATGAAATTATCCTTTTTATAAGAATTATCATAATATTTTTATTTGGCAGCTTCTACTATCTCACCACTAATGATCATATCCACTATATTATCAAAAAGAACATCCATTCTCGAATCCTGTTCCAGAAAAGGGACCTTGCTTCTGACAACACTTTTTACTTTCTCAAGTTTCGGAGATGTTTTTTCTTCATAAAAATCGAGGGCCTGGAGTGAAGCCATCAGTTCAATAGCCAGAATATATTTCACATTCCCGACTATCTCTCCTGCTTTTCTTGCTGCAAAATTACCCATGCTGACATGATCCTCCTGATTTGCCGAGGTCGGGATGTTATCGACAGAAGCAGGATGTGCCAGGGTTCTGTTTTCTGATGTCAAAGCTGTAGCAGTAACATGAGCGATCATAAATCCTGAATTTAGCCCGTTATCCTCGATAAGAAAAGGCGGCAGATCCATATTTGTAGCCGGATTTATAACCCTGTCTATCCTCCTCTCAGAAATATTCCCAAGCTCGGTCATGGCAATTGCCATAAAATCCATCGCAAAGGCAACCGGAGCGCCGTGGAAATTCCCACCGGACAGAATTTCTCCTTTTTCGGGGAATATAAGAGGATTTTCGGTAGCAGAATTTATTTCAATCTCAAGAATTCCTCTCACATGATCAAGTGTGTCACGGACAGCTCCATGAACCTGAGGAATGCAACGGACAGAATATGCATCCTGGACCTTATTCTTCCCGCTATGCGAAGCCCATAAAGGAGAATCCTTGATTAGCCTCATAATATTCTTTGCAGTATTGATCTGGCCGGAATATGGTCTTACCATCTGAATCTCTTCAAAAAATGGTGACGGGTTACCGAGTTGAGCTTCGAATGTCAATGCACCTGCAATGTCTGCAGTTTTAACCAGATTTTCACTATCAACAAGATTAAATATCCCTATTGCAGTAAGAACCTGTGTACCATTGATCAATGCAAGGCCCTCTTTTTCAACCAGTACAAGAGGAGTTATCCCTTCTTCCCGGAATACATCAGAGGTTTCCCTAACCTCTCCCTTAAACTTCACATTTCCTTCTCCCAGAAGTGCTAAAGCGAGGTGAGATAGAGGTGCGAGATCTCCTGAGGCTCCTACTGATCCTTTCGCAGGAAGGATAGGGAGGATATCCCTGTTCAATAATTCAAGCAGCAACTCAACCACTTTCAGTCTTACTCCGCTATAACCTTTGGCAAGTACATTTGCCCTCAACAGGATCGTACCTCTGACAACATGATCCGGCAAAGGATCGCCAACACCCGCTGTGTGACTCTTTATAAGATTACGCTGAAGTTGTTTTAGATCAGAACTGTTTATCTTTTTAGATGCAAGAGCACCGAAGCCGGTATTTATTCCATAATAGGCTTTGCCTGTCTTTATAAAATCCTCAAGAGTCTTCCGAGCCAGCTGAACTCTCGATTTTGAGTCATCAGTTAATCCAACTATTGCATGATCTTTTGATATCTTAATAAATTCGTCAATTGTAAGTTTGTTTCCATCAATATTTATAAGCATATTTTCTTCCTTATAAGAAAAACTATCACCAGGCCGGTAATCATCATAACAAAAGCTAGAATTTGTAGAGTTCTGGGATCTGAATCTGCGATCTTCCTGTAGTATTCCTTCATCTTTAAAGGAGCAATAAACAATGGAAGTGCTTCTATTATCATGATAGAACCAAAGATTATCAGTATCAGCCAGATAGTCATAGTTACTTCATAATTTCTTTTCTGGAAAAATCCCTTTCAAGCTTGAATTCATCCCAGTCAAAAGGATATGTTCCTTCTGTGATTATCTGAGCAAGATATTTACCGATGGCAGGCCCGAACATAAATCCGTGACCCGACATTCCTGCAGCCACATAGAATCCTTTAGTTCCGGTCCTGTCAATTATGGGACTCCCATCAGGGGTCATTGAATAGCTCCCCCCCCAATGTCTGAGCACATTAAGATCTTTAAGTTTTGGAATTAGCCTGGATGTCCTTTTCGACATCTCAAGGAGAAATTCAGAACTTGAAGAAGTGTGTTTCCCTGGTTTGTTGGGAACAGGTGTATAGCATCCAATGATCTGCCCTGTTACCATCTGTTGAAAGTAACAACCATCAGGCCTGTAATCAACCACCATCGGATCAAACAAATGTTCATATCGGTCAGAAATAAGAGCTTCATGCTCCTCAGGGAAGATAGGAAGTTCCACTCCGGCCATTTTACCCACTTCCACCGCCCAGGGGCCTGCAGCATTAACAACAACCGGAGACGCAAGAAATTCTCCATTTTCAAGTTCAACACCTGTAACAATTCCATCAACACTTTTTATCCCGGTAACTTCAGTGTAAGTCCTCACAACAGAACCATTGTCTCTGATTCCATTTATATACCCTTTGAGAACCTTGAAGGGATAAGCCTGCCCATCATCCGGGGAATAAACTCCACCTTTCAATCCTTTAGTGTTAATTCCAGGGACAAGTTTTTCACATTCTTCAGGATCGAGTTCTCTTACATTAAGACCGAGTTTTTTCTGGAGGGCAATAACACTTCTGAAAGCATCAAGTTTATCCTCCGTATGTGCAAGAAAAAGATATCCTCCGGCAAGGAACTCAACAGAAAATCCAAACGCCTTTTCCATCCCTGTGAAGTGGGCCATACTCTCCTGCATCAACTTTATCGAAGCCTCAGTGGAGAATTGCATCCTTATCCCGCCAATACATCTTCCGGTTGAACCTGAGCCTGTATATTTCTTCTCGACCACAATGGTTTTCAAACCTTTTTTAGTCAGGTGATAACCTACAGAAAGGCCTACTATCCCGCCCCCTATGATCACTGCATCAAAACTTTTACTCAATTTATCCTACATTCTTTATTGAACCCAGGATCTCCAATGAGATAACATGCCTTTGGATCTCATTTGTCCCTTCATAGATCTGAAGAAGCTTAGCATCTCTCATCATCTTCTCAACAGGATATTCTTTCATATATCCATATCCACCCAGAATTTGAACTGCTTCAGAAGTTGTTTTCATCGCTACATCCGTTGCAACTACTTTAGCCATTGCAGATTCTTTTGATGCTTTCATGTTGTTGTCAAGCATCCAGGCGGACCTGTGAACAAGAAGCCTTGAGGCATCTATATCTGTTGCCATATCAGCAAGTTTAAAAGCATTATGCTGGAATGAAGCAATGGGTCTCCCGAATTGTATCCTGGTCTGAGCATAGGCCAAGGCTTCTTCATAAGCGGCTCTTGCAAGACCAACTCCGCCGGCTCCTACTGAAGGCCTTGCAAAGTCGAGTGTTCGAAGAGCAATAATAAAACCAAATCCCTCTCTTCTAAGCAGATTTTTTGCAGGTACCTTTACATCATCAAAGTATAATTCAGTAGTATTTGAAGCCCTGTGTCCCATTTTATTTTCATGTTTCCCGGCGGATACTCCGGGAAGATCCATCGGAACTATAAACGCAGAGAGTCCCCTTGCACCTCGGTCACGGTCAGTCGAGGCAAATATTACACCAATTTTAGAGATACCACCATTTGTAATAAAGGTTTTTGAACCATTTAAAATATAGTAGTCACCTTCTTTCTTTGCTGTTGTCTTTATTGCTGAATTATCGGATCCTGCCTCTCTTTCAGTAAGGCCGAAACATGCATATGTGAGCTCTTTCGTCATCGGCTCGAGAAATTCTTTCTTCTGCTCGTCATTCCCAAACAGGACAATAGGCATTGTTGCAAGAGTATTTGCCATTATAGATGTATACATCCCTGCACAGCCCCAAGCCAGCTCTTCACACACAACTGCATTTTGAACATTGTTAAACTCAAGCCCGCCTAAATCTGCTGGAATATTTGAGGTTAAAAATCCTATTTCAAAGGCTTTCTTCATTACATCATGTGGAAATTCATTTTTTTCATCGTACTCACCGGCAACAGGCCTTATTTCATTTTTTGCAAATTGATGTGTAAGGTCCTTCAATTCTACAAGGTCTTCGCTTAATCCAAAATCCATGATAACTCTCCTATATCTTAATTAATTTTATATCATTCAGTATTTCTTGAGCACTTTGATACCGTTCTTCCCTTTTTTTGTTCATGGTCTTTTCTATTATATATACCAGTTTGTCCGGTATATCAGGAACAATACTTTTTAAAGATGGGAGCGGTTCGAAGAGATGCTGATAAAACACATTCTCTCCTTTAAATGGTACACGACCTGAGATCAGATGAAATAGTGTTGCTCCGGTGGAATAAATATCCGTCCTGTGATCTGCATTGATTCCCTGAATCTGTTCCGGAGACATATAGTACGGAGTTCCTGTAACAACCCCTGTCTCACCTTTCTTCTGTTCACCCCTGATTATGGCCAGACCGAAGTCCATGATCTTTATCTCCTTCTGCTTGGTAATCATGATATTATGAGGTTTGATATCTCTATGAATTATCCCTTTTCTATGTGAATAGTCCAGAGCTTTTAATAATTTTATCGCAACAAAAAGGATCTGGGGGATCGTGAATTTATTCTTCCTTCTGAGGATTGTCATGAAATTCTCACCCTCAATAAATTCCATCGATATAAAATAATCATCGTTAATCTGCCCTACATCATAGACAGTTACGATATTTGAGTGGGATAGTGATGCTGTGGATCTTGCTTCAGTGAAAAATCTTTCAAGATTAATCTTGTCTTTAACCAGACTTTTATTCAGTATCTTGAGGGCAACTATCCTCTGCAGAACTGTATCCTCCGCTTTGAAAACGACCCCCATTCCGCCCTCACCCACTTTTCTTACGATCTTATACCTTCCCTGTGAGTTATCGGCAACAAGGTCAATTTCTTTATACTTCTTGATCAGCTTTTCAACTTCCTTTATCTTCTGATGAATATCCTTGAAGGAATAATTTTCTGTCAATATACCCTGATAAATTTCGTAGGCTTTTTTAAAATTCCCGAGATTCTCTTCTGCCTGGCCAAGTAGGAAATACCACTCAAGGTTATTTTTATTGATAGACTGATTCATCAACAATTTCCCGATCTTTTCAACAACCAGCTGAGGTTTGTTGTTGTTCAGAAAAATGCCGGCCATCTGAATAACAGCCTTCTCAAATCCCTCAGCTTCCATCTGGACTTTCTGGAAATTTGCCAGCGCCCTCTTCTCATCATCTACTTTCTGGAAAGATATCCCGGCATTATAAAAATCTCCGGACTTTTCAAACAACTCACCTGCTTTCTGATATTTTTTATATTTGAATGAGAGGTCCGCTGCGGTCTTCCAGTCTCTCCCGAGCTCGAACATTTTTGCTGCTTCTTCTTCATTTGCTGTTTTAAGATAATTATCAGCAGCAGCCAGATAATTCTGATTCATAAAATAACAATGAGCAGCTTTATCAAATAATTTGTTCCATTCAAATAATTCAGCGGCTCTGATAAAATCATCTCCTTTGAGAAACCATTCTGCTGCATCTGTCGTATTTCCTCTTGCAAATGCATCCTCACCCCTTAATTGAAAAGCAGTTTTCGGATTACCGATCTTTTCATACAATGGAGCTGCCATCAGAGGTAACTGAGCTTTTTCATACAAATTAGCGGCCTCTTCAAACTTCTCAAGCTTAACCGCAAGTTCTGCAGCTTTTTCAAACTTATTATTCTTGAGCAACAAGCTGTATGCCCTCTCAGTTTCACCAACTTCAGCCCACATGTTCGAAGCTTTTATAAGATCATCATCAAGTTCCGCCGCCCCTTTAACTCCGATCGAAGAGCCCGAGGTCGATTCAAACCATTTTTCAAAACAGAGAGCTGCCTTCCTTTTATTGCCTGATTTTTCATATATTATTCCGGCCTTTTTGTAGAACCCTCTTTTCTCATAGATCTGAGCGGCTTTTTCATATTTGCCGTGATTGTAATACAACTCTGCAGCTTCCTGATGCCTGCTGTTATTCTCAAGGAGCATCCCCGCTGTATCTATGTTCTTCCTTTTTGTGTAGAGTTTGACAAGACTGTCAAAGTTTCCGGTCTTTTTATATATCTCAATAGCAAGACTCTCTTTGTTAAGCTTCTCATAAAGTTCACCGATTTCGTTAAACTGGTTCCCTTCTTCATAAGCTTTTACAGCCTTTTTGAAGTCACCGATATCTTCATATATCTTTCCTGCCTTAAGGAAATTACCCTGCTTGATCGCTTTTTTTGCCTGTGAAGTGATATATGCTTTTTTGAAAAATATGGAATAAAATGTATCAAACAAGGACTTATCCTGAATATTTAATACCTGAGAAACTTTTAACCCCTCATACACTATTTTGAATATCAGAAAAATTCCGATTAATATAAGTCCGAATTTCAGTAGTGGATATTCTTTAATGAGATCTAATATCTTATCCATAGGTTAAAAAATTATATCAGACCTCCCTTAAAAAATCAATAAAAAGCAAGCGCCTGAAATTGACATTCTCTCCTTATATAATTATAATTTTTTCAGTTGCAAACACGACAATAGGGGAATGGGAACAGAATGAATATCAGTGATGACAAAAAGGAGAGAACTGGAAATGGATAAGATCTTAATAATAGATGATGAAAAAAACATTCAGGTTTCACTTGCATCTATCCTGGAAGATGAGGGATTCAAAGTATATTTTGCATCTACCGGGGAGGAAGGATATGAGAAATTCCTTAACCTGAGACCGGATATCATTTTTCTGGACATATGGCTCCCGGGGATCGACGGTCTGGAAACAATGAAGAAGATCCTGAATGACGACAAATTCCAGGTCATTGTTATGATCTCCGGTCATGGTAACATCACAACCGCAGTTCAGGCTGTAAAGGATGGAGCATATGATTTTCTGGAAAAACCTTTAAGTCTTGAGAAAGTACTATTGTCTGTGAAAAAAGGGTTGTCCTATAAAAAAGTTTTGGATGAGAACAAAAGGCTGAAAACAATAATCAGCCAGAATACAGATGATCTCGAAGATACAAAAAGCCTTAAAAAAGAAAATACAGGACAGATACAATTTGAAATTGATAATGCCGAATATCTTAAAAAGCAGAAAACAGTGGAACGTAGCAACATATTTTACGGAATAGGACTCCATTCAGGAGAAAAAACAGGAATGTCGATCAGCCCGCTTCCAGTTGGAAAAGGGATCAGATTTGAAAACATATCTTCTCCCGGATATATACCCGCGAGGATCGAGTTTATTGACAGAACAAATTATGCTACATCTATCATGAAAGATGGCCTCGAGGCCAAAACTATCGAACATTTGATGGCAGTTCTTCACGCATTCGGGATCACTAACCTTGCAATAAAGATCACCAAGGAAGTTCCGATCGATGATGGGTCCGCTACAAAATTCTGCAAGTTCATTAGAGATTCCGGTATCGTCGAACAAGACGATTATATTCCTGAGATCGTTATAAAAGAACCTATTGTCATTGGGGATGAAAGTGAGGACGGGAAATTCATAAAAGTGGAGCCGGCTGATGTTTTCACTGTAAAATACACAACTGTTTATCCGGAACCTCTGGGGATACGGAGCCATGAGATAGTATTGAACTCTGAGGAAGATTTCGAGAATGATATTGCGCCGGCCCGAACATATGGATTTGTGAGTGAATTCAACAAGTTGTCTGAACTGGGTCTGGTGGAAGGTGGTCGTCTCAACAATTTCATTCTTATAGATAACGGCAAAGTTCTCAACACAGAACTACGATTTGAAAATGAGATGGCGAGACACAAGATCCTTGACATATTTGGAGATTTCTATCTGCTTGGCAGGCCGCTAAGAGCAAAAATAACAGCCCAGAAGACAGGACATTCAGATAATGCGGAAATGGTGAATGCAATAAAGGAAAAATACCTGACCTGACCTGTCAGTTTACGGTTATTTCTCCTGCAAGTGACTTCCTGAAATTCTTTTTAATTAAAGAGAGATTTTTGTAATGGCCCAGGAGGAACATCACCTTTGTTATTGCTGCCTCAAATGTCATATCTCCGGAATCGACCGCACCGAGTTCAAGAAGTTTTTTTCCGGATTCGTATATTCCCGGATCAAGTTTCCCGGCCTTGGTTTCAGACATGAGGACAACCAGCTTCCCCTCAGATACCCATTTCTCTATTTTTTCTGGAATACCGGAATTATCTATCGGAATTGTGCCTGCACCATAACCTATAACGATTACTGCTCTTATGTTCTCTCCCGGTTCAAAACATGAATGGGAAAACCCGGGGAATATTTTCATAACTGAAACGGCATTATCGAACCCTTCAAATATATGAAACAGTCCGTCATGTTTTAGGATGTTTTTTTTGTAGACCTCAATATCTATACCTGTTTTAGCAAGCAGCGGGTAGTTCGGGGATGAGAATGCATCAAAGTGATTTATATGGCTTTTGATTGTACGGTTCCCTCTCATCAACTTGTCATCAAAAAGGATGGCCACTTCTTCAATATTCATTGTCGATAATTCTATTGCATTGATCAGATTCGCTCTTGCATCACTTCTGATCTCACTCAGTGGTTTTTGTGCCCCGGTCAGTATCACGGGAAAAGTAGGATTCATTAGCATATATGATAGTGCAGATGCGGTGTATGCAAGTGTATCAGTGCCATGAGAGATAACGAAACCTGAATATTTGTCCACATTTTTTTTTATCGTTCTAACTAGTTTTCTGAGATGGTCTGTCGTTAATTCTGAACTATCGATCATATAAGGTATCTCTATGTCAATATCAGCTATTTCCGATAATTCAGGAATAAATCCGGTCAGGCTGTCGTAAAGTTTATCAGTTCTCAGGGTGCCTGAGTCGTCATCCCTCGACATACCTAACGTACCACCGGTGTGAATTAGAAGGACCTTTTTACTCATTCGGAGCACCTATTCATCAAAGCTCTTATTAAACAGATCTTCAGCTTTTTTTTTCTTTTCTTCTTCCAGTTTTTTTGCTGAACTAAAAGTTTCCTCGGTAGATTCCTTTTTTTTCTTCTCCTTTGCCAGAAGATCTTCAAAAGAACTCAATTGTTTCTTACCCTTCTTATGCTGAACAACCTCTCTTTTATCCACATCTATCCAGAGACTGAAATTGCACTTTGGACAAGTTACTTCGATAATATTTCCCATGCAAGTATTTTAGAATATGTACGGTCCGAATTCAATACTGTTAAAAATCTTACGAATACAAGGTAAAACATAGTAATGATACGGAACTTCCGGTTTTGTGATACAATATATTATGCTTAAGACCATTCATAAAATAGTTGTTTTTTCACTCCTGATTAATCTATTTGTAAACCTGTCTGCCCTGGATCAAAAGAAGATAGATGTAGTCAGGATAGACTCAAGTCCTAAAATGGACGGACTCCTCGATGATAAAGTGTGGGAGAAAGTTCCTGTTTCCACCAATTTCAGAATGATAATTCCCGAGACCGGGAAAGAACCTTCCGAAAGAACCGAACTTAGAATTGCATATACATACAGATCTCTTTACATTGGTTTAAAATGTTATTCATCAGAACCGAAAAAAATTTCCGTTAATACGCTTAAATATGATCAGCATGGACGGTGGTCCAATGGAGATGATATTGTCAGAATCCTGATCGATCCATTTCTGGATATGAGAAATGCTTATGTTTTTATAGTCAACCCGAAAGGTGCAAGGACAGACGGCCTGGCGTCAGGTGAACATTTCAGTTCAAATTGGGATGGAATATGGGATGCAGCTACCTCGATGAACGGGGATAGCTGGAGTGCTGAAATAGAGATACCTTTCAAAACCCTTACTTTCAACTCCGAAATAAAAAAATGGGGTATTAATGTAGAAAGATATATTGCGCGAAAAATGGAGACCATAAGGCTGAGCGGTATAAGTAAGGACAGTTTTTTCTACAACCCTTCAATTGCTGCAAAGGCCGGGGATTTCATCGGATTAAAACAGGGGCTGGGACTCACATTCAAACCATACATGATCCTATCCACTGTGAAAAACATCTCTGAAGGGACAGAGCGGAAATGGAAACTCGATGGAGGTTTTGATCTTTATAAGAATTTCACATCCAATCTGGTTGGAGTTTTTACATACAATACAGATTTTGCAGAAACTGAAGTTGATGAGAGGAGGATAAACCTCACAAGGTTCTCTCTTTACTATCCTGAAAAAAGGTCTTTTTTTCTTGAAGGATCAGATATTTTTTCATTCGGGAGCGGACTACATAGAACATTCGTACCATTCTTCTCAAGATCAATTGGAATATACGATTCCGAATATATTGTCCCTATCGATTATGGGATGAAAGTTTTCGGAAAAGTCGGAAAAACAAATCTGGCGCTGCTGAATGTTAAGACCAGGGACAGTGAGTGGATCCCCGGTAATAATTTTATCGCAGGAAGGGTGTACCAGAATATTTTTGCCCAGAGTAAAGCAGGGATGATTTTCACAAAAGGAGATCCGGACAGTATTGAAGATAATTCCATGCTTGGTTTTGATTTCAATTTTTCTACTTCAAAATTTTTAAAGAATAAGAACCTAATGGCCGGTGGCTGGTGGGTATACAATTGGAACTCCATAAAAGAAGGCAAGCATTACGGATATGGTTTTAAGATAGATTATCCTAATGATCTGTGGAATATGGCATTTACATATAATTTTTTCGGAGATTCTCTGGAACCCGGATTGTCATATCTTCCCAGAAATGGAGTTCACAAGATCAGCCCTATGGTCCAATTCAAACCGAGGCCGGAAAGGGGATTTGTCGGAAAAATGGTCCGCCAATTTTACTTCGAATTTTTCGGTTCCATATATCTCGACCTGGAGGGCAAAGTGATCTCATCCAGGATCTTTACTGCACCGATAAACTTCAGAACAGAATCCGGAGATCATTTTGAGTTCAATATAATCCCGGAGAAAGAGGTTTTAGATGAACCTTTTGAACTTTCGGAAGATATAATTTTTCCTGTAGCTGAATACTCCCACACCCGATTCAGAGCTCAATTCCATTCTGCTTCTCACAGGAAGGTCGATCTGGCTGTAAATTATACATTTGGAAGTTTCTACTCCGGAGATCTTTCGGAATTAAAGATCGGATCCTCTTACAAGCATGGTGGAAATTTTAAGGCCGATGTTAGTGCTCTTTTTCTCAGAGGGGACTTCCCGGAAGGCAAATACAGTAAAAACCTTTTCAGATTAAGCGGTGATTTTTTCCTTAACCCAGACATGGGCATTATAGGATTACTCCAATTCGATGATGATTCAAATGAGATGGGAGTAAATCTCAGATTCAAATGGAGAATATCCCCCGGAAACGTAGTCTATCTTGTATATAACAAGAATTGGGAAAGGATCTGGGACCCTGCAGCAAGATTTCAAATGATAAATGATCTGGGTATATTCAAACTCCAATTCAGTATCAGGCCCTGAAAAAGAATAAAAAAATCTTAATATTTATAATCTGTCAGGAAAATTCTCTCATTCGTTTTCCATGCTCCCCTGGTGAAATTAGGAAATGCCACCGGTTTCCCATTTGAAGCAACAGATATTTCAGATAAGTGGGAAATACTGCTCCAAAGCGCGGCATCATAAACATCCATGTCGGGGAGACGTCCTTTCTGCAAGGCATCGATCAGTCTGTGATCCTCGAGGTAATCCATCCCGCCATGGCCTGCCCCCGTCGCACTTTCACCCATCTCCTTCCAGAGCGGATGTTTATAGTCATGTAGATATCTGTCAAAATCCTCCCACTTGTCATCTGTCCAGCTCAAACCCTCAATATATATCCTGTCGGGATATCCTTCAAAAATTCCCTTCGTACCCTGGATCATATTTATTCTGCTATAAGGCCTGGGAAGATTGCAATCATGATACAAAGTTATAGTCTCACCATTATATGTTTTAATCAGGCTTACATTTACATCACCAAGTTTGTACTTCATTTTTGCCTGTGGACTATCTTTCCCGAATTTTTTATTAGCAAATTCAGTAAGGCCCCGGGACTTTGAGCTCATGGATATCATATAGTCAAAATTATTCCCCCTGTTGATATCCATACACTCAGCAATAGGTCCAAGTCCATGGGTCGGGTAAAGGTTGCCGTCCCTTTTTTCAGAATGATCGATCCTCCACAATCCTTCTCCTTTATCACTGAACTTAATTGCTCTCAGATCATGAAGATATCCACCGGCACCATGGATCAATTCTCCGAACAACCCCTTTCTAACCATATTCAACACAACGAGCTCACTCCTGTCATAGCAACAATTTTCCAGCATTACACAATACTTCCCCTCTTTCTCTGCTGTTTCAACCAACTCCCAACATCCATCCAATGTTAAGGCTGCAGGGACTTCAATGGCCATATGCTTGCCGGATCTCATCGCAGCAACAGCAACAGGGACATGCCATTTCCATGGAGTTGCAGTTATAACCAGATCCAGGTCATCTCTCTCACACATCCGCTTAAAATCAAATTTTCCTTTCGTATAACCTGCCGGCTTTTCAAATCCCGCTTCAACACACAATTCCTGTATCCGCTCTACCTTTTCAGGAACAATATCGCACACAGCCCTTATCTCCGCGCCTGGAATTCCAAGAAAATTCCTGCAATGTGCAGAGCCCATTCCCCCTACACCTACAAATCCGATCCTGACGTTTTCAATAGGCGGGTTTTTTTTTACTCCCGGTTGAGTTAAAAGATTTTTTCTCTTTTCAGCAAGCAGCGGGGACATTACAACACCGGCTCCCAAAATTGAACTTTTCTTTATGAACTCTCTCCTGTCCATTTTGCCTTGTCCATTCTTCTTCATATCATTCATTTTTAACCTCCGGAAAACCTGATCATTTTGAATATATGCAATCACAGATTTTTTATCAATAAAAATATATTTATTTCAAATTATTCAGGAATTGCTGCATTACCCCTGACCTTGAATTGAATTGTGATTCGATATATAATGAAAGTAATAATGCGCCTGTAGCTCAATGGATAGAGTGCTCGACTACGAATCGATAGGTTGGGGGTTCAAGTCCCTCCAGGCGTATTTTTTTTAAGGAGTCTCAATGCCAGATTCAGAAAACAAGAAAGACCTTCCGTTCATTACTGCCGGTGAAGATATTGATGTCAATGAGATCATGGAGTATATCGAAAAACGGATCGAGGAAAAAAAGAATTCCGGAGTATTGAAACAAAAAGAGATCGATGAGATCGAGGATATGGAGCTTCAGCCGCTCCCTGATTTCCTGGAGATTCCCAACGTTTATGAACAACACCTCTTCAATGAAGAAATAGTAAAAAATTATGACCCCCCATCCATAGAACTGGAGTCAGATGGAGGAAGCGGAGCGAAAGGACTGATGAAAAAGGTTTTCAGGATCATAAGGAAACCGCTCATGCCATTCATCAGAAGTATGGTCAGGCCGATCAACAATGAACTCAAGGCCCAGATCAACATAGACAGGAAATACATTCACCAGTTCGCAGCCGGGATCGAGTATATAAAACTGCTTCATAACACATCAAACAACCTGATAGTAGAACTTTCAAAACTGAAAATTGAAGAGGAACTCCTTAAAACCAAGATCAAGGTTTTAGAGGATAAGATGGAATTTCTTGAGAACAGGGAAAGAGCGATCGAGAAGAAATTGTATCAATAATGGCGATCCATCAGTTTCTCACTTCATATTCTTACGGGGATGCGATCGGTAATGAAGCACTTGAGATCAGGAATTATTTAAGAGAAAAAGGATATGAATCTGAAATATTTGTCCTCTTCTATCACCCGAAATATTCTGATCAGGTAATAAATTATCTTGAATATGATAAATACTCATCTGAAGAGAATATTGTTATTTATCACTTTTCGATCGGATCGAAAATAACAAAGAAATTTTTAAGAGTTCCTGACAAGAAGGTCATAATCTACCACAATATAACTCCACATCATTTTTTCCTGGACTACCACAGGATCCTGGCGAAGGATTGCTACAAGGGGAGAGTAGAGCTAAAGAGCCTGAGTGATAAAGTAGACCTTGCGCTCGGCGACTCGGAATATAATGAGTCTGAACTAAAAGAGGTCGGGTTTAAAAAGACCGGAGTACTTCCTCTGGTAATGAACTTTGACAAATTTGATGCTCCGGCAATTCCGGTTTTTAATGATATGTTCAATGATGGCAAGACCAACATTCTGTATGTAGGGAGAATTATCCCCAACAAAAAGATCGAGAATGTGATCAGAGTTTTTCACCTATACAACAAATATTTCAATAAAAATTCAAGGCTCTTCGTCGTCGGGGAGAACAGGGGATTTGAAAGATATTATTCAGCTTTACTTAATATGGTGGAAAAATTTAAAGTAAAGAACATCCATTTCACAGGACATATTCCGGAAGATGAGCTAATATCATATTTTAAATTGGCTGACATCTATCTCCACATGAGCGAACATGAAGGATTTTGTGCACCGGTTCCCGAAGGGTTTTTCCTCAATATACCGGTCATCGCATATAATGAGGGCGCTGTAAAAGAGACAATGAACAAAGGAGGTATTCTTCTGAATAAAAAAGAATTCCTCAAGACTGCAGCTCTCATTGATAAGATCGTTTCTGACAAGGAGCTAAAGGAAAAGATCCTTAAGACTCAGAAAGAATCATTAAAAAAATATTTTAAGGACAGAACAGGAAAAATACTGCTCGATCATCTTAAGAGTGTCGGCCTTACCGGTTCCTGATCATTTATCTTCTTCAGGTATCCCCTTTTCAGCCCCCGCTTTATTTGAGATTGTTTTTTTTATATCACGGGAAAGAATTTCGTTAAGAGGTATGGAGCCGTAATAAGAGAGATGAGAATTATTATGTCCGTATCTTCCATTCTTATAGAAACGGCGGTTATGGAGATCAAATTTATCGGGATGGTTATAATTCAGGAACCGGAATTTTTTCCTCCCATTGATAAGACTTTGCATATCCTTTTCAAACCGGTCTTTTTCCGATGTAGATTCATAAGTTCCGATATAATCCGGAATCCCGACAAGAAAAACAATAACACCGTCAGTTTCAAGCTCATCAAAGAGTTTTTTCAGATATTTCCCCTCTCCGTTATCTGAATCCAGATATGGAAATTTTTCCCAGGTGGCCGGTCTGTTATCCGGATTAAGTTCAAGCGTTGTTTTATTGCCGGTAAAATTACTTATTCCTGCAGCATTTGTAGAATTTTTATCCGGCCTGTCCATATCAAGGGAATACTTATACAATACATCTTCAACAGTTTTGTCCAGTTTCTTTTTCCATCTTAAGAGGAGAGATATTTCTTTTAAAAATCCCGCATCCTTTTCCGGCCTTTTTGAAAGATCGATCTTTTTTATCTTTCTTTTTTTTCTGGATGCAGATATCAGAAGAAACTTTGAAGTTTTCAAAGTGAACATAAAATAATCAACTCCGTAAATAAGATATTCCGGCTTTCCGAATTGTTTTTTGAACAGTTTGTACAACAGGTAGAAATAGTGCGGATATCTGTCGTTTTTGGCTGAAGTATACGCTTTTAGCCCAAGATGATTAAAAAGATAGAGGGGATGTATTGCGGCAATGGTTCTCGACGAACCGAATATGAGGGTGTCATAAAAATCTTTTTTTATAACTTCCCTCTTCCCGAATACACTCTTTTTTATTTTTACATTTGAATAAAAGGAAAAACTTGCCTCGCGGAACAGCATAACTCCTCCCCTGTCAAAGAGGAAAAAAAATACAGCTAGGAGAAAGATCAGAAAAAGTTTTCTTTTCATAACAGATCAGAAATTAAAATATATGAACTCATTGGTGCTGTCTACAGCAAAAATGATTATAAATACGATTGCGAAGGCATATCCCGCCATTTTTAATTCGGTTGGAATATTTACGATCCATCTGAACCGATTTATATTCTTGTTAATATAATCGAGTAACAAAAATAATATTAAAAACCCGAGTGAAAATAAAAGATTAGGAATTCCGGTCTTGGGAAGAGTGAATCCTATATTTTTTATGTATTCCACAGCGCTTTCAAATGTCCCTGCCCTGAAAAATATCCATGCGAAAGAGACAAAGTGAAAAGTTATAAATATCTGAATAAAACTTCTCAGGCCGGATCCCTTTTTCATACCCGCCCTCTTCCATAATTTCTTCCTGGATCTTTCTGTTATATGGCCGAATACCAGATACAACCCGTGCAATGTCCCCCAGACCACAAATGTCCAGGACGCTCCATGCCACAACCCGCCAAGGAACATCGTCACAAAAATGGCCGTCACATATCCGATACTTGTAATATTAACTCCTGCAAATTTATCCTTTTTAAAAAGTCTCATTACCGGATATGCAACAGGGAGAAATATATAATCCCTCAACCATGTTGACAATGAGATATGCCACCTGTTCCAGAAGTCTTTCAGGTTTCTGCTGAAGTATGGGAAATTAAAATTTTCTATGGACCTGAACCCGAATATTTTCGAGATCCCGATAGCGATATCCGTATAACCCGAAAAATCGCAATATATCTGAAAGGAGAAGAAATAAACTCCAAGCAGTAAATGGATCCCTGAATAATCTGTCGGATTATTGTAAATCTGGTCCACAAATTCGCCCATTCTGTCTGCAATAACGATCTTCTTGAAAAGTCCCCACAGGACAAGCCTTAATCCCCCCACAAATTTATCCCAATCGAATGAAAATTTTTTTTTTATCTGAGGAATAATATTCCCGGCTCTGTCGATCGGGCCGGCAAGTAATTGAGGGAAAAAAGATACATAGAGGGCAAAGTGACCGATATGTTTTTCCGGCACTATCTTTCCTCCGTAAACATCAACTATATAACTGATCAGCCTGAACGAATAGAATGATATTCCCACAGGGAATAAAAGATTCAGGGGGTCGATACCTCCTTTGGAGAAGAGATGGCTGAATGTTGTCAGGAACAGATCCAGATATTTAAAAGTAAAGAGAAGGCCCAGCGGTACAAGGATTCCTGCAAAGAGGACCATCCCCTTTTTCCCCGATCTGTTTATACCTAAACCGGCAATATAAACCACAATTGTAGGAAAAATAAGAAACAGAAGATATTCAGGTTTTATACTACCGTAAAAATAGTATCCGGCCCCCAGAAGGACCATCCATCTGAACCTGTCCGGAGTGATCAGGTAAATTGCAAAAACAGTAATTACAAAATATAAGAAATTGAAAGATATAAACTGCATCCGCTTTTCCCTCCAACCGGAGAATGGTCAAAACTGACATTCAGGCCGGTTTTTATCAATTCTACATTTACATGTCCGGAGTGTCAAATTCATTCACTTCTATTTTATATTGAAGAATAGTCTTGAAAGCATCGGATATTTTTAATAAAATTTCCTATGAACGGAGGAAACATGGAAATAAAATTATCCGAACTAGAAAAATATCTTGAAATTGAGATCCCTGCAGGAAGTGAGAATATTAAAATCAGCGGAGTTGCTCCTGTTGACACTGCAGGAAAAACTGACATCACTTTTATAACTGGTGAAAAATTTCTGAAGAAACTGGAAAATTCGAATGCAGCCGCGGTACTGATACCAAAAGGATTTGTCCCCCCCGACAATATAATCCCTTTATATGTTGACGATCCTTTTTATTCTTACATAAAAGTACTCGAATATTTCAGTCCCAGGAGATCAGCAGATATAGCCTCAGGTATGAGCCCACTTTCATTTATAGATGAAAGTGCAGAATTGGGTAAAGATGTCTCCATCGCACCTTTTGTTTTTATAGGAGAGGGAGTGATAATCGGAGATAACACAACCATCGGGGCAGGAACTGCAGTTCTTAAGGGTTCCAGTATCGGGTCCGGATGCCTTATATATCCGAATGTATCAATAATAGACAGAACCTCAATAGGAAACAATGTGATAATTCATGCCGGTGTAGTGATCGGTTCGGACGGATTCGGTTTCTATCCCTATAAAAATACCATCGTTAAGGTACCGCAGATCGGCAGAGTTGAGATCGGTGATAATGTTGAGCTCCAGGCAAACACCTGTATCGACAGAGCAGTTATGGGAGTGACAATGATCGAAGCAGGTGTAAAACTGGACAACCTGGTTCATGTGGGACATAATGTCCGGATCGGCACGAATACCGTATTGGCAGGCCAGGTTGGGATCGCAGGCTCGGTCATGATAGGCAAAGGTGTGCAGGCGGGTGGCCAGGCAGGATTCGCAGAACATATTAAAGTGGGAGACAGGGCAGGAATTGCGGGTCAGGCAGGTGTGACAAAAGATGTCCCCCCGGGAATTATAGTATCCGGATATCCGGCAAAAGAACATATGAAAGCAATCAAAGAAGAGATACATATTCGCAATCTTCCCGATCTGAAAATGAGAGTAAAAGAACTCGAAAAGCGGATCAATGAGTTAGAAAATAAAGAATAGGAAACCTCAATGCCTGGTTATGATATTATTTTTGTTCTTCCCTATCCTTTCTCAGATCATCCATCTTTTCCGGAGGGGATATTAAAAAGGACCCTCGAATCAGAAGGGTTTTCAGTTGGCGTGATCGAAAGACCATTCTGGCAGAAAAAAGAATCATTCTCAGTTCTGGGCAAGCCCAATCTTTTCTTCGCCATAATTTCAGGGCCGGTGGATTCGATAGTTCTTAATTATACTTCATCAAGAAAACGGAGAGTTGAAGACCAATACCAGAAGGCAGGAAAAGGATTCTTTGATAATTATCCACCCTCCATAAAGTACAGGATCCGCCCCGACAACACCACAATAGTTTTTGCAAACAGAATAAAGGAAAGTTTCAAAGATGTCCCGATCATTATCGGAGGTGTCGAAGCCTCCCTGAGGAGATTTGCCCATTACGATTTTCAAAAAGATAAGATACGGCGGTCAATTCTTTTCGATTCAAGAGCCGACCTGCTTGTCAACGGGCCCGGTGAGAAGCAGATAATAAATATAGCGGAAGATCTCAAAAACGGAAAGAAGATAATTGATCTCGAATTAAATGGAACATCCAGGATCATTAAAAGTATCTCAGATATTGATAAAAAAATAGAATTACCCTCACTTGAGGATATACTCGGAGATAAAAAAAAACTGCTGGAAGCATACCTCCTGAAAGAAAAAGGGATGAAATCCGGTAAAACGATTTGTCAGAAGAATGGGGACAGGTACGTTGTGAGCTTCCCGGCTGAAGCATATTCAGGAAATGACCTTGACAGGTTTTACTCATATGATTACTCAAGAACACATTTTGGATCCGAAGGGTATTCTCCTGCTTTAAGAATGAACCTTTTCTCCATTACTTCCCACAGAGGTTGCGGTGGCGGTTGTTCATTTTGTTCGATCACCCAGAGCGAAGGTAAGAAGATAATCTCAAGGTCAACTGAATCTATATTTAAGGAAGCACATTTACTGATGCGTCACAAAGAGTGGAAAGGAGTTATCTCAGATGTTGGCGGACCCTCAGCGGAAATGTACGGATATGGCTGTGTAGTTTCAGGCTGCATGAAAAATTCCTGCCTTTTCACAACACACTGCTCATCTTTGAAAAAAGGGGACAGTTACAGAGAACTTTTGAAAACTCTCAGGAATACAAAAGGTATCAAAAATGTTTTTATCGGGTCGGGAGTAAGATATGATAATCTGACCGTGAATCCCGGACTTCTGGAGGATATCCTTGAATACCACTCCGGCAAATTTTTAAGGATCGCTCCCGAACACACTGAAGATCATGTCCTGGATATAATGAGGAAACCCGGTTTCGGATCTCTAAAGAAATTCACGGAATTATTCTACGAGATCAACAATAAAATGAGAAGGAGGATCCAGTTATCCCCCTACATCATCATCGGCCATCCGGGAGAAACCTTCGAAGATATCAGGATAATGAAAGAGAAGCTCAGATCGATCGGACTTGCAACTGATGATGCCCAAATATTCACGCCAACCCCGGGAACTTATTCCACAGCTCTCTATTATTCAGAGATCACCCCCGACGACAAACCTCTGTTAGTAGAAAAAAACATCAAAGAATTAATAAAACGAAAAAAATATTTAAGCGATTAAGAGTTCTTTGGAAGAGGTCGATCGGTTTTTTCTTCTTACCTCTGACTCCTGAATTCTAGAATTGCATCGCTCTCAATCTTGCTACCCTCTCCTCGATCGGAGGATGGGTGGAGAATAATTTGGAAAGGCTTTTCCCGGAGAATGGATTGACAATAAACATATGAGCGGTCTGTTTAGTTGCTTTCAATGGGATCCTCTTAGAGTACCGGCCTAATTTCTGCAGCCCCGAGGCAAGTCCTTCAGGGTTGTTCGTAAGGTGTGCACCTCCGCTATCAGCTTTATATTCCCGGGATCGGGAAATAGCCATCTGTATTATAGTTGCAGCAAGTGGTGCCAGTACAGCCATCAGGATCAGGCCCAATACACCGCCATTGTCATCATCATCCCGTCCTCCACCAAGAATGGCAAACCATCTCATCTGGTAGGCCAGGAACATTATTGCTCCGGAGATCGTTGCTGCGACAGTAGACACAAGGGTGTCCCTGTTAATTATATGGGTAAGTTCGTGTGCGATCACACCTTCAAGTTCCTCCCTTTTCATAAGATTTATTATCCCTTTTGATAATGCGATCGCTGAGTTTTCCGGATTTCTACCCGTTGCAAAAGCATTAGGTGAATCCTGGTTTAGATAATAGATCTTCGGCATGGGAATGTTTGCTTTTTCCGTAAGCTGTCTGACCATCCTGTAAATATCAGGGGAATCTGATTCAGGAAGTTCTACAGCTTTATATGCTTTTAAAACAATTTTATCTGAGAACCAGTATGCTCCGACATTCATTACAGCAGCAAAAATAAAGGCGATAAGCATTCCACTCTCGCCTCCTGCCATACCGCCAACAAACAGGAATATACCGGTCATTGCACCTAATAATATAACGGTCTTTAAATTGTTCATCTCTACTCCCTGACTAACACATATATTCTATTTAAAATACAGCCGAATTTCAACTTCAGCTAAAATATCATTCATTTTTTTCTTGTAATTTTGATTATGGTGTATTAAAATACTACGATTTGAATATTTATGGTTAATTTTTAACAAAAATTGCTCATTTGGAGATAAACATGATCTGTGATATTTGCGGTAGAGAAAAAGATGAAAATACAGTGCTTTGTACAAATTGCGATCCCCAATGTGATTGCGGTGGATCTTGCGGTTCGCACTCAGGAGAAAAAAAGAAAGAGAAAAGTATAGTAGAAAATATAAAAAACAAATTCAGAAGAGGATACTTAAAAGAATAAAACAAATTTTTCAATATTTCGTATAAACGATCTTAAATCCAACTACAGGAGATTCTTATGAAAAAGTTTAATTTGTTAATACTATTTTTATTGTTTTCTTCGCTGATTTTTCCCAGACTGATCGGCACTCTTCCGGATGTGATGAGACCTTCTATGATAGTAGTAAAAAATAATAAATTATATATAGCTGAAGGTGCAATTTTTTCGGTATATTCAATTAATGATCAGAAATTATTACATAAGTTTGGGAAAAAAGGAGAGGGCCCGGGAGAACTTATTGAAATTCCACACATCCCTAACAAGATATCAGTACAGAAAGGGAATATATTCGTTACAGGAATAGGAAAAGCTATCTCATTTTCAAAAACAGGAAAATTTATCAGTGAGTTCAAAACAACTCAGTCTGTATTCCAATTGATCCCGGCAGGAAACAATTTTATCGCAAAAGAGTTTGCTCAATCAAAGGACGGAAAAACAAGATATATGACCATAACCCTTTACAACTCCGACATGAAAAAGCTTAAAGAACTCTACCGTCAGCCATTTGTTCAGCAACAGGGATCTCCAGGGATCGTCCTGGATATGACCATGGAATTTGTTTCGATTGTGATTACAGAAGAAAAGATATTTCTGGAGGAGAGTCCGAAAGGATTCCTTATCGAAGTATTTGATTTTGATGGAAACAAACTCTATGACATAAAAAAGGAGTATAAGAAAATTCCTGTAACAGCAAAAGACAGAGAAGAGCAGGAAAATAAATTGAAAAATGACCCACAGGTAAAACAACAGGCCAACAGAATGGGCGGATGGAACGAAATGAAAAAATTTATTAAGATGACTTTCTCTGCATATTTCCCCCCCATTAAGGGAATTGAAGCTTCAGGTAACAGACTTTATGTCCGGACTTATAATGTGAAAGATGGAAAAGATGAGTACATAGTTATGGACCTGAAAGGAAATGTAAAGAAAAAGGTCTATATTTCAAACTCCTTTGAGCCCAGCATCAATTCACAGATCGCAGGAGGAAGACTCTCGAGCATAGAGAACGGGAAGTTATACTTTCTGCTGGAGAATGAGGATGATGAGGAATGGGAACTCCATGTAGAGTCCCTGTAACCTGAAAAATTATTTTTCAGATTCCTTTTTTTCTTCCTTTATAACATCCTGGCCTTTATCAATAATCATCCCGGCTTCTTTAACTTTGGTAAAATCAATATCAAAGCCATTGTCTTTCATTCCGGGGTGACAGTCCAGGCAAGTTGTTTTAACAATATTCCCGGAGAATTCCATTGAAGAATCTGAAATATCGTTCTTCACTTCAGAAGTAGTCTCGATATCAGCTTTTTTGTTGTTGTCATCAGAACCGGAACAGGAAGTAAAAACAAAAACAGTAAATATCACAACCATTAAAACCACCAAAACTGACAATTTTGAAAAACCATTTTTTACATTATTATTTTTATTCATTTCACTCACTTTTTTCTTATCCTTTCTTTATTCACAATCATATTTACGAAGACCATGAAACACTATTTTATCTCAATTGTATGAAATCTCAAAATCATAACCATGAAAAAAATATTTATTGATATCAACCCAACAACTTATACTGTTGAGAATCTCACCGGGCACTTCAGACTCATAGATAATGTCGCATGAATCTTGCCATATTAGCGAAAATAGATTTAATTCCGTAAAATTGATTAGTTATTTTAAATATGTTAGTATATAAATTACAATTGATACAATGAGAGATGGAATGAGAAAGCTCATTTCATAAATATTCTGCATATTCTTCATTTCAATTTTCCTACGGGAAAGTCCTTTTAATTGAAAAAGAAGCTCTATACACTTAATATTCAATTATTAAAAAGGGATTTTAATTTATGCTTGGAGATGTCTGATTTTTTGGACAGGATATATTTCCATGCGCTGTGTAGACAAGAATTGAGATGGAATGATACTTAACATTAAGTATCCGGCAAATATATATTTGCCCTATATTCAGGTTCCCGATAATTCTTCTTTTTACATCACGTGAACTCCGATCAGCAAGTTATTAGACAGCTGTCTCAGCTATTAAATCGGGGATAGCTTCTATATTGTCAAGGAGAAGACAAATGAGAGAAAAGGCGTTGATTTACAGTGAAGGTCAGTTGGGGAAATTGGACGGAAAAGTTGCGAATGGTCTTGTCAGACATTCAGAAAAGTATAATATTGTTGGTGTCATTGACAGTAACAAAGCCGGAATTGATGCCGGTGAGTTCCTTGACGGGAAAAAGAATGGTATCCCGGTGTTTAGAAATATTGATGAATTAATAAGAGAATTAAACTATACACCCAAATATTTTATATATGGGATCGCACCATTGGAATCATTTCTTCCGGTTAAACAAAGAGAAGTTATTATTTCTGCAATGAAACTGGGAATGGATATTATAAACGGCCTACCTGAATTCTTTACCGAAGATGAGGAGTTTATTCAAAAAGCATTTGAATATGGTGTTGAAATTAATGATATAAGAAAGCCGCCACCCAGGAAGGGGCTTCACAATTTCAAAGGGAGTATTTTTAATATTAAAACACCTGTAATAACTGTATTCGGGACAGACTGTGCTGTCGGGAAAAGAACGTCTGCCGTTAATCTTGTAGAAGCGCTTACTAAAAAAGGCTTAAATGCAGTGTTTATTGCAACGGGTCAGACCGGATTAATTCAGGGTGCCAAATATGGAATCGCTGTGGATGTTCTGAGCTCAGGATTTCAAAATGGTGAGGTTGAAAATGAGATCATGAAAGCCGATGCAGCAGAAAACCCCGACATCATTGTTGTAGAAGGCCAGGGAGCACTCAGTCATCCGGCATTTACATCATCTACAGCTATCATGAGAGGTGCGAGACCTCAGGCGATCATACTCCAGCATCCTCCGAAGAGAAAGGACCGGTGCGATTTCCCCGGAATCCCCATGCCGACACTTCAGAGCGAAATTGACCTGATTGAAATAATTTCAGGATCCAAAGTCATTGCGATCACCTTAAATCATGAAGATATGACAGATAAAGAAATAGATGAGACTGTTAAAGATTATGAAGAAAAATATGAATTACCGACGATGGATGTTTTGAAACATGGATGTGGGAAAATTGTCGACAGGTTGTTGCAGATGTTCCCGTCCCTATTGATCGGGAAGCAGATCGCCTGATGGAAACTCCAAGGATTGAAATCGATCTGGGAAAAATATCCTATAATGCCAATAAACTTAAAGGATTATATGGGTCCAGGGGGATTTCCATTATGGGGGTTACAAAAGTTGTTTGTGGAGATCCGAAAGTCGCTGAAACTCTGGTGAGATCAGGCCTGAATATACTTGCTGATTCCCGTTTATCAAACATAAAAAGAATGCAGGACGCAGGAATAAGAGCCCGGTTTGTTTTGTTGCGATCACCAGCACTCAGCCAGGTTGAATCCGTTGTAAAACATGTTGATATCAGTCTGAATTCAGAATTGGTAGTCATTGAAGAACTATCTAAATATGCGCTTCAGAATAATATCCGGCATAAAATAATCCTCATGGTGGAATTGGGCGATCTGAGAGAGGGCATAATACCGGAAGTACTTTTGGATACCGTAAAGAAAGTGAAAAAAATGAAAGGGATAGTCATTGCCGGGATAGGGACCAATCTCACCTGCTACGGAGGAGTTGCTCCCGATAGTGAGAAAATGAGGACCCTGTCTGCATTGGCCCGGGACATCGAAGATATATTTAATTTAGAATTAGAATTTATTTCCGGCGGAAATTCTGCGAATTATTTGTGGTTTGTTTCATCTGAAAATTTGGAAAGAATAAACAATTTGAGAATCGGGGAATCAATTTTTTTAGGATGTGAGACTGTGGAGGGTAAACCGATCCCCTTATTATTTACAGATGCATTCATACTTGTGGCAGAAGTCATTGAAGTGAAGGACAAGCCTTTAAAATCCTATGGAACGATCAATCAGGATGCATTTGGGAACACTCCCGAATTCGCTGATACGAAAACTATGCGAAGAGCTATTCTTAATATTGGATTGCAGGATGTCATTCTATCTGATCTGAAACCTTCTATAAATATTGGTGCCCTGGGTGGCAGCAGTGATCATATGATCGTGGAGGATTTTGACCAGGTGTTGAAAGTGGGAGATGAAGTCATGTTTACTTTGAATTATGAAGCACTTCTGAGGGTAATGACCTCATCTTCTGTAATAAAAAATTATAATCAAGTGAAAGAGAAGCAATATATCCAAAGTTTTTACCACTAGACTCTAAATCTGTGAATAGAGAAATTTAGATATATTAATCAAAAACAGAAAAAAAATATTTAAGAAGAATCTTATATATAATATTGAAAAAACCGCTTTGGGTAAACAATATATTCTTAAAGGAGTAAAAAATGAAAATCACCAGAATTGTATTAACATTATTAATAGTACTGAGTATAATTCAATGTACGAGCGAAGAACAGAACCCGGTTCCGCAGATACTGTCGGTATCACCAGCCTCTATAGTCGCTCACCTTCCTGAATTCACCATGACAGTAAACGGTCAGGATTTTGTGGAAGGATCAGCAATAATTTTTGACGGAAAGGAAAAGCCGTCCACATTCATAAGCACAACTCAACTTTCATGCATCATCAGTCCTGAAGACACAATGATGGAGATTACAAGCAACAACACAAATGCTGATGAAATTAAGAACATGGAAAAACAAGTTTCTATAACCGTAAGAAATCCTGCCCCGGGTGGTGGAGACTCTTCACCGGTCAACTTTACACTAAAGGAAAACTTTGACTTCGAATCCCCCCGCAGATTGTTCGACTCGATAGCCAACGGGTGGGCCGGTCCCCTTATCATAGACAAAGATGATGATATGTATGTAAATATTTCAGATGTCGAGATTAATAAATATAATTTAAATGTTAAAAATTATTTATCAACTTCTGATGATGGAGGGGACACCTGGAGTACAATTGAAAATATTGTTAATAAATCAGATTCAAATATAGAACATTTATTGGTTGATGATTATGGAAATGTCCACTTCTTTTATACAGATTATAGGTCAAATATTTCCGCTATATTTTATAAACGGAAAAATAAAGGAGATGACACCTGGAGTGAACCGGTCAATATAGTTGGAGTAGACAAAAGTATGTATCGTACTTACCTGGAAGAGGGAGTAGCAATCAGGGGAGACAAAATGTTTATTTTCTGGGCAGTTACCACATGGACTTATGACTATTATATTGCATTTTCATTTTCAGAGGACAACGGAAAATCATGGTCGTCACCACAAAAATTAAAGGACCTTGGGTATATAGGTTGGATACAGGCTCTTTTAACTGAAAACGGGACACTTCACATCGTGTATGGGAATGCAATCAGAAAAGCGTCCTGGGAATTCTATGTCGATATCCACACAACAAGATCATCTGATAACGGGAAGACCTGGTCAGACCAGGTAATGCTCTCCAACGGAGCGGGACGTTCATACTACCCTCAGATAGCATACGGAGGATCGGGGGGAAATTTTAATATTTTCTGGATACTTAAGAAAACCGGGCAGATCACCCAGGATATAGTGACTAATTTTAATAGAAAAAAAGGAGAGATAATAAAAAAAATGTCAGAAGGATTCTCTCCGGACACAGATCGACCGGTCCAATCGAATATGGCAATTCCCCCTTCCTACCATTTAAAAATAAGGGATACTGAAGATGACGGAAATAATTGGGGAATAGAGAGGAACATCGTTGATTTCGTTACCACAGATGATTATTTCAACATGCATTTTTTCGTTAAAACCGATATCGCAGGAAATATGAACCTGGTTGTTAATGAAGAAGGAAGTTTCTATGGAGTAGCATCCGGAAGCAATAGCAGTTCCGAAAGTATTGCAGCATACTTTACCAGATCTCTCGATGGCGGGCTCAACTGGACCACACCTGTTTATTTCTCGGATGACCCTGAGATGATTGCCGAATACCTGAATGTAGACTCAAAGGGGAATGTCTACATTTTACTTAATAAATATGATTTTTCTGAATATTTTAAGGTTGAGCCATACTTTAGCAGAAGTATCAGGGATTGATAACAGAATTGAATATGACACATTTGATAAATCATAGGGGGACTTAATGAAAAAAATTATTCTGTATTCAATAGTATTAATACTGGTATTGTCTTTAACAGCATGTGTGGCAGGGCCGAACCCAATGAAAGACAAAGCAGATGAAGATGGGAAAATTGCAGGATTCTGGAGAGGTATGTGGCACGGTTTCATTGCCCCTGTCACCTTCATCATTTCCATCTTTAGTAGTAAGGTTACATTTTATGAAGTTCACAACAACGGTGCCTGGTACAATTTCGGGTTCGTCCTCGCAGCCGGTCTTTTCTTAAGCGGCGGAATTCTGGGACGAAAGAAAGATAAAAAAAAGAAGTGTTGAAAATAAAAATATAAATTGTTTCTTATTGATTTGAGTGGAAAAAGTACACCCGGAGAGACTCGAACTCCCAGCCTACTGATTAGAAGTCAGTTGCTCTATCCATTGAGCTACGGGTGCATTGTGAATTAAAAATCGGGGCGGCAGGGTTCGAACCTGCGACCCTCGGTTCCCAAAACCGATACTCTACCAGACTGAGCCACGCCCCGAAATGTTTTTACAGGTCAGTTATCTCTCTACGCATTCTTTTGCGCATTCTTTTCTGTGCCTGGGCTATCTTCAGTCTTTTCCGTTCACCCGGTTTTAGGTAAACTGCATGTTTTTTGATCTCTTTGATTATTGCTTCAGTCTGTACTTTTCTCTTGAATCTTCTGAAAGCGCCATCAAACGATTCACCCGGTCTTACTTCAACACTAGCCAAGATTAATCACCACCTTTTTTTTAAGAATGGGATATTTATACTCTATTTCCTATACCCTGTCAAGAATTATGGCCCCCTCGTTTCATGGGACGCTGACTTCTTTATCCCTGTTCACCTGTATATAAAATAACTCAGGCAAAGGGTGGGGGGTTATTTGATCTTCCACCCTTTTTTATTAAATATATCTTCTATCTTTTTGCTCTTATATTTTTTTACAAAATCATCCCACTTCCCGGAAATATTCCTGAAGTAATTTTCTGCTTCCTCCTTTTCAAAGAAGTGTTTCAAAAAAACTTTTTCCCCCTCAAACTCCGGCACAGAATAGAAAAGGAATTTTTCCTTCTCTTTACCTTTTCCTCCTGTAAATTCTACCGGGAAAGGAACATCCTCAATCAACTCCATCTCCCCCGGCTTCCTTTCTGTTTTCCATTTCTCCATAAATAATTTTTCTTTTTTCCACCGGTTGAATGAATAGACCGCATAATCCCAGTCCTCAAATTTCCTTTTTCCGAGGACAACACCACACGGTTCTCCTGTCGGTAGGAGCAGGGCTTCCCTTTCAATATTTTCAAACCCGGCAAAACTGAAATTGAGGAATGGTTTTCCCCTGAAATATTCCACTTTATGCATTTTCTCTTCTATTTCAACCTCTTCCGGCCAGTTCATCTTTTTTAAATTCGAAATAATCAGAGGAGGAAGGATCTCCCCGAGGGTAACTGTTGAGAATTCAGTATGGAAATTAAAAAATATATCCAGATCGGGATTGTTAAGATCATTTTGTATTTTATTAATAAGATATTGTTCCCAATAAAATTTAAACGGCCTGAAATTATATTTTACCAGCCTCTTAACTTCATTATATTTTTTTTCCAACAATACACTTCTTTCTGATAACTTATACTTCCTCCCGTTATCTTCCCACCATATCAATACTTCCGGGGCAACACTTTTTCTGACATCCGGATCCTTCAGGTCAGGAACTGTGCTGAATTGAGATAAACACTTTCCACCGAACCAGATCGAATTATAAAGTGAGATAATATTTTTTTCCGATCTGACCTCCGTTTCCTTCTTATAACTAAAGGGCTTAAGTTCATCCAATATTTTAAAAGATATTTCTGATGAAAAAGTTATTAATGCTATTGTATATTTCTCCCTCTCTCCACTGAACCGGTTCTCCCTCTCAATGGTAAGATCAAAAGGATATCCGGCAACCATTTCCGGGAGGGTTTCGAACATGACCGATTTTCTGTCAAGCTGCCTCTCTTCTTCACCCTCAAAATAGCTCTTCCCTGTTTTTGTATATACATGATCAATAAATGAAGAAAGAATACTCCTGTAAAGATCTTTATAATTAACATCACTTTTATTCGTCTGTTTCCATGAATCAATGAACAACCGCTTCTTAAGCTCTTTGTAAATATCTTTTGCGAGAGAAAGACTTTTAAAATTTATGATCTTTTTATATTTTGATGAAGAATTCCAGAGATGAAGCTGATTGATAAGGTCTGACAACCATAAGTCGGAATATGTTTTCTCTCCTGCAAAATCTTTACTGACTATCCCTTTGGACTCCAGTATGGCTATCAATTTCAGGCCCATATCCATTGTTCCGGGAGTACTTTTCTGAACCTCGATCAGGAATCTTGCTCCTCTGGTAGAGACAGGAAGTTCAGCCATCTTTTTCCCGTCCTCTGTTATTTCCCCTTCATCTGAAACGGCTCCGAAGATCTTCAGATTATCGATAGCCTTATAAATCAGGGTTTTTTTTGGAGAGTGAAAATATGGAAAGTCAAGTGGAGAGATCCCCCATTTTAGCAACCTTAAAACTACAGATTCCAGATTTAATCTTCTGATCTCAGGCTCGGGGAATTCTTCTCTCTCCTCTATCGGGATATCTGAGCAAAGAATATATGTCCCATCTTTAACCCTTCCGGCCCGTCCTGCTCTCTGCAGACAATCAGACCTTGATATTTCAACCGGGTGTAACCCCTCAATACCTTTTATGTTATGGATCTCTTTTTTTACGCCATCATCAATTACACCATCAATATCATCGATCGTAAGGCTGGTCTGTGCAATATCGGTCGCCACAACCACTTTCGGGTCCTTGTAATGTGCAAATACCTTTGACTGTTCATTTATGGTCAGTCCGGAATGAAGAGGGAGAATAACAACTCTCATCTCATCTTCATCCAGAGTTCTTTTTAAAAGATCGATGAACTCACTGATCTCCCCTTTGCCAGGAAGGAAAACGAGGACATTCTTCCCCGCTTCAACCATCTGTATTGTATCTGAAAGCAAAAAGTGGGAACTATTATTGTGAATAGTTACCGGGAATCCCCTCCCCGGAACAGAAATAACAGGGGCATTATTAAAATATTTTGAAAGCTTTGCAGCCTGAAGCGTAGCACTCATTATTACAACTCTTTTGTTACGCTTTTTATAGAAACCGTTAACAAGTCTTTTTTTTACTATTCCGATAAGAACTTCCTGATTAAGATTCCATTCATGGATCTCATCAAGCAGCAGCACATCATAATCAAGTTTTCCCCTGATCTCATTGATCATCTGAACACCATCGGTAAGATAGAGTAAAGTAGTTTTTTTTGTCTTTTTCTTTTCGAAACCTGTCTGAAAACCAATCTCATCTCCCCACTTTGTCCCTGTATATCCTGAAAGAAAGTACGAAAGCGATCTGGCTGCTATCCTTCTCGGCTGGGTAATGTTTACCTTCCTGCCACTTTCATGGAGCCAGAGTGGAACTCTTGTGGATTTACCTGCACCGGTCTCAGCAGTCAGGATAGTTATTATATTTGTTTTGATACTATCTTCGATCTCAGATCGATAATTATCGATCGGCAGGAGAGAGGTCTCTTCACTCATCACCATCTTTCCCCTTCAACTCTTCTTTAATTTTTTTCCAGTATTCGAGTCTCTCCCTGATCTTCTTTTCAAATCCCATCATGTTAGGTTCGAAAAATCCTGATTCATCCACACCTTCGGGCATTGTATTCATGGCAGTTGTTCTCTTGGGGTGATCATGCGCATATTCGTACCCCTTCCCCGCCCCTTTCCTTTTATTGAGAAAATTTGACGGATTTATTATATGGAAAGGCACTTTCGCATCTCCATACTTATCAATGAGCTTTTTCATCTTCTTTTCTGTCTTATATATAGAATTACTCTTTGGAGCTGATGAAAGATATATAATTCCCTGAGCAAGAAAAAGATCTCCCTCCGGTGATCCCAAAGATTCGTATGCCTCTTTTATGTTCAGGCACAAAGGTAATGCTTCAAGATCAGCAAAGCCTATATCCTCAACTGATATTCTTATCATTCTCCTTATTATGAACAGAGGGTCCTCTCCACCCTCCATCATCCTGTAAAGCCAGAAAAGGGAAGCATCCGTGTCTGAATTCCGGACAGCTTTATGAAGAGCTGAAATATAAGCATATCTGTCATCGCCTGTCCTGTCATAAGATCCTATCTTCTTCTGAACAATATCCTGAACAAGCTGCCTGTCAGGTTCCTTCCCGTCTGATGCTGAATTAACGACCAATTCCAGAATGTTCAGCAGCCTCCTGCCGTCACCATTGCTATGATCAATGATCAGATCTCTTACATCGCTACCGACCTTGATTTTTATATCAGTTTTGTCACCGATGAACTTAATCCCTCTTTCAAAAATACTAACCAGGTTCTCCCGGGATAAGGGTGAAAATTCCAAGATCCTCAATCTTGACAGGAGAGCCCGATTCATCTTGTAAGCAGGATTTTCAGTTGTGGTCCCCATGAGGATCACATCTCCACTCTCTGCATAAGGGAGGAATGCGTCCTGGATATGCCTGTTAAAATGGTGAATCTCATCAACAAAAAGGACAAGTGGTTTCCCACCTACCTTCTTCATATCCGCCGCCTTTTTCATCAGTTCCCTGATCTCACCGATCTTTGACACTGTGGCGGAAAATTCAGATGAAGGGAGATCCAGTTGTTTAACCAATATTCTGGATAATGTTGTTTTCCCGGTCCCGGGAGGCCCCCAGAATATCACAGAGCTGAGATATCCCCTGTCAATAAACGATCTTACGATCTTACCTTGTCCTGTCAGGTGTTCCTGACCGATAAATTCAGATATATTTTCAGGTCTGAGTTTGTCAGCCAGGGGAAATATATCTGCTCTTTCTTTTTTCTTACTCATGTTCAAATTATTTAAAATATTCTATTCCAGACTCAAATATCTTCTGAAATTTGTTTCCGGGAATGTTTTTAAAAGTACCGTAAGTCACCCTCTCCGAGTGTCCCATTTTCCCTAATATCCGGCCATCCGGGCTAGTCATTCCTTCTACCGCATAGTCTGAACCATTAGGGTTGAATTTGATATCATAAGTTAGATTACCATCAGGATCGGTATATTGTGTCGCGATCTGTCCGCTTGTCTCCAATTGCATTATCAAATTATCATCTGCAGAAAAACGCCCTTCACCATGTGAAACAGGAATAGTATGTATGTCCCCGACTTCAGACCGGAGGAACCAGGGAGACAGAACAGATGTTACTCTTGTGTTGACCATTGTTGAAACATGGCGCCCGAGTGAATTAAACGTAAGAGTAGGTGAATCCTCGTTCAGATCTCTTATTTCTCCATACGGGAGTAGTCCCAATTTGATCAATGCCTGAAAACCATTACAAATCCCCAACATCAATCCACCCCTTTTATCAATTAGTCCGGAAACAGCTTCATTTACATGTGGATTCCGGAATACTGCGGCTATAAATTTCCCGGAACCATCCGGTTCATCTCCTGCGGAAAAACCGCCGGGAATCGATATAATCTGGGAGTTGTCAATAGCATCAGTAAGCCTGGCAATAGAGATTTTAATATTTTCAGCATTCAGGTTATTAAAAACGAGTATCTCTGCAATACCACCTGCCCTCTCAAATGCTCTGGCAGTATCATATTCACAATTCGTTCCGGGAAAAACAGGTATAACGATCCTGGGCTTCCCGAATTTCGAAATAGTTTTTACAGTTCCTCTTTTTGTGTACAATCTTGTTTCCGGACTCTCTTTCTTTGACGAGATCATTGTAGGAAATACTTTTTCAAGTGTTACTCCGGAAACATTTATCAGATCTTCAACATTTAAACTTTCCTCTCCGGATTCAATAACCCCTGTGTTTGTCACTTTCCCCAATAGTTTACAATTTCCCGGATCATGATCGAGATCCCCTTCAACTTCAAAGATTATCGATCCATAGTCAGGAGAAAATAATTTTTCATGTTCAATATCCTTTTCAAATCTGAACCCCTTTTTATTTCCTTTACACATTCTGAACAATGAGTATGCGACCCCGCCTTCACCTACACTTGCAGCGGAGACGATCTTCCCCTTCTTTATCTGCTTATTTATATATTTGTACCCTTCTTTTAAGCATTTATAGTCTGGCATTTCAAATATATCTCTTTCACACTTGAACAGGTAGACCTGGTTCTTTCCATTTTTAAATTCAGGAGAAATTATATCTTTTACATCTGCTGTTTCTACTGCAAAAGTGATCAAAGTAGGAGGCACATTCAAATCCATGAATGATCCTGACATACTGTCCTTCCCCCCTATTGCAGCAATACCGAAATGGCGATGAGCCGTGAACGCACCTGTAAGAGCTGAAAATGGTTTTCCCCATTTCGCCGGGTCCTTTCCTAATTTTTCAAAATATTCCTGCAACGATGTCCTTATTCCTGAGAAATCCCCTCCGGTTGCAACGATTTTTGAGATTGCCTCCACTACAGAATAATAAGCTCCATGAAACGGACTCCACGATGATAGCCTGGGGTTGAATCCAAAACTCATAAGTGTCGCTGTCGTTGTCTCACCATTCAATACGGGAATCTTTGCCGCCATTGCATCAATATCTGTGTTCTCATATCTCCCGCCCAACGGCATCAATACAGTACCCGCACCTATGGTACTGTCAAACCTCTCGATCAGCCCTTTCTGACTTCCACGATTGAGATCCGACAGCATATTGATCCATGTACTCCTGGAAAACCCGTTTTTCTGACTCAGGTCATATTTCCTGAAATAATTATCCTTTTCTTCAGGTGGATCAACAAAAACAGATGTAGACTGTCTGACTCCGTTAGAATCAAGAAACTGTCTCCCGATATCTACGATAAGATCTCCTCTCCAATACATCTTCAATCTGTTTTCATCAGTAACTTCCGCTATCTGAACAGCAATAAGATTCTCATCTTCAGCAAATTCAAGTGCCTTCTTTACGTCTTCACTTTTTATGACTACAGCCATCCGCTCCTGAGATTCTGAAAGTGCAAGTTCTGTACCGTCAAGACCTTCATATTTTTTTGGAACTTTGTCCAGATCTATCCTCAAGCCCGAAGCCAGTTCACCGATCGCAACTGAAACTCCTCCTGCACCAAAATCATTTGATTTTTTTATAAGTCTTGTAAAACCTGGTTCACGAAACAGCCTCTGCAACTTCCTCTCTTCAGGTGGATTTCCCTTTTGTACTTCTGCTCCTGCTGTAATGATCGAACTTTCATCATGTCCCTTCGATGATCCTGTAGCACCACCAATTCCATCCCGCCCGGTTTTCCCGCCAATCAGAAGGATCACATCTCCTTTTTCCGGTTCCTCTCTTACAACATTCTCTTTAGGAACCGCACCGACCACTGCACCGACCTCCATCCTTTTCGCTACATAACCATCATCATATATTTCAAATACTTTACCTGTTGCCAATCCGATCTGATTCCCATATGAGCTATAGCCTCTGGCCGCTTCAGTAGTGATCTTTCGCTGAGGCAATTTCCCCGGGATCGTTTCAGAAACACTCTTTCTGGGATCACCTGACCCGGTTACCCTCATCGCCTGATAAACATATGACCTGCCGGAGAGTGGATCACGAATTGCGCCTCCTAGGCAGGTCGCAGCTCCCCCGAAGGGTTCTATTTCCGTGGGATGATTATGGGTCTCATTCTTGAACATTATAAGCCATCTTTCTCTATTACCATCTACAATAACATCTCTCTCAATACTACAGGCGTTTATTTCACCGGAGATCTCCATGTCATCCAGCAACCCATCCGCCCTGAGCTCTTTCATACTCAGAGTTGCAATAGACATCAGTGTTAACTTTCTCTCTTTACCACTATAGACCTTGCTGAAAGATCTAAGCAGATCGTCATAACTATTCTTTACAGGTTCGTTAAAATGGCCCGACCCGATCTTCACTTTCTCAATCTCTGTCTCGAAAGTTGTATGCCTGCAATGGTCAGACCAATATGTATCAAGGATCTTTATTTCTGTTATTGTAGGATCTCTCTTCTCTTCCTCTGAAAAATATTCTCTGGTGAAAATAATATCATCAAGCGACATTGCCAGTCCATTGGTCTTTCTGAACTCGTCAAGTTCAACATCCCCCATTATTCTGAATGAATCAATGATCTTTATATTTTCCGGTTTTCTGAATGACCTTGCCAGACTTTCAGGCTTTTCAAATGCTGCCTCCCTGGAATCAACAGGGTTTATCAGATATTTTTTTATTTTTTTTAATTCTTTACCGTCCGGAATGCCGGTGAAAACATAGATCCTTGCTGTCAGAACAACAGGCCTCTCCTGAAGAGTTATTATCTGGATAGCTTGTGATGCAGAGTCTCCCCGCTGGTCATACTGGCCGGGAAGATATTCAACACCAAGCATAGATTCGGCCTCTTTAAGTTCAAGTTGTTCAAAATGGACAATATCAACCGGAGGCTCTGAAAAAACCTGTGTAACTGCATTGGAAAATTCTTCATCTATAAGTCCTGACACATCATATCTGGAAATTATCCTGAGTGAATTCAGGTTCTCGATCTCAAGATTTTCTCTAATATCATTTAAAAGATTTTGAGACTCTGTATCATATCCTGATTTTTTTTCTACAAATATCCTTCTCACTTCCGGCATGGGTTCCCTCTGATAAAATTATACCACAGGGCTTCAATTTTAACATTCTCTAACTACCGTCCCATCCGGAGATTCTGGCCATCAGCCACCAGAAAGCTTTCCCTTTGTTTTCACAGCTTTTATAAGTAGTATGACCTGCTTCATCTCCATTATATTCAGGATGCTCAAGTGGGATTCCATTCTCCATGTGCTGTTCTCCGTTGTACCAGCAGTCAAGATCAGCAAAATCAAAAAGTACTTTGTTATTATCCCTGCAATATTGCCGGATCTGTTCATTCCGGTCATACCTGTTCCTGTCATTGGATTGAGCATTTCCCGTCATATAGACAAAAATAACATCAGGATATTCTTCCTCAAGTTCAGATATATTCTGAAGATAATTCTCAACTTCAGAGGAGGAATAATAGTCCATTTGAGAGCACCAGGCAAAGATGCTCACATTAGCATTGTGAGTATTCAGCATATTCCTGGTCAAACCCAAACCCTCGGAAGATTCCCAGTACAGGCCGGGTGAAACATAAGTTTCGCAATAACCCGAATAGGATTGTCCATCCATTAGAGACAGATATTCTGTTGTATCAGGCATTGTGCAATTATCAGGATAATAATTATATTTCTGACTTTTTTGTATTGATCCGGAAAAACTTCCACTCATCAGCCTTTCAAGGCCTGTTTTTATTTGACTGCCGTGAGAGGTATGACAATAATGGACATTTATTATTTCTTTCACTTTATCGATCCATTCATCAGGTATTGAGGCCAGATCATTGGACGTATGATCAGCAATTATTGCTACAGTATCACCGGGAAGTTCACCACTGTTATTATCTGCGGCCGGAGCTTCATCGACACTGCAATTTGTAACAGGAATAATCAATATAAAAATTAGAATGAAAAAATATATGAATTTCATGAGATCTCCTCCGAGAATTAAATAAATATCCCGGAAAAATCTCTCAAATAAAATTAAAGATCTTTCCTGAACCTGTCAAAGATCTTATCTATACCCGACATCATGGCTTTTTCTGAGAAAGCCTCCTCGAGTTCTTCTTTAGAACAAAGTTCGTTTATATTGTCATCATTCATTATCAACTCTCTGAAACCTGATTTTTCTGTCCATGATCTCATGGCATTATCCTGAACAAGTTCATATACTTTTTGCCGTGGTATCCCTTTTTCCAGCAATAGTGTCAATACTCTTTGTGAATAATACACTTCATTTGTAATATCGAGATTCCTCTTAACATTTTCAGGATAAACAACAAGACCTTCAAGGACAAATTTTATATCATCGGTCATAAGGTCAACAAGGTGGAATGAATCAGGGAAGATCACCCTCTCCGCTGAGGAGTGGGAAATATCTCTTTCATGCCAGAGGACGTTATTTTCCATTGCCACCGAGAGATTTCCCCGGAGAATTCTGGCAAAGCCCGAAATCCTCTCGCATTTTACCGGATTTCTTTTATGTGGCATTGAGGAAGAACCTTTCTGCCCCTTAGTGAATGGTTCTTCCGCTTCAAGAACATCTGTCCTCTGAAGGTGTCTTATCTCAACTGCGATCTTTTCAAATGCACTTCCAAGAGATGCAATAGCAAACATCACTTCCATGTGCCTGTCCCTCTGAATTATTTGAGTAGAAACTTTGCAGGGCTTCAGGTCAAGTTTTTTCAATGCTTTATCTTCACCTTCAGGAGGGAAATGTATATATGTCCCGACAGAGCCTGATATCTTCCCTACTGAAATTGTATCCAGAGCCTTTTTCAGCCTTTCAATATTTCTGATCAATTCTTCGTACCAGATAAGATATTTTATCCCGAAAACAACCGGCTCTGCATGGATCCCATGAGTCCTTCCAATTGACACAAGATCCTTATATTTAAAAGCTCCGCTCAGCATTGTTTTTTTCAGGGATTCACATTTACTGATTATATTTTCGAGAGATTCTCTCATAAGAAGTGAGAGAGCAGTATCGACTACATCATATGAAGTTATTCCTTTGTGAACATAAGCAGAATCCTGTCCGATCGACTCCTCAACAGAAGTTAGAAAAGCGATCACATCATGTTTTACCCGCTTTTCTATCTCATCTATCCTCGCAATATCAAACGAAGCATTCTCCCTGATATTCTTCATGCTTGCATCAGGTACTTCCCCCCATCCGTGCCAGACCTCGGTGATAGCTATCTCAACATCAAGCCACTTTCTGAATTTGTTTTCGGGACTCCATATCTTCTTTATCACATCCGATTCATATCTTTCTATCATAATGCCCCCGGTAATTCAGAAAAAAATTATTTAGCTTCTACCTTTGAGAGTGCTTCTCCGACAAGCTCATCATATTTTTTAAGCGAATAGTTTTTATTACAAAATTTAACGGCATTCTCTGAAATAGTTTTACCTTTCGCAGATGCCGCCACCCTGATCCCATCTGCAAAATCTTCTGCTTCCGGGTTTCTCAGGATCGCTATATCATGCGTAATACTCTGGGTATGAGTATATAGGTTTGTTGCAACAAGAGGGACACCGCTTTTAAGATATGAATAAACTTTTAATGGAATATTCGTTCCGAGGATCCTGGGAGAAACAAGAATGTCAGAAATGTTCAGAAAATATGGGATATCCTCAGGAGCTTTGGTGCCCAGAAGGATCACTTTGTCCTCAAGGCCTCTCTCTTTTACTTCCGCTACTATATTCTGCACCTGAGCCGGCTTCCCACCGATCAGTACTAATTTGAATTTATCATCAAGTATATCCATGCAGTCAAGAAGGAGAGGAATCCCCTGATATGTTTCAAGAGTACCTGCATATGTAATAATCTTCTTCCCTTCCGCATTCACCTCTTTTTTAATTTTTTTCAACTTTGATCTATCAAGCTTTTCAGGAGTTTCATCAATAAAATTCTCAATTATCGTTAATTTTTTATTCCCGGTAATAGTTGATGCATAATCATAAAGTGCTTTACAGATAACAATAACTGATCTTGCATTGTTCAGGGATATCTTCTCTGTCTTCCTGAAGATAGAAGTGATAAATTTTGACTTTGTGAACTTGAAATTTTCCATCTGCTGCACCAGTGAGGAATGCATATCGTACAGATGGGGAGTACCTGTCATTCTGCTGAAGAGGGCACCCATTATGTTGGCCTCTTCATGTGTATGTATCAAGTCATACTTTTTCCTGAATAACCTTCCTGCTGCTTTAAAAAATAGAAACAGATCAAGGAATATTTTTGCTGCTGAAGGCCCGGTCTTAACAGATTTCACAAAGGGTGGCTTCAAACATCTATAGATCTTCAGGCCTTTAATATCCTTGTCTTCACCAATCGGGTAGGTCACAAGGTCGATCTCATGCCCCAATCTGGAGAGTGATCTTATTCTAAAATATTCTGAAAATGGAGTACCCCTGGGCTCGAAGAACGGCTCAGGTGCGATCATCAATATTTTCATCTTCAAATCCGTAAGTTTCTCTTATAGTATAAACGTTTTTGTTAAGTCCCTCATGATAAACCCTTGTCAACATTTCAGCCAGTAATCCCAGAGTTATTATCTGGAAACCCAGGAACAGAACTAATACTGTAAATGTCAGGAGCGGCCTGTCTGCAGATTTCCCAAGAAAATACTTCTCATAAGTAATATACAACCCTGTTAAAACCCCGGAACCCATCATGAACATCCCCAGGCTACCGAAGATCTGGAGAGGACGGTGAGAGAAAGAGAGGAGATATTTTATTGAGATAAGATCTAGAATAACTCTGAAAGTCCTTCCAAGTCCGTACTTTGATTTTCCGAATCTCCTTTCACGGTGATTAACCTGGATCTCGATCGATTCAATACCGATCCTCGATGCGATAGCAGGAATATACCGGTGCATTTCTCCATATAATTTAAGTGTTTTTACAACATCTTTTTTAAATCCTCTTAACGTGCATCCATAATCATGAAGCTTCACTTTCGTTATAAATGAGACCAGTTTGTTTCCAAAAAAAGAGGGGATCTTTTTTGTCAGACTGTCCTTTCTCTTCTTTCTCCAGCCGTTAACAATATCAAATCCTTCATCCAATTTTGCAATTACATCAGGAATGTCCGCCGGGTCATTCTGAAGATCCGCATCCAGGGTTATTACATAGTCACCACTACAAAGTTCAAAACCTGCTGATATTGCAGAACTCTGACCGAAATTTTTTCTAAAACTAATTATCCGGACAGATTTATCCTTTTCCCTTAACTTTTTTAATTTATTCAGGGAATTATCTGTACTTCCGTCATTTATAAATATGATCTCATATTTTTGTACAAACCCTTTCAATACTTTCTTTATTTCATCGAAAAGAATTGCAACATTTTCTTCCTCGTTATATACAGGTATAACAATTGATAGTGATCTATTTTTTTTCATCAATAAACTCCAATTCATTCAATTTTTTCATTACATCACCTGCATCAATCCCAGGCTTAAGCACAATATGAGAAAGGGGATTGAGTATCTTACCAATATTTATTCTGACCCAAATCCTTTCATGAAAAAAGTAGGCTATCAATTTTATGACCATATCAAGTGCACCAATTTCAAGTGCAACAGTAATTTCTCCTGTAAACATGTATGCAATGCTGAAAGTAATAGAAGTGGCAATTACCCTCCAGCTGATTGCTTTTGCAAGGCTTCTTGTGTTAGTTTCTCTCATTAGATTTTCTCTGATTTTAAAAATGATTATACATTTTTTGTAAGTACTTTTCAATAAAGATTCACTCTGTTCATTCAGAGAAATGTAAATCTCGTTATTGTATCTTTTTTTTTAAAAAAATAATATAATAGCCCGAGGAGATAGCATGAGAGATATTGACGAATTAATCTTAAAATTAAAGATCGAGCTGGGCAAAGCAGTTCCAAAAGACAAATTCAGGATCGCAATAGATGCTATCGCTGATTTTTACATGTCAAATTATAAAATATCAAAAAATGAGATTGCACTTTTATTTGCAAATAAGCATAGGACAGTTCTCTTTTTTGCCCATCCATCTTACCTTATAAATGCAGGAATGATCCCTGTAAATCTCAGCGAAGCTATCGCATCAAGGATCTTCAGAAGCGGGAAGGGTTTTATAGATAACAATCTTCAGCAACAGAGACACCTTTTCATTTTTGAGAGTATAAAAACACCTGACAACAAGATCATGCCGATCTGGAAAATGATCGCCTCGCGGATATCCCATTCTGACAATCATTTAGGTATTATAGAGATCTCAAAAAGATCTGTAGACTTTGCAGAAGCCGGAGAGGATTTTTCCCCCTCGGATCTGCATTTCCTTGAAGAATCAATAAAAAAAGTTGCCCCTTTGATCAGTGAAGTAATGCCTGATGATTTCAGGGGACAATTCAAATGAAAGCACGTCTAAAAGAAATCCTTTTAGAACTCTCCGTTATCACCGACAGAGAATTTACTCTTGCTTCCGGGAAAAAAAGCAATTTTTATGTTGATGCAAGGATCACTACACTACATCCTGAGGGAGCATTTATAATCGGAAAAATTTTCCTTGATATGCTCGAAAATATCGAAGTGGACTCCATTGGCGGCTATTCTATCGGTGCAGACCCTATAGTTTCATCTATTTCAGTTCGCAGCTTCATTGAAAAGAGGCCGATCCCTGCATTTATAATAAGAAAACAGGAAAAAACTTACGGCACCGGAAAGATAATTGAAGGGAATTTTAAAAAAGGGGACAGGGTAGTTATCTTTGATGATGTTGTGACCTCTGGAGGATCGATCCTTAAAGGTGCTGCCGAAGTTGAAAAGGCAGGGGGGACAGTGTTAGGAGTTATGGCAGTTATAGATAGAGAAGATGGTGGCAGAGAGACAATTGAAACTGCCGGCTATCCTTTCAGTTCAATATTTACGAAGAGCGATCTGCTCTAAGATTAATTAAAAAAAAAAGGCGGCATCAGAAACAATACCGCCTTTTTCTTTATTGTAATAAACTTTTAACGTCTTTTTACTACCTCCATGTATAAGGAGATAAGTTACCGCCAAGATCTCCTATAGAATCAACCAGTAACTGAGCAACATATCTGGCATTATGAATATATCCGTGAGGTTCTTTCTTTGACAGCTGAAAGTTATAGGCAGCTTTCAAAAGGTTCGCAGAAAATCTGTATCCATTTGAATATGATGCCTCTCCACTATCCACAATACCGTTATTGTTAAGATCTTTGAAGAAATACGGATAGGTATGAGAGTCATAAACTAGTGGTGCTTTCGACTGACTTCCAACTCTTTGCATTTGCGCATACAGGCTGTCTTCAAGTCCTATGATCTCGTATTTCATTGCTTCAGTTGTATTCCCGTCTCCATCATAATCGGGAATATTTGCAGGCCTTATTCCACTGAACTTGAACTTGGACGGATCTGCACCCGGATTCGGCTGGGCAATATCCTGTCCGTGACAATCGACACAATCAGCCTGGTTGGGTTTCTGAACATTATGACCTGTATTAGGTGATTTACCTTTTGTACCCATATGACACTCGATACAAGTTACAAATTTGTTGTCATGGTTCGGGTACATCTGGCGTCCTGCATATACTTTCCCCGGATATTCATACCCACCCTGAACCTCGGTACCGAATAGTACAGCAGCTGTCGGGAAATAGTGGATATTTGTAAATGAATAATTTCCGGTTCCACCGGCTATCTTGCTGTCAACCGAAGCTTTTGAAGCGCGTCCCTGGTGACAGGCCATACATAAGTTACTTGCGTCTCCCAAACTGACAACATCCCCTGATGGGAATTTCACGTCTGCCAGCTGCAGCAATGCGGGAGGGCCGGTATGACATGTAGTGCAAAGCATACCATTGGCGATCGGTTCAGGATCTTCATTGGTTCCGTCAGCAACATATTTAGCAAGTCCTGTCGCGCTATGACATCTTGCACAACTTGATTGAACTTCACCGTCTCCATCCCAATGTCTCCAGGCTTCCTGTGAACCGGCAAAATGACCTTCATCATTTCTGGTCATTTTTGACATATCAACTCCTCCAGTCACAGAATTCATGTCAGCAATAGAATCATACATAAGTTGGATAAGGTATTTGCCTCCGTGAGCAAAAGCCCCCGGATCTTTTTGAGAAGTCTGGTAGTTATACGCAGCTTTTGCCAATCTTGGTGTAAATTTCTTATAACTATTTGCATACACAGCTTCACCCTCATCAATAACACCATCATTATTTGTATCAGTGAAAAAATATGGATATGTATGTGATTCATAACCGATAGTTGTTCCAACTACATTTCTGGAGTATACCAGCATCCCGTTAAAGAGGGCATCCTGAAGGCCCTTCAGTTCATAATAGATCCCTTCAGTTGTATTCCCGTCACCGTCATAATCGGTAAAAGAACCGAAATACCTGATGTTGTGGAGATCCTCTTTACTCTCAATCCCGCTATGGCATGTATCACATTGTTCAATTTTGATCTCCAATGAATGGGGATCGTGACAATCAGTACAAGAGTTGTATCCGGTTACATGACCGAATTTCCCGTCATATGTCTGCCCTGCATATTCATAACCGCCTTTGGCAAGAGTACCGTAAAGGATAGCTCCAGCCGGGAAATAATGGATATTTGAGAACCTGATAGATGAAGAGGGTGTATCCAATGCTTTGCCGGCAAGTCCTGCCATGACTGAAGGACCTGAAGATCTTCCCTGGTGACAATTCATGCAAATACCTTCATTTCCAAGAGGTTCATATGTTCCATCTTCATTCATCTCCCCTTTCACTTCGATACCTGAAGGAAATGTCACACCGGCAAAAACCTTCGGAGTCCCATTCTCAACATTAGTGTGACAGGTTTCGCAGGTAAAGGCTCCCGGTTCATGTCCATTCGCAACAGCACCGGTATTAGTAAATTCTTCGAATCCACCTGCACTGTGACATTTTGCACAGCTGGATGGTACAACTGCCGGTTCATCCTCATCCCAATGGACAAATGCTTCCGACGTTGAATCATTATGGCCTGAATCGGCAAATAATGAATCCTGAACAGTTTCGAACATAGCTTTATCCATATTACAGGACTGCAGAACAAACAATCCTGTTATAAAGACAAAACAGATTCCGATTATTGATAAATTTTTTCTTTTATTCATCGTTTTTCCTCCGTTATTTCCAACTGTAACCAAAGGAAATTTCAAATATATTGGCCTTGTAATCATTATAGCCAAAATCATTTTCCTTAAAATCAACATATCTGTAATTCAACTGACCGATAAAACCTTTTTCACAAAAATACTTGAAGAAGAGTTTAAAGTTAGTTCTTGTTAATTCCCATGATCCGTTGTTCTTGTAGTAGTTTAGATAAGCTCCGAGACCAGTCTTATCACTTAGTTTTGAGTAGACATAAAGGTCGAAAAGGTTTGAAGTCCCTTCGAAGAGTATATCCCAGACATAGGTCCCCTCGCCTCCGCTCCATGATGGCGGATAATAGATTGACCTGTCCCCTTTTCTGGTAACATCGATCAGAGAATATCCGGCTGAGAAATGAAGTTTTTTCTTGTAAATTCCAAGTCTGAGGTTCAGTTGATTCTTATCCGATGTCCACATCTCACCATTTTGATCACTTTCCGACTTATTGAACAAATATGAACCACTGAAGTAAAGATTCTTGTTCTTGTATTTGGCAGTAAGCCTGAATCTGTGAAAATCAGTAGGTGAGATAAGAGTTAACGGATTATCATAAGTCCCATATTGATAATCTGCTGTTACTCTGAATTTTTTATTAAGCCTCAAGTTCAAATTTCCGAATATTCCGGTTTTGGATGTGGGTTCATTTACATCTTCGATAACAATTGCATCTTCCACATCTCTCTGCTCCATTCTGTATCCGATAGTGAATCCGAATTTAGTGTTTGGTTGATACTGAAGCCCTGCTTCAACTCCTCCAGTTTCATATTTAAGATCCATTGAAGTTTTCTCCCCATCAATGGTCATAGATCCGGTCTGGTCAAAATTATTATAAAAAGTAGTTCCCACCAGAGCCATCTTATCATTCAGGAAGTAGGTAAAATCGAGATCATAGACCTGAGATTTTCTTGAGAAATCGCCATCTCCAGTATAGTCATATGAAAAACCTGCACCAACATAATCGATACCCATTGCACTTTCATCATATGTGAACTCTGTATCCTGGTTCATGATCATAAAGCTGCCTTTCAGGAGAAGCCTTTTAATTGGATTAAATGTGAATTTTGCAGTGTGCGTAATGCCTTTCATATCATACGGCATATCAAGATGGAAATAATTAAGAGCTGTCGGATATCTGGCGAAATCACCACCGTCAGCATATCCGGGCAGGAACATGCTTGTTGCATTCTCAAAATCAGTAAATTTTTCTTCGATCACAAATGCAAAGCTCTTTCCGCTATAATCAAACCCGAGAGTTACTTCAGTTGACATCTCATCTATTGGTTTTTCAAACTCAAACTCAACTCTTCCGATATCAAGTGTATTAACGCTCGATCCTTTCTTTGTGTAGCTGTTAAAATCTATATATGCATGAGCACTTTTTCCCAGCCATACTTTGAAAAGGCCTGAATCGTTTATCCGGTCAAATGCATAAGTGTGAAAATCATGTCCTTCAAGATGGTCATTATAAAAATATTCTGATTTTCTTCTGTTAAACTTAAACTTGTACTTCCCGTTTTTCACAATATCGAGACCCATACTTTCAAATGGGTCGCCGCCAAAATTGTGAATATAGACATTCATGTAATCAAAATATTTGTTCATTTTCCCGGCGGGGGCGAAATGAATATTGAAATCGAACAATCTGACCCCATCACCAAGGTTAATATCCTCTTTGTATTTTGATTCAACTCCGCTTACATCAACATACCTGTACCCTACCAGGAATTTTCCGTAAAACTCATCCTCACCTTGTTCTCCGGCAGAAAGGGATATTGATGACACAAATCCACAGAACAGGATAACCATTAAAATTGTTAAAAATGATTTATTTATTTTCATGATTCTGCTCCTATTTCAAAAATAATTTATCCAGGTTGGAACCATGGATGGATGAATGGCAATTAGCACAATTTGTATCATTAGCAAGGAATCTCAAATGCCAGTCCGGTGCAACTGAATGACAGCTGAAGCATAATTCCCTTACACTCTGATGTTTAAGCATATGCCTGTTCGGTGACCCGTGGACATCATGACAAGCTGTACAGCCTTCAACGCTGGATGCTTCATGTTCATGCATGAAAGGGCCGCCTTTATCACGGTGACATTTCAAACATGATTCCTGCTTAAAACCACCGAGTCTCTGACGTGCCGCACTCTCATGAGGATTATGGCATGAAGTACACTCAAGGATCCCTTCTGCAAGGCGGTGTTTTTCATTCAGCATGAATTCCGTGGCAACATCCTGATGACAGGATGTACAAAGTTTTGTGTTAAGTTTTGCCATTGAATTCACTTTTTTATGAACTCCATGACACTTGGTACAATCTATACCTGCTTTTGAATGTTCACCATTCATAAAACCTCCAACAACCGTTTTATGACAGGACAAACATTGTTTGGATTTCTGAAGTGCAGTCTCATTTTTGAATGAGAATATATTCCCGGACTCAGCATTATCCAGATGCTTTGCAGCATTTCCATGACAGTCGATACATTTTGCGCTGGAAATACCATGAGCTGTTCCGATAAACTTCACGGAAACTTCATCATGGCACTCAGCACAAACATTTCCGGCACCCTCTTCTCCGAAAATATCAACCGAAAGGAACACTGTCAGACAGAACGTCATTAACAATACTCCGAAGATTCGTTTATTCAATTTTCCTACCTCCTAATATTTATTTTGTTAATCTTTAACTTTATAGTTAAAGTCTTAACAATTAAAAGAAGCATTAAACTTGCCACGCCTTGTTAATGTAACTGGTTTTGTTTTATTTGAATTATAGGGATTCTTCAATACTGCAACAATTCATCAGTGTGTTCAAAACCGAACACATGTTCAATTTTGAACAACCACTATGCCAATAAAGTATTTACTTATTTCTCCGATAGGTCCTTAATAACACTCTGTAACTTCGTTTAAATATTTTATTGCTCAGCTCTATTTTCCCATTACTTTCAAGGATCTCCGCAGCTTTGTAAATTGCAGGGAAGAAAGATGGTTCTATAAGAGAAAATCTTGAAAGGTTTTTAATGTTTTCCGGTGAAGGATCAGTTATTGATCTTCCTAAATAGAGACCTAATTTCAATCTTTTTGAATCCTTTGCTTTTAAAGCCTCTGTAAAAAAAAATTCTGACTCCATTATTTTATCCTGCATAATGAGAGCATATCCATAACCGAGTCCGGCTTCCTCATTTTCACTATCCTTTTCTACAGCTTTTTTGTATATATTCTCTGCAAGTTGATAATTTCCGTCTATTATCAGAGTAAAAGCCTGCTTTGTTATCCGGTTGAGTTTCCTTTGCTCAAGTTTTTTATCAAACTCTTTGTATACATCACCCGGAGCCTCTCCTTTTCCAAGAGCCAGTAAATGATTTTTAAAGAATAGACTCAAATTTGATCTGTAACTGACGATCAATGAGTTCAGAATTCCTGCCTCGTTAATAAAGAGCACCGTGGGCATAACTATGATCCCGAGATTACCATAAATTTTTCTTTCAGGATCATTGAGATTTTTCTTCTCTCCTTTAATTTTGTTAAAAAGGATCATCACCCTTTTGTCAGTTTCATTATTAACATCAACAAGGAGAAAATAAAGATTTTTTCTTGAATTATATACTTTGCTGAATTGTCTGAAGAATGCAATGGATCTGGGCTCATCCGATTTCAAATACAGCAAAACCGACTTCTCTTTTCCCTCGAGAAACTTCAACTCATTGACCAGAGGGATATTATCGCCGGTCTTTATCTCCCGCAAGCCTTCAACATCTGCAGGAAACATATAAAAAGTTAAAAGCAGTAAAACTATTGCTTTCATAACCCCTTAACCTTTTTATTTCTGTCATATGAATATTCTTTGTGACATCCTGGTGCACAACTTCCACCGGTTTTTGTCTTTTCAAATCCAACCGGCAGGCTCCATTTCCCAAATGGTGTCTCTTTTCTAATGTGTTTGGGCAGATTACTGGCATGGATCTCATGACATGCCCGGCAAGTCCTCCCCTTTGTCATGTTCACATGAACATAATGGAGATTCCAGTCACCATCTCTAAAATTTGTAAGAGCTACGGTTCTTTCAACCTTTGCCAGTTTGCTCTCATGACATTCGAAGCAGGAAGCATATTTTTTCTCTTCATAAGCAGTATAGAATTCTTTCGGGAATTCATCCTTAAGGATCATATAAAAATCAGAACCATGAGGATCATGACACCCGGTACAATTACCATCCTTAATAGGACCGTGTTTGAATTTGTTTCTGTTCACGATCTTAAAAATATTGTAATCCTTACCATCCGTTCCAATTAATTTTTTGTCATGGCAATTAAGGCAAAGTTTAAGTGGAGAAATTTTGAGGTTATTATCATAAAGAGAGCCGTGTGCATCATGGCAGTTGTAGCATTTCTTATTCTCATTTACTACAGCATGTTTGAACTTTACTGAATCAACTTTATCTGTTATTTTTTTGTGACATTCACTACAGAGTTTTTCACGATCTGCAATTAATTGAAATTCATGGCCGGAGGAGTGAGGGCTGTGACATTTTGAACAACCCTCTTTCATAGGAGAGTGCATTTTCTGATCCGCACCTGAAAAATCCTTATCAGAATGACACCTTGTACATATTACTTTCATAGGCTCGACAAGGAGAAATTTATTATTTGAACTGTGGGACTCATGACATAACGAGCAATTTCCCGAAGCGTTGGGTCCATGAACAAATTTTTTGTTCATCGGGTCTTCATCATGGCAGTCAAAGCATACCTTGTCGATCCTCTTATGCTTTAAAAAGGCTTTGTAATCTCCGCCATGCGAAAAATGACAATCTGTACAATCGCCTGAGGAGACAGCATCATGCACATTTTTTTTGTCGGTCTGATCGTCATGACACTCATTACAATGTTCATTAATATTTGCGATCTTTGTAAATTTGTGATCGCCTGTCTTTTCATGACAGGTAAGGCAATCATCATCAACAGGTGCATGGATCACTTTGTAATCTTTCATATCCTTATGACACTCTGAAGTCACACAACTTTTTTCTGCACCGCCTGCAAAAGAAAAAAGAAATAAAACAGCTAATAATGCATAAAATAATTTCATCCTAATACCTCCTATTTTTCATAATCTTCCGGAGAATGATCTTCTCCATGACATTGCAGATAGCAATATCCTTTATTTCCTACGACTTCAAATTTTAACTCACCATCTAAATTCGGAAAAACAACACTCGTATCAAAATTAATTAATCCGATATTTTGCCTTGACCCATGAGGATCATGACATACTGAACATGGGGTGCTCTCTTCATTAATATGTTTCTTGTGATATTTAAAGGTTGTCAGATTTTCACTCATTATGATCTCCGGCCTGTGACACTTCCAGCAAAGATCATAATTTGATTGTTGATAAGGCATCCCGGATGCAATCAAATACCTTCTTTCCAATAAGTTCTCATGAATTGAACCATGAGGCCCTTCAGGGCCACTACCACCTGCTTTCATTGAATTATTATTGTTATGACAATCGGTACAATTCATTATCGACGCAACATTCCATGCAGGTCGCAAAGAGGGGACACCTGAAATTCCTCCTTTTTGTACAACACTATGAAAACTCTTATTGGAGGGGAGAAAGGCTTCCCTCATATTAGAATTCTGATATTGTCTGCTGACATCAAAACTATTGTATTTATCCTGCCCGTGACATTTCAAGCAAACCTCAAATTCAAATTGTGATTCTTCAATAATTGATCCGGTAATATTCATCCCTGATACGCCCGCCAACCGCCCATTAACCTGAGGGGCAACTGATTTTAATGAATTTACTCTGTGAGGATTATGGCAGTCAACACACTGAACGTGAATATTGTTTAATAATATATTCTCTTTTGCATCGTGAATATTGCTGTATAAAGCAGAATCAACTGAATGAGATACATTTTTTCTCAACTCAGATCTAATATCAATACCGGTATTACCATTGTGACAAGCTAAACACGATTCCGAATCAGGGCCCTTTAGTAATAAATGGTGACTCCCCTCTGCATTATGACTTTGATGACAATTCATACAGGAATTCTCAGTTACAGACTTATTGTTCGTATGAAACCACGGGTTCTTTCCAACTCCACTCCACGTCTTAGCCGAAATATCGTGAGTGGAAAGTCCATTATATCCTATAGGATCATGACATGATTTACACAAGGCTCCACCTGAAATATCTTTAACCAGAAATTTCGGGAAATTATCATGGTGAGGATCGTGACAGGTTGTACATTGGATCTTCCCATTCTTATCATATCCCACTTTATCATCAAGAGAAGGGTGCTTATACTCCGGAGAGGATGAAACAACGTTATTACTACTAAAAGATATGGGATGATCATCTGAGATATTTTCTCCCAGGTTAGCAGAATGACCCCTTGGGAATCTTCCTGCATCTGTATTAGTTACAGACATATTTTCTGATCGGTTCAGCACTCTCCCCAATGCTATTGTCCCATCGTGACATGAAAGGCAAAGTTTCGAAGCTCCGTCAGGTTGTCCCAGAACAGAGTACAATGTGGAGCTGCTGTAAAGTGTGTATTGAACCGAAGAACTTTCACGATTCCACAGAGGGAAATTCTTACCTTTTGTGTGAGAAGTGTGGCAAAAAATACAAATTTGACTGTCACTTGTGGCTTTGATATTGCCAGCACTGGAACTTGACAAATTGTGCTTTGAATTCTTTATACTTCTCGATGAAGCAAAAAATCCTAAAATAAAAATTAATGAAAAAATCGCAAGTCTCTTCATTCCGTCTCCTGAATTACCTTGAAAATTTGTATCCTGCTGTTGTAAGTATCTAAAACAAAGATTCTTCCCGCTTTATCTAATAGTATCCCGCTTGGCATCCAAAAATTTAAGTCTCCACTTCCGGGGCCACCAAAATAATGCAAAAACTGTCCGGAACTATCAAAAATCTGGATATTGTCAAACATTACATCAGTTACATATATCCTCTTTTCGGAATCAACAGCTATACCTTTAGGCTTCGAAAATTCGCCCCCACTTCGCCCGTTTCTACCAAATGTGGCGACAAACTCTCCACTATGATCAAATATCTGAACTCTGAAATTTAATGCATCAGTGATATATATGCTATCTGTATCAACAACAATATGTGTAGGATAATTGAACTTCCCGATTTCACTTCCACGATCTCCAAAATGGAGAATCTCTTTACCTTCCAGATCATAAATTACAACCTGATGATTTTGTGTGTCAGTACAAAATAATTTTCCAAGATAAAAATATATCCCGGTTATCCTTCTGTTCTGGTCACTTATTAAAATTCTTTTATATTTCAGATCCTTTCCAAATTCAATGACAGACCTGTAATATGAGTCCGAAACATAAAATCCCCCTGAATTCCCCCTGGCACAACTTACAGGTGAAATAAAATTCTTCCCATTGAAAGTTGAAATGTTTTTTTTCCTGTCTCCTTTCTCATTGATGATAACGATACGACCATTTGACTGATCTGTGACACAATACAGCCCTTTATCTATTTCCACAATTGAGACCGGTTTGATCAGGAGGTCAGGTTTTTTCCCGAATAAAACCTCTACAATATTTTTTTTCTTCTTACCTTTTAGATCAATTATTTTTTCAAGCTTAACGGTCTCACCGGAAGCAAAAGTGCTGATCAGTAAAATTGAAAGTATTAATGAAATTAGATTTTTCAAAAAAGCCTCCTTATAATTATACTGAAATATGTGTGCTTCTTATTCGCTAAATAGTAATCATTCAGGAAATGTTCAAAGAACAGATCGATCACCACTTTTCTGATCGTCCAATTGAATTTGATTATAAGGCTTTCTCTTTCTGCCAGATATACCGAGGTTTTATTACTTAAATATCTGTATATGGCATTGAACCTGACTCCGTGCCTTGGATTAAAAGTCAGATCTCCCATATACAATTTATAATCTCCTCTCAGATCACCATTATCATAATGTGTTATTTTTGAGATAAAGTTACCTGAAAATTTAAAATATTTCAAAAATCCAAATCCTGAATTGAGCCTGAAGTATCTTGAACGATATCCTGAAAAAGATGAACTATACCTGTCAATCATGTATTCACAATTGACCAGCCTTGCATCTACGCGAAATCCATAGTTTTCACTTTCAAAATCTTCGTACGGTTGAACAAGATATTCAGAACTAAGAAACATATCATTATCATACTTCCTGTAAAACAGATGGAAATATTTCAAAAAATATAAAGAAGCACTGATCTGAGTGTAATCATTCCTCAGCTTATGATCCGGGAAGGTCTGATAATGATAATAGATAGCCACCCTCTCTCCGGACGACATTGCGCCTCCGGGGATCCTGAGGATATTAATAACATTGTCAACAATAGTAATTTCATAATCGATGTATTCAATGTATATTCTGGTCAGATCCACATTGGTTATTCGGATACTGTCAACTTGAATTCCCGGAATTGATAATAAGATCGTATCTGAAAAAGTAAACTTCCTGAATTCACTTACTTCAGAGATATCACTTTTTGAAATAAAATCACGATTTTCAATGCTTTTCCCCAAATTAAAATTTATTGCTCCATTTTTGATCTTTTTTGTGTAATTAATCGTCAATTGACCTTTATAAGACTTGATATCCTGGAAAGAAGAATTCTCAAGTCTTCCTGACAATGAAGCTGTTGTTGTGAGACTGTCAAAAAGTTTATGTCTTAACGAAGATACAAGTTCCCCTTTCTGATAGGAATTATTATTTGACAGATCATTTGAATATGAAAATAAATTAAGTGAGAACAGGCCCTTCCGGATGAAGTTACTGGTATTAAATGTGAAACCTAAGGTTTCCAGTGAAAGATCTTCTGTCATTTTCCGGTATGACACATTTGATATAACAAAGTTCCTCTTACTATTCCCGTAAAAATAGGAAAAATCATTCCGGATATCAAATGATTGAAAATTCAGACCATAAACCTTTTCTGAAAAATCTTTCCAATTTGATCTGAGCGTTAACTTACCGTTCTTAATACGTGCAAGATCGGAATAAAATTCTATATTTTTGCTTTCTTCATTTCTCTCTTCATAAGATATCGATTCCGATAAACTTTTACTTTTGTATGCTTTCAACCTGAAAGGTAATAATTTTGTCCCGTTGCTGATCGCGAATCCAATACTTTCATTCAACAGATATTTCCTCTCAAAATAGTTTCGGTCCGATGTACTGAAACCTTTCATTGCAAAAATATCAAAATGTATTTTCTTCTTCTTAAATAAATTCAGGACAATATTGTAAGTGTTGTTGACAGAATTGTTAATGTCAGAATCTGAAAACAATGTCCTTTTTGCTCTATAACCTACCAGACTAAAATTTATATTAAATGTCAACAGATTGGGATGGTAAATGCTTCCACTGGAATTTATCTGAATTCCACCTTCAAAATACTTTCGAAAAATATCACTGCTAACAAGACCGTCAAATGAATCAATATCGCTGGTTGACTCATATTTAAGGATAAATGCTCCCGAAAAATCGGATAGTTTAAATAAAGAAATTTCCTGTGCTGACAAATAATTAAAAGGAATAAACAACAAATTCAATACAACAATAACTTTCAAAAGGGATTTATTCCGGATAGCCTTAAAAAATTTTCTCATATCTTTTTCAGGAAAAATTTGTTGTCAGAGATATGGGGATCATGACATTCAAGGCAATTATCTCCTTTACAGGGGAGTGACGCTCCTGTTATTGGAGTTCTGTGGCATAAAACACATAGTTTCTTCCCATCTGCCAGCAGGAGTTTTCTGTTCTCGGATTGATGAGGGTTATGACATGTATTACATGCCCTTACTGCAACCGGCCCATGAACATATGGCCCTTCGAATTTTTCCTCCTTATGACAGATAAAACAGAGCTCTTTTTTCCCTGCTCTCAGAAAATTTGAAACATCTCTGGTATGACATTTGGTACACTCTTTTGTTTTATAATCGGGATGAGTTGATATGAATCGAACCTTAACGACTTTACGCCGATCCTGCCCGGCAATATTTTTATCCTCAGTTTTAATTACTTGCCCGACCTCTGGCCCGGGGACACCATCAAAAAAAACCGAAAGAACTTTTCTATGCTTTTGAACAACGCAGGAACTCAATAAAATGAGGTTGATTAAAAAAAATACTACTAAAACAGAATTATTTTTCTTCATATTCTCCAAATGCATATACATTAACTTTATTTTTCCCAAAATTAGAAGTTATATACAATAAATATTCGGCTTTAAAATCCGGAGAAATATATTTGGAAAACAAAGATAAATTTTCATAATCAATTGTAATCGCCGCCGGCATATAAAGGTTATACCTCTCCCTTCCGGGCCCAAGCATGTGAAGGAGTAATTTCTTTTCTTTATTAAATATCTGTACATTCTGAAATGCAGAATCGATTACATATATCCGCCCCTGTTTGTCAATATCGATCCCCTTCGCTCTGACAAAATTTCCCGGGCGATCACCGATACGCCCCAGACTGTCAATATATTTTCCATTGATATCAAAGATAGATACTCTGTTATTTGTTGAGTCAACAATAAAGATTTTGTTCTCAAAAATTTTTATACTTGTCGGATGATACAATTGCCCTTCCATCCTCCCCTTTTCACCGATCCGCCTTAAAATTTCCCCTGTCCTGATATCCAACACAAGAATCTGATGGGCTTTTACATCACTGACAAACAGTTCATCTCCTCTAATATCAATATCAGATGGAGAAAACTCCCTCTTTTCACCATATACTTTCAGCAGATCACCATCAATATTATAAGCAAGAACCTGCTTTCTTAACATGTCTGCAACATATATAATGTTATTTTCTTTATCAATTGTTATATTCACGGGCTTTAAAAGTCTGCCCTGACCTTTATATCCCAAAAATCCAAGTTTCCTTTTTACCAGATCCAGAGTAACAACAACGTTGCTTCTGGAATCACATACATATATAACTCCTCTGTATGAATCAACACCATGTGCCTTTTTTATTACAAAATCTTTCTTTGTCTCAGAACCGGCAACAAATCTAAAGAATTTACTTTTCTTTTTCTCAATATCACTTGAAGTAGTGAAAGTTGTCAGATATTGATATCTGGGTTTTGCCGGCAAAGGCGGAAAAAAAACATATTTTTTTTTGTTATCAGGGGAAGTTTTCAGTGTATTATACTTTGAGCAGAAAGGGAATAGCGTCACCAATAACATAATCATTACAAGTGATAGTGTTTTCCCGATTCTCATGTCCAAGGGATGCATTTCTCTCTCCTTCAATGAAACTATAAAACAATATTACCAAAAGGAATTATAAAATTAAAGAATCCTAAAAAAAAAGCCCCGATCGTAACCGAGGCTTTTTTGTTACTTTTTAACTTAATACAACAATAAAATTATTTGTTATGACAGGTCAGACAAAGAGCACTCTGAACATTGCTCTTTCTGAGAAGATTTGCTACATTTGCAGTATTGTGAACATCATGACAAGACGAGCACTCAAGAAGGTTATTACCGGCACCCTCTAGCATATCATCATCGATATTCGCTCCCAATCCGGACGCAGTCAAAGTCGGATCATGAAGTTCGGTATCCAGAGCAACTAAAGCTACATCGTAAGCAATGGAGATCGGATGATCATTTGACAAATCCAGACCTACATTAGCAGCACCTGTTAAAGGTACCGTTCCAACTGTACCGCCAAAGCTGTCCAGTGCAGTAACGCCATCATGACATGATAAACACAGCAATGAAACCCCGGCAGGATCCCCTACTGTTGCATTCATATCATATCCTGCTCCATAATTTACGAATGTTTGAGTTGATTCTGTATGATTCCATAGTGGAGCATCTGTAATTGTTGCGTCACCATTATGAGGAGTATGACATGGCTGACATAACTCGCCTCCAGTCCCACTATTCCATGCATCTGCATTAAATCCGGTTCCGTCGCTAAAATCATGAGCTGAACCACCAATCAGAGCATAAAGACCTGCTGCAACCGTGATCGAAAGTAAAATAAATAATACTTTTTTCATTATAAACTCCTTTAAAATTAATTTAATATGACATTTCCATGACATACAAAGATAATATAGATTCAAATCGTTTATATGTCAATTATATCGAGTCCTATTTACGGTTTGATTTATGAAAAATCTATTTGCAACTTTAGTTGCAAAAAAAAAGCAAACATGGTATTAAATATTTAATGAAGTTGACAATCTATAAAGGGAGAAATTATTGTGAATATTTTTAAAAATAAAGGAAGTATTGTGACAGCAATGCTGATGATAGGATTCCTGGCCTTCTCCGGGTCGGGAACCGAACTCTCCGCAGAAAATAAAATTGAACCCAAGATCCATAACGGGAAACTTCTGCAGATGTTCAAGTCGGGAGGATACACCTATCTGGAATATGAATCAGATGGTAAGAAGTTCTGGGCTGCATCAAAAATGGTCGTTGCAAACATCGGAAATATCATTGAATTCAACAATCCTCTGGAAATGAAGGACTTTTATTCAAAATCATTGAAAAGAAAGTTCGAGCTCATTTATTTTGCAGGAATGGTGAGAGCTGTCGGCAAACCGGGAGAACTTTCCATGAAATCAATGCAGAGCATGACGGGACACAAAAAAATGGGCACCGAAAAAAAAGTTATTGTTGTCAATGCCGGCTCTGTAAAAAAAGCAGACAGCGGGTACACAATAGCAGAGTGCTTCTCGCAAAAGGATGCATTAAAAGGAAAAACGATACTGATACGGGCAATAGTAGTGAAATTCTCCCCGAAAATAAAAGGGAGAAATTGGGTCCATATAAGGGACGGAAGCGGGATTGCAGGCACGAACGATATAACGTTTACAACAAAGGAAACTTTAACTCCGGGAGATCTTATTCTGGTTAAGGGGATTCTCTTACTTAACAAGGATATTGGCTCAGGATATTTATTCCCGGTATTTTTGGAAGATCCGGAGGTTGTAAAGGAGAAATAATAAATTGCCCGAAAAAAAGACCCCCACAATCCTGGTCATCGATGACGAAAAAAGTGTACTCGATTCCTTCAGGCTGATCATGGAAAAGGAGGGGCTGATTGTATTTACATCTGAAGATTCTGAAAATGCATTGTCCATTTTAAAAACCTTCACTATTAATGTAGTACTCCTTGACCTGAAGCTGGGGAAAGAGGATGGCCTTGCAGTCGGAGATGTTATAATGAAAAGATCTCCTCAAACTAAAGTCATTCTCTTTACCGGATACCCTTCCTTTGAAACTGCAATAGAAGCTACGAAAAGGGGGTTTTTTTATTATATGGAGAAAAACTCATCTCCGAAAATAATAAAGGAAAAGATCAGGGAAGCAATCAGAAGTGAAACATCTTCCGGAAAAAATCTGTCAGACAGAAAACAAAGAAACTGCCTTAGATTTATAACAATATGTCAACATTCACTTATCATCGATCAGATCAAAATGATCTCTGAGGAAAATCTGTGTCTTGACCATTCCAGAAACTTCCTTTCCATAAAGGAAATTGTAAGCTCGGGTTTCCAAAAGGAAACAGACCTTGCAATGGTATGCGCTTCGTGTGTGTTTTC
>DBOL01000034.1 GCA_002299555.1 Candidatus Aminicenantes bacterium UBA647
TCCAAAACGGCCAAAACTCCAATAATACTATCGAATTGATGAATCCATAAAATATAAAAAATTGTGAAAATGGAGCTAAATAATCAATTTTTCTGAAATATACATAGAAATACAATCCCATTAATGATAAAGTTAAAATTAAAACTAGAATATAGATTAAACTTTCTGAAAAGTAATATATTGGAGCAATTATTGAAATAATGCTATTTAATCCAAAATAACTAAGATAAAAATATAATGATTTCTTTGAATTTATCATCTTAGTTAATTAAAGAAAAGCACAAAAAAAAAATTCATGCAATCTTAAATTTTTTACAATTTTAAAATTTGTTTTAGTTCTTCTTCGGTATAAGACATTGTCTTTCTACCATCAATTTTTTGAACTAAACCGGTTTTTGAGTAATAGTTAATCACTTTTTCAGATTGGCTTAAATAAGTATTCCAACGCTTTTCAAAAGTTTCTTCGTTATCATCGCTGCGATGAGTCAAGTCAGTATCTACACAAGCATCACATTTGCCTTCTACTTTTGGGGTCAACTCTTTATTGTAAATGTTGTATATTTTACCGCATTTTGGGCAACTCCAGCGACCAAGAATACGCTTTTTAAGATCTTCTTTTGGAATATCAATGACTACCACAATATCCAATTTTGCAATATCAGATAGAGATTTTGCTTGATCTAATGTTCTTGGAAATCCATCCAGCATAAAACCATTTTGTTTTACATCATCTTGTGCAATTCTATCCTTTACCATATCGATTACAACGCTATCTGGAACTAATCTTCCTGAATCAATGAAACTCTTAGCTTCTTTACCGATTGGGGTATCACCTTTAATATTAGCTCTAAATAAATCTCCTGTCGAGATATGGACAACTGGACTAAAGTTTTTTATTTTCCCTGCTAAAGTCCCTTTACCTGCACCTGGTGCTCCGAAAAGTACGAAATTTGGCATTTTTTTATTCATTCCTTAAATTTTAATTTGTTTTACTTAAAAAAAATCAACTATAGGATCAATTAATAATTGATTTAAATTAATTTTTATTAGTGTCGATAAGTAATCAAATTTTCGCCAAACATTGTAATAAAAAATCCCTTGAATCAGGAGAATTTGTTGAATGTGATATTGATTTAGTAATGGTTCATGAGCAGCTAGGTGGTAGAATTTCTCCAGAATTTCGTAAATTGGGCTTAAAAAATCTTTGGGATCCTTCAAAAGTATTCTATATTCTTGATCATTGGGTTCCTCCACCAGATATTAAAGCTGCAAAAATGCATCAAATAGCAAATAAATTCGCCAAAGATTATAATATTAAATGGAATATGGGACAAAACCAAGGAATTTGCCATCAAGTTTTACCAGAAAAGGGCTTTTCACGTCCAGGTATGTTAATAGTTGGGTCTGATTCTCATACAACTACATATGGTGCATTTAATTGTATCGGAACTGGGATTGGGGCAACTGACGTGTCAATCATCTTTTCTTTGGGAAAATTGTGGTTTAAAATACCTGAGGTCCAAAGAATTGAATTTGAAGGAAAATTGGGTTCAAAGGTTATGGGAAAAGATGTTGTCCTTCAATTATTAAAAGATTTTCGAACAGATGGTGCAATTTATGAAGCTTTCGAATTTGGAGGTTCTGGTTTGAGAAATCTTTCAATTGCTGCCCGTATGACAATTGCTAATATGAGTGTTGAAATGGGGGCTAAATGCGGTGTTTTCGAGGCTGATAAAATTCTCGAGAATTGGCTAAAAGCACATCCAGCACCTGAAAATCAAATCAATACTAAATTTAATCAATTAATTTCTCCAACGAAAGATGCTCAATATAAAAAAATATACAATTATAATATAGATGAAATCCCTCCTTTAGTTGCAAAACCTTTTAGTCCAGATAATGTTGTGCCAGTAGAAGAATTAGGGACAATTGAAATTGATGAAGCCTTTCTGGGATCTTGTACTAATGGAAGAATGGAAGATTTACGAATTGCAGCGAAAATTATTAAGGGTAAAAAAGTACCAGCAAACGTTAAATTTATTATAATTCCCGCATCTCGGGAGATTTACCTTCAAGCATTAAATGAAGGATTAATTGAAATTTTCATACAAGCGGGTGGTGTTGTTGAGTATCCCTCTTGTGGTCCTTGTATTGGAGGTCATCTTGGAGTCCTAGGTCCTGAAGAAATCTGTATTAGTTCATCAAACCGCAATTTTATGGGTCGAATGGGAGATCCAACATCTAAATCCTATTTAGCATCTCCAGCCGTTGTAGCAGCATCTGCATTGAAAGGTTATATCACAATTCCTGTAAAAGATATATGGGAGTAGTTTTTGAATGAGAGAAGAGAAAAGTAAATTGAAAGGTAGAATATGGATTGTTGGGGATTCAATCAATACAGATTTAATTGTTCCCAGTAGAGTGCTCACTGAGCAAAATCCAGATAAAATGCTGGAAGCAACATTGGAATTGGTAATCCCAGATTTTTATAAAAAAGTTCAAAAAGGGGATTTTATTATTGCAGGGAAAAATTTCGGTTGTGGTTCTAGTAGAGAAGAAGCAGTTTACGTTTTAAAGCAATTAGGGGTAAGAGGGATCATTGCTTTTTCATTTGCACGAATTTTTTTTAGGAATTGTATTAATTTGGGTCTTCTTCCTATAGTAATAAAAGAAGAAGATGATTCACAAAATTTTGCTCCCTCAGATTTAGGAAATGAAGGTGATTTAATTTCAATCGATCTTACAAAAAGCACTATATTAAGCCTTAATTCTAACAAAAAATTTACTTTTCATCCACTTTCCCCCTTTTTACAAAGCTATTTAGATAAAAATGGTGCGTTATCTTATATTAAAGAGCAGTTAAAGCAATAGAGTATTTTTTCATAATTTAAAAACCTTATACCTTTAAAATTTAATGAGAGCCTTTTTTTGGAATTTGTTTTTATACGGAGTATGATGAATCAAATTAATAAAAATGAATTAGAAGATTCCAATTCTAATGTAATTAAGGAGGATCGTGTATTAGATCTTCGAGGGTACCAATGTCCAATGACTTTTGTATACACTAAAGTTGCTTTAGAGGAAATGGAATCGGATTTAATATTAAAGGTAATTTTAGATTTTCGTTCCGCCTTCACCAATGTTCCTAAATCCATCATGAAACAGGAATTGGGTGAAATTTTATCGGAATTTGAAAAAGATAACGAAAAAACAATTTGGATTAAAAAAATCTAATCATTTCTTAACACAATGAATCCTATCTTATTTCGCATTCATTAATATCATCTGTGTAGTTATTCTTTAAGTAAAAGGGCTCGTCCTTGTCTGTATTTGAACACGCTGGGCAATTTGGATTTTTTTTTATGTCTACAAATTCAAATGTATTTTCCATCAAGTTGAAGAAAAATATCCCATTTGTAAACTTTAAAGGTAAGCCTAAAATCGATTTTATTGCTTCATTTGCTTGCAAAGTACCTGCTAAAACGGGGACAGTTCCCATTACACCTAAAGCAGAACACGTATTATTAGAGTCTTCACCTGTATATTTTGAAAAAATACATCGATAACAAGTTGTTTCTCCTGGAATTACAGAAAGAATTTGTCCATAAAACTGAACAACGCCTGCAATACTAAAGGGAATTTTATAATGAGTACAAGCATCATTGATAAGAAATTTAGTTCCAAAGTTATCACTAGCTTCGATAACAAAATCACAATCTTCAAGTAATCTTATAATATTTGATTTATTTGCAAATTCTTGGATAATCTCTACGGATACATCGGGATTCATCAATTCTATCTTTTCTTTTAGGCTTTCCACTTTCGGTTTGCCGATATCATTTGTATAATGCATGATTTGGCGAGATAAATTTGAAATTTCCACATTATCCCCATCAACGATCCTTATATTTCCCACACCACTAGCACTTAATATTTGAACTGCGGGACATCCTAATCCTCCTGCACCTATTACTAATACTCTTGCATTTAGTAATGTATTCATTCCTTTGGCGCCAATTTCTTTAAGAATTATTTGACGGGAATATCTCCTGATTTGATTAGAAGATAAATTAAATTTATTCGATTTTTTCAATTCTTTCAATTCTTTCAATTCTTTCAATTTTTTCAATTCAAACCGATTAAAATTAGATTTTCTACATTTTTTTAATTTTTGATTATCGGTTATAATTATCGGTTATAATTATTGGTTATAATCCAAGTTTAGTTTACATTTTTTATTTTTCATTTTTCATTTTTTATTCTTTAATTTTTATTTCTTAATGTATAAATAAGCGGGAAATTGTTTATCCGCTTTAATCTTAAATGATCTTTTCCAATATTTCTTAAATTTCTTAAGATCCCATCTAATATTGATAACTATTGCCCCAGATTTAACCATTTTAACAATGTGAGAGCAATATGCATAATTGGATGGTAAGAAAAAGCAAAATACTATATCCATATCCGAAATATCGTAATTAAATAGATCGACTTCCTTTATCTTGCATAGCCCAGAAAGATTTTTTCTTATGATTTCACTCTCTGCAGTTTTTATTAAATTCTCATTAATTTCTAAACCTAGCGATTCTATTTCATAAAATTCTGAAGCGTAAACAATGACTCTGCCGTCACCGGCACCTAAATCAACTAATCTCTGACCTTTCTTTATTAGGTTTTTATCATTTAGAAATTTAAATATCAATTTAATTACTTTTAGTGGAGTCGCTAAATAAGGTAAATCTTCTTGTGTCTTAATTTTCCATGATTCCTTCTTCCAATATTCACTCATTCATTCATTTATTATCATCATTTATTAATAAATTTGAGCCAAAATCTCTTCTTCTAATATTTTTGCACGTTTAATTTGTTCTTTTAAAAATTCATTTAATCCAAATTTTCCTATCCATCTTTGAAAACGCTTTTCTATTGTAACCTTACGAGAACCTGAATGGAGTTTGTCTGAAAAACAAACTAATTTCTCTTCGATAGTTTCAGGTATATAATTTCTCTTGGGAAGATCAAAATATTCTGCTTCTTCCATGGTCAATCCTGCCAAAAGGTGTCGTTCAACAATCCTTGCTAGTTTTTCTGAGGATTCAAACCCTAATTTACGGATAATATCTCCTCCAACTGGTCCGTGTGCCATTGTATGTATAAAACAACGTCCAATATCATGCATCAATGCGCCAATTTTAACTAATTCAACATCTACTTCTACTTTCGTTATATTATGTGCTAAATTCCGTGCTTTACGCATTACTGCTAGCTCATGGTTAATTATATTTTTAGGTAAGCCAAGATTTTTCATTATTTCAATTGCTTCTTCCTTTGTAGGTAATGATTTTGAAAAATCTATGGATGATTGTGCTTTGAAATCTTTAATTCTTTCATTTATATCAGATTTTTGTAAATTAGTCAAAGATTTTCTCATTATCAGCAAATCTATTTAATATTAAAATAAAATAATTCTGAAAAAATTAATACTTCTGTTTCTATTATACTAATAACGTCATCATCTATTCGTGCTTTTAGAAATCATTAATTCTGCAATCTGTTCAAACGATTCTACAACGTTGATTCCTGTTTTTGAAGAAACTGGTAAATAATTATTCATAGATTCCTCGGAAATGAAACTTTCGATATCATCTTTTGCAACAGCAAATGGATGCCCCGCTTCAATTAGGTCTTGTTTTGATGAAAGTAAAATAATTGGAATATTCTTTGTGTTCTGGCGCACTATTTGTATCCATTCGTCAAGTTCAATGAAAGTAGATGGGCGCAAAGGATCAAACATCATAATACATCCTGAAGCTCCCAGACAAAAATTAGGAAGCATGATCCGAAACCTTTCTTCTCCTCCAAAATCCCAAATTTGTAGAACTGTTTTACCTTTCGACGTTTCGCAGTTCGTTACACTAAAATCTACACCGATAGTCATCTTTGTACCGCCTGAAAAAAGACCTGTAGTATATCGACGTAATAGAGTTGTTTTTCCCGATCCATTTACACCAAGAAGTGCGGATCTCTGGCCGGGATTTATTATCAGGTTAACATTTTTTAATAAATCTCTGTCACCTATCGAATAGTTTATATTTAATAACCTGATCATAATTTTGTTCTGCCATGATTAAAGAATGTTAATATATCATACCTTATCCCCTTACAACAATAATGATTGAATTTATTCCCCTGATAATAGTATAGCGAAACAGAATACTGAAATCACAAAATTTACCCTGCCTCCTTTACAAATAACGCCTTTCTCATCATAGAAAGTAATAAAGTAATGCACCGGGCAATTATTCAGATCTTAAGTGAGATAAATCTATCCTGCTTTGTATATAATATGATCAGGGGGATAAATGAAAAAGTTGTTTTTCTTAATAGTGATTATCAGTTTTTCTTTTGGAATCGTTTTCTCACAGAGCATTGAAGTAACTTCACCTCATTCAGGTGATACATGGTATAAAGGGGATCCATACACAATAACCTGGACAAAATCAGGGACGCAGCATGCCAGAGTAAAGATCCGTTTGTTCAATTCCACCGGAACAACAAAGCAATTGGAAATTACAAATGATACGGAAAATGACGGGAGTTTCGGTCCATGGACCATTCCTTTGAGCGTTGCAGACGGAGATTATGTTATCAGAGTGAAAACCATTGATAATGGAGTTTCTGATGACAGTGACATCTTTTCGGTTGCAAGCAGGCCGGGTGGTTCCTCTATCGTAATAACAAATCCGATGGAAACCGGAGCATTCAGTATAAGAGGTGATATGACCATTGAGTGGACCACAAGCGGGATAAGTGGAGATGTCAGGGTCGAAATGATAGAATATGAGGGGTCAAATCAATATACGATCAGATCATCAACTCCATACAACTCATCCCCTTTGACCTATAATATCCCTGATTCCGTTATACCCGGGACATACAGAATAAAAATATCCCAGGGAGGTCAGATTGGATTTAGTGGAAGGATCGGGATCCTTGAATATGTACCTCCAGGAGTGTACATCAGAGAACCTCATGGGGGTGAAGAGAGAATTATAGGGACAAACCTGTCGATCATCTGGGGAACTCCTCATTTATCCCTTGATGTCAAAATAGAATTGTTGAGGCGCGGGAGAAAAATAGGGACTATCCTAAGCAGAAGAGCCCCAGGCGGAGGCTACTACACCTGGAGGACCGGAGAGATTGAAGAGGGTGGTAAAACCCTTATGCTTGCACAGGGGGGATATTCGATAAGAATATGTACAATAGACGGTGCCTTTTGTGATATAAGTGACGGGACATTTACTTTAAAAAATCCATCAGGCATATGGGTTTTTAATCCAAAAAAAAATGAGACCTGGGATATGGGTACATATAAAACCATAAAATGGAATGCCACCAATGTTGAGGGACGAATGGTTAAAATAGACCTAATGTGGGGAGGGCGAAGCCAATATCGAATTGCCCGGTCAATACCTGCAAGCCAGAAAGAGTTCAGATGGCATGTAGGAGACTACATTAGCGGAGAGATCAGTTTCAGGCCCGAAATAATAGAGGACTGCCAGATAAGACTTTTACAGGATGATGGCGGAAATTCGTTAACTTCCATGAGCAAAGAATTCAAGATCCGTAAAGCAGGGAGTTCGAAAAAAAAGAAATTCTAATAAAAATTATCTCTCATTTTTGAATATGTTGCTCTGCTATTGAAGATATTTAACTAAATGTGGAAGTTGAAACATCTACCACAGGCTTGTAGAATGAATTTATGAATTACTGGACAAAATATATTTTTAAAGACGGGACTTTCTGGACTAAGCTTTTTATTCCCGGGACCGGATTTCTATTGCTAATAGATATTGTTTCATACATTCTAAAAAGTCCCGGATATTTCAATTTATGGCCGTTAAAGATATTTATTGTTATTGGGCTTCCATTTATAATAAAAATAATTTACAAAAATTTTGAAACCTTAAATAAGATAAAAAAAGTTGAATCTGAAGCACCGGTTTTTGAAAAAAAAAGAAAAGAGGAAATTTTTGAGATTATAAAATCTGATCCTGAATTCACAACATTCTGCTACCAATGTATTTACTTCAATGAAGATAAAAAAGCCTGCGGAAGGGATAGAATATACGAAAGGGTAAAAGAGATAAGTGCAGGAAACAGAAAATACTGCCTCTACTGGGAAGAGAAACTAAATTCCTGACTATCAGATAGTTAATTACCGAAAATCAGAAGAGATATCCTGTAAACAAAAAATGACATTATCCATGCTATTGTAATAGAATAAAAGATAAAAAACCTTGTCCATTTCCATGATCCGCTCTCTTTATGAAAAACTGCAGTTGCTGCAATGCAAGGGACATAAAGGAGTACAAATATTATTAGTGATAATGCAACCGGAATTGAAAATGTCGGATCTTTACTAAGGATCTTTGCCAGGTCTTCTGATTGCTCATTAACATCTCCCAGTGAAAAAATTGTCCCGAGTGTGGAGACAACGATCTCCTTTGCAGCAAAACCAGCCGTTAATGCTACACCGATCCTCCAGTCAAATCCCAGAGGTGCAATTCCGGGTTCAATAAATTTCCCGATCCGTCCGGCAAGAGAATATTCCAATTGCATTGATCTGGTATTTAATTCGAGGTCCTTTATTATATTTTCCTTTTGAGCATCAGTTAAATCATTCTTTATAAGCACTTTCTCTTTATCTTTTCTGAGGTCATTTTCAAGAGAACTATCTTTAGGGAAATTACTGCCCCCCCAGATTAATATTGATGCAAACAGAATTATCGTTCCCGCTTTTTTAAGGTACATTCTGGCTTTAAAGGTTGTCTGGAAGAGAACTGATTTCAACGTTGGCATCCTGTATGGGGGCAATTCCATAACAAATGGCTCTGATTCACCCTTAAAAAAAGTTTTTTTCAAAATTTTAGCTGACAAGATCGCTATAAAAACACCAAACAGATAGATCCCGAATAAGATATTTCCTGCATATTTGGATGGGAAAAATGCTCCTATCAGCAAAATATAGACCGGAAGCTTTGCACCACAGCTCATAAAAGGTATTATCATCATCGTCACTATTCTGTCCGACTTGCTCTTTAAGGTCCGGGTTGCCATTATTGCCGGGACTGAACATCCGAAACCTGTCAGCATAGGGATGAAAGATTTTCCATGTAGTCCTGCCTTGTGCATAACCTTGTCGATCACAAATGCAGCACGTGACATATATCCTGTCCCTTCTAATAATGCGATGGCTAAGAACAGGAGAATAATATTGGGAATAAATACAATTACCCCTCCTACTCCCGCCACAATTCCGTCAGATATAAGTGACCTTAAAATTCCAACCGGTAAAAGTTCAGAAATCCATACTCCGACATTTCTGAATACTGATTCGATCAACTCAACAAAAGGATTACCCAGAGTAAATGTAAGTTGAAAGATAAGCCACATTATCCCAAGAAAGATCGGTAATCCCATTATCCTGTTCAATAATATAGAATCGATCTTATCTGTTATACTTTTCTTTTCCTTTACAGAATCTTTAACTGTCTCTTTGAGCGCTCCACGGATAAATGAATGTCGATCTTCTGTTATAATCAATTCCGGATCGGATCTGTGCTTCTCTGAATAATAATTGGCTGCTTCCTTTAATTTAATCTGAACATCTTTCCAGATAGCCTTTTCACTAACAAGTTCATGAACAAGCTGGTCATTCTCAAGCAGTTTAATTGCTACCCATCTGGGATGAAACTCTAGAACTATTTCTTTATCAACTTTTATAATTTCCTCTAACCCGCTTATCATCTCCTCCATCTTATTACTGTAAGTGAGTTTATTCTTGGCTATTGTAATTTTTCCTTCAAAAACCCTTATAATATGATCCAATAATGAAGTGAAACCTGTTTTTCTGATTGCTGATGTAGGAATTACATGTGACCCCAAAAGTATTTGTAAATGTTTAAAGTCAATTTGAATTCCAGATTTCTTTACTTCATCATACATATTCAGAGCAACAAGCACATCAGTCCCCAGCTCCATTAATTGTGTTGTAAGATAAAGATTCCTTTCAAGGTTTGAACCGTCAATAACATCAACTACTACATCAGTTTTTTCCTTCAGCAGAAAATTTCTCGTAATAACTTCTTCAGGCGAATAAGCTGAAAGGGAATAGGTCCCTGGAAGATCAATGATCTTTATTGAATACCCTTTATATTTGATCGTACCTTCATGCTTATCAACCGTAACACCGGTAAAATTTCCCACTCTCCTGTTCGACCCGACAAGAAGATTAAATATAGAGGTTTTACCGCTGTTCGGATTCCCGACAAGTGCTACAGAAATTTCTTTTTTGTCAGTATTATTATGATTTTTGCGTGCTACAGGAGAATGGAGTGGACCGTGCTCTCTCATCGGAACACCATCACCAACATAACCTTTATATTTCACTTCAATGAATGCCGCTTCTTCTTTTCTTAAAGAAAGGTGAAACCCTTTTAGTCTTATCTCAATCGGATCGCCAAGCGGGGCAACCCTGACGACTTTGAATTTCACTCCTAATACAAGGCCCATGTCGAGAATCCGTCTGCGAATCTCCCCTTTTGCCTTAACGGAGAGGATCTCGCCCTTATCCCCTACCTTCATTTCAGCCAATTGCATCAGTTTCTCCTATTTTTGTTAGCCTTGTATATGTTTTATAGTTTAATCTATTTGGCATTGAGTGTCAATCTAAGAATATCTTTCCAGATCATTTAAATTCTTTGTTCTTTTCAAAAAAAATGATAAAATCTTAATTAGTAAGACCTTTTTTCTATTTAATATTCAAGGAGAAGATATGGACATCTATCTTGCGGCAGTAATATTACTAGGAGGACTTGCAATCTCTGATCTAATTGTAGGAGTTTCAAATGATGCTGTTAATTTCCTGAACTCTTCGATCGGATCCAGAGTTGCTTCCCGTTACTTGATCTTCATGATCGCAAGTGTTGGTCTTATTGCAGGGGTCACATTCAGTAAAGGGATGATGGAAGTTGCAAGAAAGGGGATCTTTCACCCTGAGTTCTTCACAATGCCTGACCTTATAACAATTTTTCTGGCAGTAATGTTGACAGATATCATTCTTCTGGATATGTTTAACTCCTTCGGACTTCCAACCTCAACAACCGTCTCGATAGTCTTTGAACTTCTCGGAGCAGCTGTTGCAATGTCAATAATAAAGATCTCAAGATCAGGTGAAGGTTTATCAAATATAATAAAATACATAAATACAGGTAAGGCTCTTGCGATAATTTTCGGAATTTTGCTTTCGGTGATCGTTGCATTTATTACGGGTGCATTGATCCAATTCCTGTCCAGACTCATCTTTACATTTGATTTCAAAAAAAGGGTCAGGAGATATGGAGCTGTCTGGGGAGGCGTTGCACTATCTTCAATTATGTATTTTATCCTTATAAAAGGAGCCAAGGGATCAACATTTATAACTCCTGAAACTTTGTCTTGGATAAAATCAAATACGGTCCTGATCCTTTTTATAAGTTTCCTTATTTCTGCTTTTATACTTGAGATTCTACTCTTATTAACAAGAGTCAATATTCTGAAAATTATAGTGCTGATAGGCACATTTGCTCTTGCAATGGCCTTTGCAGCAAATGACCTTGTTAATTTTATAGGTGTCCCTCTGGCAGGACTTAGTGCTTTTAAAGCTTCAGCCTCAATGGACAATCCACTTACAGGAGTAATGACCGAACTTCAAAAAGCCACTTCCTCCCACACTATTCTGCTTCTCCTTGCCGGAATAATCATGGCAATAACTTTGTGGTATTCAAAAAAAGCAAAGACAGTTACAAAAACTGAGCTCAGCCTGAGCAGGCAGGAAGAGGGTTTTGAAAGATTCGGATCATCGGCTCTTTCCAGATCTGTTGTAAGAGTTTTTACTTCCACTGCTGACGGGTTCAAAGCGATTTTACCAAAAAGTTTCATTTCAATGTTGAACAGAAGATTCAAAACCGTAAATGAATCAACATTAACTGATGATACTGAGAAGCCGGCATTTGACCTTATCAGAGCCTCAGTGAATCTTATGGTAGCAAGCGTGCTGATCTCTTTTGCCACATCTCTTAAGCTTCCACTTTCAACTACATACGTTACATTTATGGTTGCTATGGGTTCCTCCTTCTCTGATCGGGCATGGGGAAGGGAAAGTGCAGTCTACAGAGTTGCAGGAGTATTTACTGTTATTGGAGGTTGGTTCATAACTGCATTTCTTGCTTTTTCTGTCGCTGCAGTATTTGCATTTATACTTATCTTTCTGAAGGTCCCGGGTGTGATCATTATCGCACTTCTGGGAGCATTTGCAATATTTAAAAATCACCATCTCCACAGTAGCCGGGAAAAAGAGGCAAAAGATTTTGAGATCTTTAATTTAAAAAAAATCAAGGATGAAAAATATGCGATATCTGTGACATTCGAACATGCAGGTTATTTCCTTAAAGATATTTCTGAAGTTCTGAGCAAAGGTTTTAATGGAGTAAAAGCTGAGAGCAGAGTAATATTAAGAGCTTGCAGACGAGATTCAAAAAGGATTCAAACAGAAGCAAATATCATAGCTGCAAACATATTCAAAACCCTGAGATTGCTTCAAAAATCAGATCCCAAACGTTCTGCAGACTACTCGAAAACTATAAGCGCATTACAGGGAATAGCAGATTGTGAGCGGGATATAGTTATAAGAGCCTATAACCATATAGATAATAATCATAAAGGGTTACTCGATTCACAATTAGATGAATTAAAAGAATTGAAAGATCTAATTATTGATACTCTTGACAGTGCATCAAATGCAATGATCGCAAAAGATAAAAATACCCTGAATAAAATAATTAGGAATGAAAAAAGTATAAAAAAACTTATTGATAAATTTGACTCGAACCAGATATCCCGGATCCAGGATGACTCATCCAAAACAAGGCTAAGTATCCTTTTCTACGGATTCACACGAGACCTGAGGCGCATCGGGAATCACACTATCAATCTGACTGAGATCTTTAAGGACTCATTTTTAGATTAATTATTCTGAATTAAACTGAAGACTGTTGCAATTATAAAAAATTAGTGCATAATGGTATATCGGGATATAACGATATGCTAAACAAGACAGAAAAAATATTCAAATCGCTGGGGGAAAATAACAGACTCAGGATAGTAAATATGCTGATGTCAAAGCCTATGTGTGTTTGTGAGATCACAGAAATCATCGGTTTATCGCAGTCCACAGTATCAGGTCATCTAAGAATATTAAAAGAAGCGGAGATAATTGAAGATACCAAAGAAGGCCTCTGGGTTGAATATAGTCTTATAAAAAAAGATGAACTTAATAAAACTCTTTTTAAATTAGTAAGATCAATGTTTGATAATGATGAATTGCTGGAAAAAGAAAGAAGGTCAGCTCTTCTTGCAGATCGCAACATCCTATGTAAAAAGTAAAAAATTTTCACTTGTATATCGCTACATGGGAATGTAGAGAAGTACTAAGGAAGGCAAAATGAAAGAATGGAAAATCTTTTTTTTACTCGTTGCAGTTTTCTTACTATTATACTTTTTTCCACTTGATATCATTCCATTCGGAGGGCCTGTTTTTGAAGCTCTGGCTCTTGCAAAATGGTATGCAAGGGAACACGTTGTATTATGCCTTGTCCCGGCTTTTTTTATAGCTGGAGCTATATCAGTTTTTCTCAGTCAGGACTCTGTAATTAAATATCTGGGTCCGAATGCAAATAAATTTGTTTCTTATGGAGTCGCATCGGTATCAGGGTCAATACTAGCCGTTTGTTCCTGCACTGTATTACCACTTTTCTCTGGTATTTATAAACGGGGAGCAGGGCTCGGCCCTGCAACAGCTTTCTTATATTCCGGGCCTGCCATAAATATACTTGCTATAATCCTGACCGGACAGGTTCTCGGATGGGAATTAGGATTAGCAAGAGCCATTGGTGCAATTATTTTCAGCATCATTATCGGATTGATGATGCATATTATTTTTTTAAAAGAAAATAATAACAAAAATCAAAATAAAGGATTTCAGTCAGTAGAAAATTCCAATGAGAAACCATTATGGAAGAACTCAGTATATTTTATTTCCATGGTGGGAATACTTGTATTTGCAAACTGGGGAAAACCGGCTTCAGTTACCAACAATATCTGGTCATCAATATTTATGATCAAATGGATAATAACAGGAATTTTTGTAGTAATCCTTATATTTATCCTCATTAAATGGTTCAAAAAAAATGAACTAAAGGAATGGACGATCTCTTCCTGGGGTTTTACAAAACAGATCATGCCTCTATTACTACTTGGAGTCCTTGTTGCAGGAATATTCCTGGGCCGTCCCGGTAACGAGGGATTGATTCCATCTGAATGGATACAGACACTTGTTGGAGGTAACTCTATTCCTGCAAATTTTTTAGCATCAATAGTCGGAGCATTTATGTATTTTGCCACATTGACAGAAGTTCCCATCCTTGAAGGGTTAATTGGTGCCGGTATGGGAAAAGGTCCTGCCCTTGCGTTGCTGCTGGCCGGACCGGCATTAAGCCTGCCTAATATGCTTGTTATAAGAGGCGTTCTCGGGACAAAGAAAACCTTAGTTTTTATATCGCTGGTTGTGATAATGGCTACGATATCCGGACTTATCTATGGGTATCTTTTTTAATAAGAAACTATTAAATGTAAAAAATACAGGAGAAATGAATGAAAGAAATAAGGGTTCTGGGCACAGGATGTCCCAAATGTAAGAAGTTGGAAGAGGTAACACGTTTGGTTGCGGATGATATGAAAATTGAATTCAATCTGGAAAAAGTAACTGATCTTAATGAGATCATGGATTTTGGCGTTATGATGACACCAGCATTGGTAGTGGATGGTGAAATAAAAGCCTACGGTAAGATCCCCGGAATTGAGGACCTCAAGACAATGCTCTCTTGATCATACAAGTTAATGCAAAAAGCAAATACAAATTATAATTTCGAAATGAAATGAGGTGAAATAAAATGATTAAAAAAATTGCTGTTTTAATTTTTATCGGAATTTTTGCAATTACTCTTCAGGCATCATGCAGTAAAAGCGATAAAAAATGTTGCGACTCAAAAGAGGAAAAACAAAAGGAAACAACCAATATCAAAGTAACTTTTGTAGAACTGGGCTCTGTAAGGTGTATCCCTTGTAAGAAAATGCAGCCAATTATGGATGCAATAGAAAAAGAGTATAAAGATCAGGTGAAAGTTGTATTCCATGATGTATGGACATCGGAGGGGAAGCCATTTGCATCAAAATATAAGATTAAGTTGATTCCGACTCAGATCTTTCTTGACAGTGAAGGAAAAGAATATTTTCGTCACGAAGGATTCTTTCCAAAAGAAGATATAATAAAAGTATTGAAAGAAAAGGGAGTTAAATAACTTGGGTTCATTATTCTCATGGCTTTCAACACTGGTTCAATCCACATTTTTAATTGCTATCGCCGGATCATTTTTGTGGGGGGTATTAAGCATTCTGCTTAGCCCATGTCATCTGGCAAGCATTCCTCTGATTGTTGCCTATGTCAGCCAGCAGGAAAAAAAGTCATTTAAAAATGCTTTCTGGACCTCTTTATCATTTTCCTCCGGTATCCTGATCACAATCGCTATAATCGGCCTTGTCACATCATTAATGGGCAGAATGATGGGCGATATCGGGAAATGGGCAAACTATATTGTTGCCATTATTTTCTTTGCGGTCGGATTGTATCTGCTTGATATAATTAAAATTAATTTCCCTGGAATCAGCAAGCTTAATATTAAAAAGAAGGGCGCAGGACCGGCCTTCGTTCTGGGTTTGATCTTCGGTATTGCCCTCGGCCCCTGCACATTCGCTTATATGGCACCTGTCCTTGCTATCACTCTGTTTTCATCATCTTCAAATTTTATTCACAGTTTTTCACTTCTGGCTGCATACGGACTTGGACATTGCCTTGTTATCGTATTCGCAGGCTCATTCACTGAATATATACAAAAATATTTAAAATGGAATGAATCATCCAAGGGAACCCTAATAATTAAAAAAATATGCGGTATCTTAATAATTATTGCAGGGATCTATCTTTTAACTCTGTAAATAAATATTAGAATAAAATTGGAGGTTAGATAAATGCCCGGGAAAAAGAAGCTTAAATTTTTAGACAGATACTTAACACTTTGGATATTTCTAGCCATGGGGATTGGTGTCGGGATGGGTTATTTCATCCCTTCAATTGTTAATTTCTGGAGCAAATTCAATAGCGGGACAACAAATATTCCAATTGCTATCGGACTTATATTGATGATGTATCCGCCGCTTGCTAAAGTCAAATATGAAGAATTGGGTGACATTTTTAAAGATTGGAAAGTTCTGACACTTTCTCTGGTTCAAAACTGGATAATCGGTCCTGTTCTGATGTTCTTCCTGGCTGTAATTTTCCTTCGGGATATGCCACATTATATGACAGGTCTGATACTTATCGGACTTGCCAGATGCATTGCCATGGTACTTGTCTGGAATGAACTGGCAAAAGGTGATTCAGAATATGCTGCAGGCCTTGTTGCATTCAATAGTATTTTCCAGGTTCTATTCTTCTCTTTCTATGCCTGGATATTTATTACCAAGCTACCTCCACTATTAGGCCTTAAAGGGAGTGTTGTTGATATCAGTATTCGACAGATCACTGAAAGTGTTTTTATTTATCTTGGGATACCATTTATTGCCGGAATGATGACAAGATTCTCACTGGTTAAATTGAAGGGGAAAACATGGTATGAAACTAAATTTATCCCGAAGATAAGTCCGATTACATTAGTAGCTCTGCTATTTACTATAATGGTAATGTTCAGTATGAAAGGTGAATTTATAGTAAAAATACCTCTAGATGTTATAAGGATCGCAATCCCGCTTTTTATTTATTTTATCGTGATGTTCATAGTAAGTTTTTTTATGAGCAGGAGGATCGGAACTGATTACAAGAAAACGGCTACTTTATCCTTTACTGCCGCCTCTAATAATTTTGAACTTGCTATAGCTGTCGCTGTAGCTGTCTTCGGGATCAATTCAGGAGAAGCCTTTGCTGCAGTAATCGGCCCACTTGTGGAAGTTCCGGTACTTATAGGCTTAGTGAATGTTTCATTAAGGTTCAGGAAAAAATATTTTAGTCCTGTGAAATCAAAATCCGAATAACTAAACACTTTATTATTCAGACACAGGCATTTTAAGGCTGAGTGCGATCCTTTTCAACTCTATATCGACCTTGAGTACCAGGGTTTTCACTTTATCACCGACTGAGACTACACTATATGGATCTTTCACAAATTTATCAGATAGTTCAGATATATGGGCAAGACCATCCTGATGAACTCCAATATCAATAAAAGCTCCGAAATTTGTAATATTGGTAACGATACCATTCAATACCATTCCTACTTCAAGATCATCAATGGAACCTACTTTATCATCAAATTCTACCGGATCAAATGAGCTTCGGGGGTCCCTTCCGGGCTTTTTTAGTTCATCAATTATGTCATTTATTGTAAATTCCCCTGTACTATCTGAAACATAATTTTCAGGACTTATCCGGTCAATAGCTTCTTTATTATTTATTAGATCTGAAATATCTATTTCGATATCTTTACAAATTTCCTTAACAACCGGATATGATTCCGGGTGGATACCGGTTGAGTCTAAGATCTGCTTACCTCCGTTTATCCTCAGGAATCCGGCACTCTGCAAAAAACTTTTTTCACCTAATTTTTCAACTTTTTTCAATTGATTCCTGCTTGTGAACATTCCATTGCTATTCCTGAATTCAAATATTTTTTTTGATAATGCTTCCCCTATCCCCGAAACATACCTGAGAATATGAGCTGAAGAGTTGTTAAGGTCAACACCTACTCTGTTTACGACTGATGAGACTGTAGTTTCAAGTCTTCTACCGAGAAGTTTCTGATCGACATCATGCTGGTATTGCCCGACACCGATAGATTTCGGATCAAGTTTTACAAGTTCCGACAATGGGTCCTGAAATTTTCTTCCGATTGAAATTGCACCTCTGACAGTCACATCAAGATCAGGAAACTCTTCACGTCCGGCTTTTGAGGCTGAGTATATAGATGCCCCTGATTCGCTGATCACAGACACAATAATGTTATCAGGGACATTTCCTTTTACAAATGAAAATGTCTCCCTGGAAGCAGTACCATTACCAATTACAATTGCATTAATAGAATGTTTTTTTATTAGATCATTCAGAACAACTTTCGAATTCTCAACATCCTCTCTAGGCTTAGTAGGATAGATGGTTGTGTAATAAACATACTTCCCCGTCCTGTCCAATACAGCAAGTTTACATCCTGTCCTATACCCCGGATCCAATGCAATAACATTGATATTTCCTGCCGGAGCAGACAATAATATCTTTTCAAGATTTGTGGCAAATACAGCAACAGCTTTTTCGTCAGCATCCTTCTTCAGTTCGGACATTATCTCGTTCTCGATCGAAGGAAATACAAGCCTCTTTATTGAATCCGAATAAACCGTATCTAAAAACAAGGCTCTTTCATGATTTTCAGAATACAATATTTTCCTGAAGCTTCGTGACACCCTGTCGATATCGACATCTATACTTTTTTTCAGAACCCCTTCATTCTCCCCTCTGAAAATTGCGAGAATCCTATGTGAGGGAATTGTCCTGACTGATTCACTGAATTTATAATATTGCTCAAATTTGCTTCTTTTATCTCTGAATTCTTTTTTAACCTGTGAAACAAGTGATACAGTTTTATTTAAATGATCCCTTAATCCTGACCTTAATTTTATATTTTCAGAAAAATTTTCCGCAATAATAAATCCGGCCAACTCCAGAGCTTCTTCAATACTCTCTGTTTTATCCCCCGAAATAATAAATTTCTCTGCCATCTCCTCCGGAGTACCTTTGATATCCCGGTCAAGGATATCATCAGCAAACGGTGCAAATCCTTTCTCTTTTGCAATAACTGCTTTTGTCCTTTTCTTTGGTTTATACGGCAAATACAAATCTTCTAATTCTGAAGATGAGAAACAGGTTGTGATCTTATTTTTAAGTTCATCCGAAAGTTTCCCCTGTTGTTCAATGGTCTTAAGGATAGTGGCCTTCCTCAGATTTATCTCTTTAATAAGATCAAAACTATCTGATACCGAATTAACTGACTCTTCGTCAATGTTGCCAGTCTGTTCTTTTCTATACCTGGAAATAAAGGGGACACTCAATCCTTCCTCCAGCATTTTAATTATATTGGTGATCCCTGCCCTATTGGTTCTACAGTTTGTAGAGATGAATCTGATTTCAGCCTCAGTGATCAAACTTCCTCCTAAGGTAGTTTATTTTATCACAATTACATTTTTGACAGAATTGTGATTTCCTGCTCTAATAATACCGGAGTTGAAAATGAATAAAACCATCGCTGAAATAACAATAGTGCCACTTGGTACAGGTTCGACATCCTTAAGTCAATACGTTGCGGATGTTGAAAATGTATTGAAGAAATATAAAGACCTTAAATGTGAACTCACACCTATGTCCACTATAGTTGAGGGTGAACTTGACAGGATTCTTGAGGCCGTCCGGGAGATGCATGAAACCCCTTTTCAAAAAGGTGCAAAAAGGGTTTCCACAAGACTAAGCATTGATGACAGGCGTGACAAATCTGCTTCAATGAGTGCAAAGATCGAATCAGTGAAAAGCAAACAATAAAATTATCTTAAGGTCTATTTTACCCTTTTTACACCTATATCTAGCGCATCTTCAGGGCAAACCTCAATACAGACATTACATGTATAACAATCAGGCCTTAACTCAGCACCTTCAAGTATAGAAGGAATAGCAGTACATGGAGATTGTTTGACACATATATTGCAGTCGGTACATTTTTCCTTTTTGAAACTGATGCGGAATAGCGAAACCTGTTCTATAAAACTTGTATACAATCCTATCGGACATACAAAGTGACAGAATGGCCTGTAATACTTAAAAGAGAGGATCAAAGTCAACAGGAAAGGAACATAATGAGTTATATAACCGATAAAAGTTTTTTCAATGCCGAACTCAAGGCCGTGGAAAGGATTTATAAAGTCATAAAAAGACCTGGGGAAAACCTGGCCTTTATAAACTATATTCAGAATTGCTGTTGCACTTATAAAAATGAACAAGAGAAATAAAATAAGCCTTACTGCATTTGCTATCCTGAAATTTGTACGGAATCTTTTTATACTTAGTTTATCAGACAGCATTGCAATCAACTCCTGAACTGCACCAACAGGACATACATACCCGCAAAAAAGTTTCGGCCCGATCAATGTAAGGAGAAATATAACAAATAGCGTGACAATGAACGGGATTCCGAATCCATATAAGAGAGGTTTTGTTGCTGCACACATCGGTGAAGGATGCATTGCAAATGAGTGGAAAAAATCTGCAGGAATATTGCCGGCGAATCCGAAAAGAAAAGTTGATATAAGAAGTAGCGTAACTTTTATCCCTTTCCTCATGTTATTACTCCTGAGAAGGATCAGGACTACAAGACCTATCAATATCATTACGATAAACTTTGGTTGCAAAAGGTAGGTGAAAAATGTGGGGGGTTTCTTCTTCGCAACTTGTTCTCCAGCCTTATGAACAACTTCGGACATAACAAATTGTGCAGAAAAAAATGTGATCATAAAAACAATTCTCTTAAAAAATCTCATTTCGTATCCTCCGGGATATTGTTATTTATAAAATTTATTTACTAAATGCAACCAAAATAGTATCACACACATATAGTAAAACTCAATATTGTTAAAAATACTATTCACTGAATAAATGTCAATATCTCGGCTCTAGCCATGTCCTCAATGACGTGAAAAGATTGACCTAATGACAAATGCTATATCTCTTAATGACAATCCCTGGTTTTTTCCTTATTTGACAACATATTTTAATTAGATTATTCTGATTTTAAGGGGAGAACCGGATATCCGGTTTTATATAAATGAAAAGTTTTAAACTTATATTACCTATCTTTCTTTTGCTATCAGTAAATTCTCTTTATGCCGGCCTTTATGTGAACAACAATAATATATCAAAATCAGACAATATCAAATATATTGAACTCATATGGGAGAAGCAGAGTAGCGGCATTGTTCAGGGAATTATGATCAGGTATGGAGAAAGGCTGGATAATCTTCTTTACAATGGAGATTTAACAAAAAGGAGCGGCCGCCAATTAAAATTCAGGAATATTCATGATGCTCTCAAACATGTAAAAGATGAAGGCTGGGAAGATATAAGGAACTACATGAAGTGCTATTCCGGAAAAGCTGAATACCATTTCTTCTTCAGGAAGAGATCCTGACACCTCCCTTATAAGCTATTGACTTCGCATTTTCAAAAATTTAATATCTTATTATCATAGTATTTTAAAATATGGAGGAACCGAATGAATAAAGACGGAATTTTCAACAGAAGAAATTTTATTAAAACTTCTGCTATAGGAATAGCAGGTCTGGGAGTTTCAGGAAAGGGAAACCTTCTCAATGGAGAAAATGAGGAAACAACTTCCGTATTTCCGAAAATCAAGAAATATAATACTCTGGGTAGAACCGGGTTCAGAGCATCTGATATAGGCCTCGGGACTTCCAGAGCATTCAACGTTCCTATCCTTAATGCTATACTCGATTCAGGTGTTAATTATATAGATACGGCTGAATCATACGGGAGAGGAACTTCTGAAAAAAATATCGGGAAAGCAATTGAAGGCAGAGATCGGAAATCTCTGTTCATCACCACTAAACTTCATCTGAAGGAAGACTCATTATCTGAAGAGATCGAGAAGAGGTTCAATAAGTGCCTTGAAAGACTTGGAACTGAATATATAGATTGCCTGATGATCCACGGAGCTTCATCGATCGGCGTACTTGAAAACAAGGGATTCCATACTGCGGTTAAAAAATTGAGATCTGAAGGAAAACTGAGATTTACTGGAGTTTCAAATCATGGGGCCAGGTTTGGAAGAAGTCAGGATGTTATGGAAGAGGTTTTAATGGGTGCAGTCAAAGACGGCAGATTTGACCTCTTACTAATCGTATATAACTTCCTGAAAACCGATCCGGGTGAGAAGATAATGGCTGCCTGTAAAAAGAAAAATATAGCTGTAACCATAATGAAATCAAATCCGGTAGCCAGATACTACGATTTGAAAGAGAGGATCGAAAAATTGAAAGGAGAGGGAAAAAAGGTCGATCAGAGAACACTGAATTATTTTAATAGTATGAAAGATTCTGCTTCAAAAACTGAGGAATTTGCAAAGAAGAACAACCTGCAGAATAGGGATGAGATCAGAAATGCAGCTTTACAATTTGTCCTTGATAATGAAAATGTTAACGTACTTAATATTGCATTCAGGAACTTTGATGATATTGAGAAAATGCTAAGTCTTTCCGGGAAAAAACTTACCGGGAATGAACTGAAAAAGCTGAATAACTATGCCGATAGTGGAGGGAATTTGTATTGCCGTCATGCATGTGGAATATGTGAATCATCGTGTCCTGAAAATATCCCTGTTAATACTATCTTAAGATATAACCACTACTTTGACACAAATGGAAGTGAAAAATATGCAATGGAAAAATATGCAAAGTTGACTGCCATTAAACCGGATGCCTGTAATGACTGCTCCGGACATTGTGAATCAGCCTGCCCTTACAACCTGCCGGTAAAGGGCCTTTTACAACTTGCAGACCAAAATCTGAAGTTGGGGTAATTTGAGAGTATTAATTACAATTTTTCTACTTCTAGTCTTATTATCACCATATTTGATTTCTGAAGGGATAAACAAAGAGATCTCTCCGACAAAAATTTCAGAAAAAATTTCTATCGATGGAATATTGGATGAACCTGCCTGGCAATCCGCAGAAACAGCGGGAGATTTCATTCAGTTTCAGCCTCAAAAGGGGGGGGAAACTTCTTTTAAAACCGAAGTGAAAATACTTTATTCTGAAGATTACATTTATTTTGGAATAATATGTACAGATAAAGAACCTGAAAAGATCATTGCGAGAATTTCACAAAGAGATGGGAATCTGGGTGATGATGATTCTATCGGAATAGGAATAGATACTTTTTTCGATCGCCGGACAGCCTATTATTTTTTCACCAACCCTCTGGGAACTCAGTTGGATGGGCGCCTCAGTGATAATGGGCGAACAGCAGATTCAACATGGGATGAGAATTGGCTCTCATCGGCAAAAAAAACAAAAACAGGATGGAACGCAGAAATAGCTATTCCCCTATCTATCTTAAAATATAAACCTGGTGTGAATCTGAAATGGGGATTAGGGTTAGTCAGATATATCCCCCGGCTTATGGAGAAAGATACCTGGACCGGTCCTGTGGAAACTACCACAAAAGTATCTCAATTCGGAACAATGAAAAATTTCGAATTAAAAAAAGCCGGAAAAAATCTTAAAGTTATACCTCATCTGATATCCCGTTTTCAGAAGGATGAGGAGACTAAGATATCTGCAGGCCTTGATATCAGATATGCTATATCTCAATCGATGTCAGCTGACATTACGATCAACCCCGATTTCGCCACGATCGAGGCTGATGAGGAACGGATCAACCTTACCCGTTTCGAACTAAGCATGCCGGAAAAAAGAAACTTTTTCCTTGAAGGGTCAGAAATATACAGCCAGAGAATACGTCTTTTTTATTCTCGACGTATCTCGGATATTTATGGCGGTGCAAAGATCTATGGCAAAAAGAATGGATATGAATATTCTTTTATGACTGTTCAGAGTAAAAAAAATGGAGACCTTGAGCTTGATTCTGCAAATTATTCAGTTTTCCGTCTAAGAAAGGATATCTTCAAATCTTCAACCATTGGTTTTATAGGAGCAAATAAAATTGTCAGCGGGAAAAAACATGGCAACCTCGGATTTGACCTTGTTCATTTCTTCTCAGATAAAGTTAATCTGACAGGACAATTTGCATTAAGTTATGGTGATTTTGATGATAAGAACCTCGCGTTCTTTTTTAGGCCCAGTTTCGATTCTTCAACTTTTCATATCCATCTCAGATACACACAATTAGGAGAAAATTTTGCCGATAATGCCAACAGTGTCGGTTTTGTCAGGGATGATGACAGGAAGGAACTCGATTCTGCTATAGAGAAAATATGGTGGATTAAAAATTATGGAATAGACAGGATAGAATATTTTTCAAATTATAACATTTACTGGAGCATGGAAGATACATTGAGAAGTTGGCAGATCGATCAGCAAATTGAGATTGACCTGTCTAACAAATTATCATTTGAGATAGAGTATATGCGGGAATTTAAACGTTATGAAGCAGACTATGACAATTATTCAGTTGGATTTGAAACTGGCTATAACACCAGGGAGTGGCAGTCAGCAAAAATAAACTATGAATTCGGCCACAGTTTTGGGCTTGATTATAATCTGATTGGAACAGGAGTGAATTATAAGATCTTTAAAAATCTCTCATTTGAATATGACCTGAACAGATTGGCCTTTGATCCTGACCCTGATAATGAAAGCACATGGATCCACATTCTCAGGATGACAAATTATTTCACCAAGGATATATATTTTAAATTGTTCTATCAAACCAATTCAGCAATAACCAAAGAGAATATTCAGGCCCTTTTCGTCTACAGATTCCAGCCCCCTTTCGGAACTATTCAACTGGCTTATCAAAAAGGTAGCAACAGGTTTGGTGATATCGGTGAAAAATGGGACACAGTTTTCATCAAATTCTCATACGTCTTGTAAAGATCTTCATTAAAGTTAAAAATAATGGATAACACTGTTGAAGAATTGTTGGGAGATTTGTATTTGATTGAAATTGTGAAGGGGTCAAGTCTACGTTTGACTCTTGCTATACAATTTCCTTATTTCCTTTACCCTTTGCAGAATTCCTGGATTATATCTTATCAACTCTCCTGCTCTATAAATCAACGAATAAGAGTCAAACGTAGACTTGACCCCTTCACACCTGGTTCTACAAAACAGCTCGCGGAAAATGTCAAAATGTCAAGAACCGACCCCAGGTATTTCATCACATTGTTCATAACATTGAGTAGGTGTGATTACAGCAGTCGTGTCCTTGCATTAGGGTTTTGGTTCTGGTAAAATTTATGTTGGGATTGAATCCTTCAATCATATAATAATCCCCTTTACAGTAAAGTTCATAACCCCAATCCAAGGCATTCAGGTCCTTGTAGTTTTTTACAGATGGACAGTGGGTGCAATGGATTCTGATTTCTTTTCCACTTCGGTTTATCTTAAACTGGATCCCCTCTGCCTCACAAAACTGTTCCCAAAGGATTTTAACAAAGGTCTCCATATCATTTTTTTCGGCCCTTTGAGCGATTCTTTTCCAATTGTTCATTTCTTTGATTCTAAGCTGTTGACCCACCACCTCTTTGACTTGATTAAACCCATATTCCTTTTCCAGATTTCTTAAACCAGCAATCTTATCTTTTAGAGAATGGATAGAGAGTACCTTTGATACCTTTTCCTTTAATTCTGTGGGATAGGAATCATTAAAGATGTTTTTTGAAAATAATGGTGAACTTCCCAAAAGTGATCCAGAAACCAAGAATCCAAATCCCTTTAAAAAATCTCTTCGTTTTTGACAAGCCATTGTTCCCTCCTTTTAAAAAATTTTATTTCACATAAAAGCCTTCATAAAATATTTACGCAAAAACCCTGCCAACTTTCAAAACAATCATAATAGATGGTCAAAGGTAAGCGTTTAATTAAACGCTTA
>DBOL01000012.1 GCA_002299555.1 Candidatus Aminicenantes bacterium UBA647
ACCGGTAAACACCTGGACCATTGATCCTGATCTCAGCTTTTGAAGATGGATCAAATCTTTTAATTGAAAATTGTTCCCCGTTCTTTATGATCTTGACGCGGACAGGAAAGTTGAACGGGAGGTCTATCCTGATGATACCGTTGATATCTGAAATTATCTTACCTGTTTCATGATCTCTTCCATCAGATGATCTGTAGACAATATCGAATCCGTTTGCAGGTGCAATACCCTCAATAACATTAAAATATCGGCCATTTTTAATACTGTCAATAATAGTGTTCGCTGAGTTTGAAGGGTCAGTTGATAATGAGTTGTCTGTTTTTACATAAATATTCAATACCGAGAACATTGATCTGTATGAGGGGAAATTTAGTGAGATCTTTTTTGTTAAGGGTATCTTGGCATGTGCATCGAGAGCGTAAATACCCATATATTTACCTTTTTTGTTAAAAGAATCCCACACTTCCAGATTCTTCAAGGGGTAGTCGAGAGAGCTTAAAAGGGAATATTCGTGATTAAGTATATAGCGGAAAGGAAATGCAATAAGTTTCAGAATGCCTATTCTCCTTGCGCTGCTGTACGAGCTGAGAACTTCGATGCCGGTAAAATCTTTAATGTCCCAGTCTGTCCAGGGGATCTTATTATCAAAAGGGTGTGAGATAAAACTGAAGCCGTTATATCTGTTCATATCATTAATAGCTTCCTGAGGTTCTTTCGGGAAGCGATATTTTTGAATATCAAAGCCTGCCGAAGCAAGATGGCCACAATCGAGGGAAAATTCTGATCCCCCGATAAGCAGCACATTGTTGTAGAATGCGGTCGATCCTGCACATTTCAGATTCGGTTCACCATGATCAGTGAGGATCACAAAATCAAGTTTGTTTGCCTCAGCAGCTCCGGTTATCTCTTCGATATCCCCTTTGCCATCTGAAAAATTTGAATGTACGTGGAACACTCCTTTTACAATGTTGTTGTTAAGAGGGTTGTTATTTGAAAGTTTCTTATAGGATAAAGGTGGATATATTATTAGCAATATCAATAGTATTAAAGCTGAAAAAATAATTTTTTTTATTGGTTTTCTCATTGGCTGAAAATTATACCACCACGCCTGAATGCAGTCAAAAGAGATAAATATTATTGTTGACATCATTTCGATTTAGAATTAAAATCGAAAAATGGCTTCTTCAAATTCATCAAAATCAGTTATATTTACTGCGCTCTTTGCAAATTTATTTATTTCTGTAATGAAACTTATAGTTTCATTCATTACACGTTCGACTGCCATGATGGCTGAATCTGTTCATTCGCTTGCAGACTCTTTTAACCAGGTATTTCTTCTGATCGGGATAAAGAAAGGTGAGAAAAAAGCAAATGAACTTCATCCGTTCGGCTTCTCCGGAGAATTATATTTCTGGTCTTTTATTGTGGCGTTGATCCTGTTTTCAGCAGGGGCTTTGTTCTCTGTTTACGAAGGGATACACAGACTTCAGCACCCGATGAAAGTTGATAAGATCGAATACGCTTTCATTGTACTGGGGTTATCATTTATAGCTGAGGGTTTTGCATTTCTCAAGGCTAATAAGAAGATCAATCTGGAAAGGAAAGGGGAGCCGATCTTCTCTTATTTGAAGAAAACAAAAAAATCAGAATTGTTAGTTGTATTTCTGGAAGATTTTGCGGCTCTCACAGGACTATCTGTTGCAATGATTGCACTGGCACTTCAACATTTTACAGGTATATTGATATTTGATGGAATTGCATCCATATTGATTGGTATTATACTTGCAGTAGTGGCATTTTTTCTGGGGAATGAGACCAGGTCGTTATTGATAGGGGAGAGTGCTGATCCCAAACTCATATATAAAATAAACAGCATATTCAGGGATGAAGAAAATATCAGAAGAGTTATCCACCTCAGATCATTACAATTGGGTCCGGATGATGTGCTTCTTGCTGCTAAGATCGAATTTGATCCCCGGCTGAATGTAAAAGAGGTCAGTAATCTTATTAACGGGATCGAAGCTGAGATCCGATCTGACCACCCAATTGTTAAAAAGATCTACATAGAACCGGACATTTACCAGGAGAATTACTAATAAAAACCGGACCACTGTTTTGACTGAAAGTTTATATTGTAAGATAAATTCCCCTATGATATATTCATATTATGAAAGTAAGGATCATACAATTCTCTCCCGTATTAGGTGATATTGAAGCAAATTTTGAATATCATAATTTGAAGATAAAGGAAGCTGTAAATCATGAGATCGATCTGATAGTGTTTCCGGAATTAAGCCTTTCAGGATACCAGTTAAAAGATATTATTTACGACATTTCGAAAGAGAGAATTGACAGAGTCCTGGTCGGTTTAATGGAACTCAGTAAAAATATTGATATTGTTGCAGGCCTCCCTTTTGAGAGTAGTCCCGGTATTATATATAATTCTGCGATCTTTTTTTCCGGCGGGGAGATAATTCATAATCATAAAAAAGTTCAATTGCCGAATTTCGGAATGTTTGAGGAAGAGATGATCTTTAAGGCCGGAGAAAATTTTAGATCTTTCAGGATCGGAAACCTGAATGCCGGGATATTGATCTGCAGAGAGATACTTTTCCCTGTTAATGCATATCTGTACTTTCTTCAGAATACCGATATTATTATCGCTGTTTCCAATAGTCCCCACCGAGGTATGGCTGAGGATGGATTCACTTCTCACAAACTATGGGAGCGTCTGGGAGAGGTATATTCAATTAATTATCATCAGAATTTTATATTTTGTAACAGGACCGGATTTGAAGATGGAATCGGATTCGGTGGTGGTTCATTCTTTGCAGCACCCGGAAAAGGTATAGTTAATATGGGCAAATACTATGACGAACAGGTTATCGATATAACAATAAATGAAGATGATAAAAGGAGATCGATGATAAGTTCGAATTATCTCAGGGATGAAAAACCTGATATAATATTAAAAGAGTTAAACAGGATCATTCATGGCTGAAATAAATTTTAAGATAACAACAGATATAATTGTAAAATTCATCTCTGACTCTGTCAGAAAGAACGGATTTAATAATGGTATACTCGGCGTCTCCGGAGGGATAGATTCTGCACTTGTACTTGATCTTACGGTCAAGGCCCTGGGGAAAGATAACACTTTCGCATTGTTGATGCCTTACCGGACATCTTCAGATGATAGTCTTTCAGACGGGAAGCTTATTTGTGACAAATTGGGAGTTAATTATGAGATCATCGATATAACACCTTCAATTGATCCATATTTTGATAAATATCCGACTAAAAATAAAACACTGATCGGAAACAAGTGTGCAAGGGAGCGGATGTCAGTTCTTTATGATTTCTCTGAAAGAAAAAAAGCTCTTGTTGTAGGGACTTCAAATAAGACCGAAATTCTAATCGGATATTCCACCCTTTTTGGAGATTCAGCAGCAGCATTTCTCCCTATTGGTGATCTTTACAAAACTGAAGTTATAGAATTGGCAAAATATCTCGGTATCCCTGATCCCATTATTAGGAAAAAACCGTCTGCTGATCTGTGGATGGATCAGACTGATGAAGGGGAGATAGGATTTAAATATGAAACTCTTGATAAGATACTTAATGATATGGTAGACCGGAGATATACTGAAAAGGAGATGGTCGATTCCGGAATTGACAGAGAGGATATTAAAAAGATCAAAAAAATGATCACCGGTACACAATTTAAGCGGACAATGCCACCTATAACAAAGATCCATAACCGTACTGTCGGACTGGATTTCCGGTATCCAAGGGACTGGAATAAGTAGACCTTGCTATGGCGCTTTATATTGTCCCTGTCCCAATAGGGAACCTTAAAGACATTACGCTAAGGGCGATCGATATCCTTGGATCTGTCGATTTCATAATCGCAGAGGATACGCGGTATTCATTGAAATTACTAAATAATCTTGGAATAAAGAAAAAACTCTACAGCTACTATAAACCGAAAGAAGAAGAGAAAGCAAAAACCATAATAAAATATCTGGAGAACAGGAATGGCGCTCTTATAACTGATTCAGGTACTCCTCTTATTTCCGATCCCGGTAATATATTGATAAGGAGAGCAATTGAAAAAGGGATTGATATTATCTCCCTTCCCGGACCGACAGCATTTGTTCCTGCATTGACAAACTCCGGTCTCCCGTCTGACACATTTCTTTTTGCAGGATTCTCTCCCAAAAAAAAGGGTAAGCTTCGATCTCATCTTGAAAAATATTCAGGCTTCAAACATACTCTGATCTTTTATGAATCTCCGAGAAGAGTCAATACATTTCTTGAGACTGCATATGAAATATTCGGTAACAGAAGATTCTCCATATCAAAAGAGTTGTCAAAAAAGAATGAGAAGATCATTCGTGGAACACTTGAAGATCATAAAGAACTGATTGAAGAGATAATTGCATTAGGCGAATTTGTGATCGTGATCGAAGGGGAAACAAAAGAAGATGTGACGGATAAACCTGTTCTGAATTCGGTTGAGGATATTTTCAGTTACTTCAAAAAAAATCATGGTATATCCAAGAACAATATAAAAACAGCTCTTATGAACAGGGATAAATAGCAGGGTTAAAGTTTGAAAATGTTTGCTGATCGGTAACTGAGCGCTTCCTGAATATCAATAGTAGATATATCGTCACTTCCCCTCAGGTCTGCAATAGTTCTTGAAATTTTAAGTATTTTAAAATAACTCCTTGTACTGAGGTCAAGTTTCTCAACGGCTCTTTTAAGAATTTCCTCCGTTTCCTTTTTAAGGATACAAAATTTTTTGATCTCCTTATTTCCCATATGTCCATTAGCAAAAATATTTTTCCTCAAAATTTTAAAGCGTCTGATCTGGATATCCCTTGCTACCATTACCCTTTTCCTTATAGATACCGAACTGTCAGAGTGTATATTTGATGTTATTTCATCAAGTTCCACTTTCTCTATCTCTATCTGTAGATCAATCCTGTCCAACAGAGGTTTGGATATCCTTGAATAGTATCTTCTTTTCTGAGCTGCTGTACACCCTTCAAATTCAGATGTTTTTATACCATAAGTGTCCTCACAGGGGTTCATAGCTGCAATAAGCATAAATCTTGCGGGGAAGGTATGGGTTACAAGTGAACGGGAGATAGAGATATTCCCGTCCTCCAGAGGCTGTCTGAGTACCTCGAGAGCACTTTTTTTGAAATGTGGAAGTTCGTCAAGGAAAAGTGTTCCATTGTGGGAAAGGGATATTTCACCGGGTACCGGAAATCTCCCTCCTCCACTCATTCCTACGTCTGAGATCGTATGATGAGGAGCTCGGTGAGGTCTCTCTGTTATGAGCCCGACACGGTTGTTCAGAAGCCCTGCAGAACTGTAGATAAGTGAGGTTTCGAGAGTCTCTTCTTCAGTCATTAAAGGGAGTATGGATGGGATTGCCTTTGCCATCATGGATTTTCCTGCACCGGGGGGGCCGATCATCAGGATGTTATGTGAACCGGCTGCTCCGATCTCCATCGCTCTCTTAGCCTGATATTGTCCCTTAACTTCATTAAAATCTGTATAACAGTTAGTTAGCTCATCTACTGGTGTATGATCACCCGGATCGAATGTTTTTACCTGATCCTTATTAAATATAAATTTTCCAACTTCAGTAAGATCTTTCAGAGCATAAACTTCTATCCCCTTTACGTAAGAAGCTTCAATACCATTATCAATGGGGACTATTATCCCTTTAAAACCATTTTGTTTAGCAGAAATAGCATAATTAAGGACACCCTTTACGGGTTTCAGTTTCCCTTCAAGACTCAATTCGCCAAAAAAAAGAAAATCTTCGAATTGATCGTAGGAGATACTATTCTTGTTCATAAGAATTCCCATCGCTATAGGAAGATCAAATGATGAACCCTCTTTTTTTATATCAGCAGGAGAAAGATTTACAACTATCTTTACTCCTACCGGATACTCAAATCCGGAGTTCTTTATTGCAAATTTTATCCTCTCTTTGCTCTCCTTTACTGAATTATCCGGTAGTCCTACAATTGTTACACCGGGGATCCCCCTTGAGAATCCGACTTCGACCTCTGCCTTGATCACTTTAAGTCCGTTAAGAATTGCCGAGTTGATTTTTGTTATCAATATTTCATCCCTTTAGTTTGTTGGAATTATACATATTAAATATATTATATATAAATGCAGGGAATTTCAACAAATTTCTTTTCAGATCTGAACTATCTTGGAATAAGGAGTCTTTTTCCGGGCCTTATCAGGTTGGATCTTAGTTTATTTACTTTTTTTATCTTGGTAACAGATGTTCGAAATTTTCTTGCAATTGAATAGAGACTGTCACCTTTTTTTACACTATACCATCCTGCAAAATATCTGCTTTTAGGAGGGAGTCTTTTCAGTTCTTCAAGTAATTTCTCATCAGATGAAGAGGGGATCCTTATCGAATAAATTTTTTTGTTGAATGGTGTAAAATCCCGAACTATCTCCGGATTTAGTTTTTTCATTTCAGGATACGGTAATCCCAGTATTGAAGATACACTTTTAAGGCTTACAGGAGAGATGATATCAACAATTTTAGATTCAAGGTAAAGTGTTTCAGGTTCATTTATCTTAAAACCATATTTTTCAGGTGATTTGGCAATAAGTAATGAAGCAACAAATGCAGGGACGTAATTTCTTGTCTCTCGTCTCAAGTATCTGGTCCTGGCAAGTCTGTAGAAATCTTTGCTCCCGACCCTTCTGATAGCCCTTGACACTCTTCCCGGGCCTCCGTTATAACTTGCAAGCGCCAGATACCAGTCACCAAATCTTTCATGCAGATGTTTAAGATATTTTGCAGCAGCTTTAGCTGATTTTTCGGGATCTTTACGCTCATCAAGGATCCAGTCAACTCTCAGTCCGTATAGTCTTGCTGTTGATCTTATAAATTGCCAGATACCCATTGCTCTGGCCCTGGAATAAGCATTGGTCCTGAAACCACTCTCAATTATAGGAAGATATGCAAGGTCTTCTGGTACTCCTGTCTCTTTGAAAATTTCTTTAAATCTGTCGAGATATATCCCTGAGCGGTCAAGAGCATTCTGAATACTTTGATGTCTTACCGACTGAAAGGCCTTAATGAAGGCAACAACCTTATCATTGATATCAACAGGAATTGAGAATGTAGGTTCAGCTTTAACGGCAAGCTCTTTTATCCTTAAGATATCCTTTTGTGAAGGTTTAAACAGTCTGGTATTAATAACTTCATCGATCAGAGCTTTCTCTTTTTCAGTTGAAATATCATTTATGTATTTAAGGTGGTTCAACTCAATAGCAGATATTTTTTTTATATACTCATCAACAATTTCTTTTTTAACAGACCCGGCTGAATATGATTCCAATAGTAGATTTAAAGATCTGTCAAAATAGTAACTGGCATCGTCCTTATTGGGTTCATCAAGGAGGTTCTTCCCTTTTATAAAGAAGAATTCTGCTTTTTTTATCGGTCCACTAAGGTGATCAGTTATGGGATCTGTATTTAATTCTCCTTTAGAACATCCTGAAAACAGAATTATGATCAGTAATACTGAGAAAATACTATTTTTCAACATCTAAAATAAGGTTGATCTTCTCCACACCGGGAGATAAAGTGAGGTCAATGGTTTTTAATAGTTTTGAATTACTATCTCTGATATCGATCTTATAATTTTCGGAAGATTTTATTTTGTTAATAATGGTAAGTCTTGAACTGTCAGATTTGAGAGTGTTAAGAAGTTTAAAACTGCCTTTATCATCTGATTTGCCTTTCTTCTGTTCTACTGCAACTTCAGGCTCAAGGACATCATCAAGAACTATTATTTCCTCTTCGATCTCTCCCAGGCTTATGTTATTTACAATCTCGTGTCCGGATTCATCTTCATCGGTCTTGATCCGCTTTACGGGAATATCTTCTTTGGGGATGATCTCTTTCTCAGTATTTATATCAAAACTGATAACCGGCTTTACACCGCTTTTGGTATCCAGAAGATCGATCTCTTTTTTTATATTTTCAAGTGTGAGGGTGGATATCTCTCTTAAGGTTTCTACAACTCCGTTCCCTTCAGTCGAAACTGCCTCGAAATAGGGGCATCCATCCGGATTCAGGATCTCATTCAGCTTCTTTAATGAGCTTGTATTCTTTAGATCTCTTTTGTTGTATTGGAAAACAAGAGGAATATTGGCCAATTCATTGTGGTCTTCTTGCAGGTTCACTTTAAGATTATTAAAGCTCTCGACATTAGCCTCTTCCATTGCTTCCTGGGAATCGGCAACGAAAACAACTCCATCAGCCCCTTTTAAGACCATTTTTCTTGTCGAATTATAGAATATCTGGCCGGGGACAGTATACAATTGAAATTTTGTGAAGTACCCTTTTATCAACCCGACATTAATAGGCAGGAGGTCGAAGAAAAGTGTCCTTTCTATATCTGTTTCAACACTGACAAGTTCTCCACGGGATTGGGGATTAGTGATCGAAAATATATATTGAAGATTTGTGGTTTTCCCGCTTAGTCCTGTTCCGTAATAGACTATTTTTGCAGTTACCTCTTTAGATGAATGATTTATGAACATTGCCCTTCCCGGGAAAAATTCTCTCACCAATTGGAGTAGAAGTCAACATTTTTGATATTTATGAATATTTATTTAAGTATTCAGGAAAATATTTTTTTAACCATAAAAAATAATTTCTGACAGCCTTTTCGTGCTTTTCCCACCAGTCAGTTGAGATACCGCTCTTTCTGAGTTCCCTGAGATAAATTTTGTCTTTGTTGTCCAGAAAAGTTGGCAGTCGGAATTGATAAGAACTCCCGGATAAAGGAAAGAAGTGGTGGAGGTGGACCTTAACCTTGTGATCCCTGGACAGAGCCCTTATAAAATTGAAAGTAGTTTCTCTTTCATCCGATGTCTCATCAGGATATCCCATTATGAAATCAAGATTTGCAATGAATCCGTGGGAATTTGCTGTTTCAACATCTGTAATGACCTCTTTTGTAGAATGACCTCTGTTAAGTTCCCGGAGCCTATGATCAGAACCACTCTGAGCCCCGAGAGTGATCCGGTTGTTTGAAACATGATCCCTTAACAGCTTGCAGAGTTCTTTATTGAGGGTTCCCGGACGTATCTCTGAAGGGAAAATGCCATATTCAAAAAAACTAAACTCAAAAGAAGAGACTAATTCCATTAATGCAGCAATTTTTTCGATATCCGGTTTCCCCGGTTTAGAAGAACCATATTCCAATGCTGAAGGCGAGATGAATGTTACTCTTTTGAATCCTTTACTTTTAAGCTTTGTGAGAAAAGTTTTGATAGAATCCAACGATCTGAATGACCTGCCACCTGTTCCGGTCTGGCAGTATTTGCACTTCCAGAAACATCCGTGAAATATCTGAAGTGGTGGGACGATCTTGAAATATTTTGAGAATGGCATATACTTGTCAGGTTCTGTTTTTTTCTCCGGAAAATATATTTTCCCATTAGTCGGGACGTTGTCGGAGATAAGATCTTTACCGAATTCAATGAATGTTTCTTCTCCATCGCCTCTGAATAAAATATGGATCCCTAACTTTTCCGCTAATTCCGGATCACCGGTAATATGGGGGCCACCTGCGGCGATCAGAACATTTTTTGTTATCGAACTTATCTCCCTCTCAATTTCCGGTAAGTGAGGGGTCATGAAGGACAATATCAATACATCACCATCACGATATTGAACAGGAACATCAGAAATAATAATTTCAAAATGTTTGTCTATCCCTTCCTGCTCCCATGCATTGAGAAGGGTAGGGAACGTCAGGAGGTTAAACGGGAAAACTCTGAAGATAATCCTTCTCTTATTCATTGGATCAGATTATAAACGGAACTGCCTTTGTGTTCAATTGACATGGAATATTCTGTATGATAATCTCCAATCTCGGATAAGAATTTTACCCCGAATTAAAGGAAAAATGAATAAACTTGATCTGTTAAAAAGTCTTCTACCCGGTTTTTTACCTCTAATAGTTTTTATTATTGCAGATTCATTGTGGGGCACAAGGATCGGGTTGATAGTCGCTGTGTTCGCAGGAATAGTTGAGATCGGATATTCCTGGTTAAAAAATAGATTCATAGATAAATTTGTCCTTTTTGATATCGGGCTTATCATTATCCTGGGAATGATCTCAATAGCTCTCGATAATCCGATATTTTTTAAACTGAAACCTGCTCTGATAGAACTGATCTTCTGTATTATTATTGCAATTTCGATATTTTCGCCTGTTAATATCATGCTGCTTATGACAAAAAGATATATGAAGGGTATTGATCTTAATAATGAAGCTCTTAATGAGATGAAAAAGAGTCTCAAAGTTATTTTTTTTATTTTTTTGATTCACACAGGATTGATCATCTATTCCTCTTTCTTCATGTCAAAAGAAGCATGGGCATTTATAAGCGGAGGATTATTTTACATAATGTTCGGGTTCTATTTTGTATTTGAACTGGTAAGAAAGAAGCTTAAGGCAAAAAATTGGGCTGAGAAATATAAAGATGATGAATGGTTTGACATTGTAGATGCTGAAGGTAACGTAAAAGGGAAGGCTCCGAGAACATTATGCCACTCAGGTCCGGGTATGCTTCACCCTGTTGTTCATCTTCATCTGATAGATTCAAAGAACAGAATATACCTGCAGAAGAGAGATAGTAACAAGCAGATCCAGCCTGGGAAATGGGATACTGCGGTCGGGGGTCATGTTTCCTCAGGTGAAAAGATCGATGATGCCCTTTTAAGAGAGGCTGAAGAAGAACTCGATATTAAAGACTTTAAGCCGGCGCTTATAGGTAGGTATGTCTGGGAAACAGAAGTAGAATCGGAACTTGTTTATATGTTCGTTGCCAGATATGAAAGGAATATTGTGTACAACAAAGAAGAGATAGAAGACGGGAAGTATTGGAAAATAAAGAATATCAGGGCAAATCTGAAAAAAGGTATATTCACACCAAACTTTGAAGTGGAATTTGATGTTCTTGTCAGACAGGTTATCAAATAATTCAGTCCGGTAATTATTTGTTGAATCTAAAGTGAATAATATCCCCGTCCTGCACTAAATACACTTTACCTTCCAGCCTTAATAATCCCTTCTCTTTTGCCTGGGGAAAGCCGCCTGAGGTAAGAAAATCTTCCCAGTTTATTGTCTCACCCCGGATAAATCCCTGCTGGATGTCCGAGTGTATCTTCCCTGATGCCTCATATGCATTATCACCCTTATTTACGGTCCATGCTTTTGTTTCATCACTTCCCACTGTAAAAAATGAAATGAGGTTCATCAGATCATAACTATGCGTTATAAAAGTTTCTCTCATATATTGATAATCTTTCAAACCATATTCCTCTTCAAAGACCTGGCGTTCATCTTCTTCGAGTTCGAGCAATTCCATCTCTATTTTTCCTGCGAAAACAAATGTTGCGCTATTATCAGTCGGTGGTGATACGAGTTTCAGGTTTTCACTATAGGAGTTCTCATCACAATTTATTATGTTCATTATTGGTTTTAATGAAAGAAATTTAAATCCTTTAATTGAGAGTAATTCATTGTCCGAAAAGGGCATTGTACGTAGGGGAGACCCTTCTTCAAGGTGTGAGTTTATTTTTTTTAAAAGTTCAAGCTCTTTGACAAGTTCCTTCTGTTTGATCTTTCTCAGATCTGATTCTACCCTCTCGATCCTCTTCTCAACAGTCAGAAAGTCTGTTGTTATGAGTTCTTCTTCCATAGACCTGATATCTCTTAAAGGATCTATCGAACCCTTGGGATGGAGTATCTCTTCATCTTCAAATCCACGAACCATGTGTACCAGTCCGTCCGCTCTCCTTATGAGATCTATAAATGTTGAACTCTTTGAATCTCCGAAAGAGACGGCTCCTGCATCAAGATATTCAATCTTTGCATAAACCGGAGGTGTTGAGAAAAATTCTGCAAGTTTTTCAAGTCTCTTATCAGGGACATTTACAATTGCTTTGTGAAATTCATTGATCGATGCTGAGAATTTTGATAATTCCTCTTTCTTATCGGTAAGAAGATTGAATAAAAGTGTCTTTCCTGTTTTGGGGTAACCGAATATTGTTAGTATCATGGGGATAATTATAACTTAAAAAGGATATCAGTCAACTATATGTGGACTTAATGATCAATGAGTAATATCGGTTATACTTAAACCGAAAAAGTATGAGTTAATACTATAATAAATAAAATATATACTGAATGCCAGCAGAAGATAACCAACATATTTTGTTACTTTTGCTGTCCTCTGCGCATTAAAGAAATGTTTCATCTTATTGGTTATGAACACAATCAGCAGAAAATAAGAAGCGGCTCCTGATACAACTACAATGAAGAAGAAAAGCTCATAATTAAAGCTTAGTGGGATCTTTATGTTAAAACTTTCAAGAAATTTCAGTACGATCATCCAGGAAACAACTGCCAGTGGATTTACTATCACAAGAGCGAAGCCTTTCAAAAAAGCCCACCTTTTTTTCTTCTTGATTATCGTTGTAAGTTCGTCATCTTTTCTATTGAGGCGTTTTGAATCTTTCAGGGCGAAGATCCCCAGACTTCCTGTTATTACGGCGGTAATAAGGAAGAAAACCCACTCTAGGTTCTGGTTTCCGTTCCTGAAAGGTGATATTCCAAAGAATGCGGTCAGGGCCCATATCCCGTCACCTATAGCAGCTCCGATTGCAACAAAGATGGCATGTATATATTGCTTCCTGAGAGAACTGTTGAATATCTCGAGGTTTACAGGGCCGATGGGAATGCAGAGGAGAAACCCGATAAAATAAGATGCAATATAGAAGTAAACAATCGATGACATTAATAAATTTTATCAGATAATTTTGCAATTTCAAATTTAAAAAAATATTTCATGTGATTTAACTTGAAATATTTGTAGCCTCCGCTATAATAAATTAAAAAAATGGAGGAAAGATGAAGAAATTAGTGTTAATTACGTTGTTAGTGACGACGATGATAATCGGCGTGTATGGAAATGATTTTGAAAAAGGGCAGAAGTTTGTTACGGCCCAGATTGGATTAAACTCTTATGCAATTCCTTTAGGTGCAAGTTATAGTATGGCTATAACAGATAACATTGAAGCAGGGGCAACTGCAATGTTCATATTTGTTGATGGGTTTACGGTAATAATTCCTACTGGGGATGTAATGTACCATTTCACAAGCCTTGAACTTCCTGTTGATCTTTTTGCAGGTGCAAGTTTAGGTTATTTACTCGCATTGGGTGATGGTGTTACTTATAATGGTGGTTTTAGTCTTACGCCAATGATAGGAGCAAGATATTTTTTTAAAGATAATTTAGCTGTATCTTTGAAAGTATTCTTCTCAGTTCTGGGTGACATGAGTGGTGCAGGTGGACTTCTCGGAGTAACATTAATTCTATAAGAAACAACTAAGTTTAAAATAATTAAGGGGAGCCGTCGGCTCCCCTTTTTTTTTACAAAAAAACAAATCCTCACTCTCTTCTTACTCCTGCCTCAGCCCAGGCTGCTTTCTCTTCGCCAAGGCGAATTCACCTTGCCTGTCTCCTAACTCCTGATTTCTTAATATTGTTCATATTTTCCCCACTTGATATAATTTGATCGTCAGAGAGAAAGGCCCCTAAATCCCCTAAAGGGGACTTTGTTTACATAGCTTTCTCTCCTTTAGGAGGGATTAAAGGGAGGCCGGTTGTTGTAGATATGTCTTCCAATAGATATAATTAAAATATCAGGAGAATAAAATGAAAATATTTGAAATGGCCATAGAACTGGAACTGAATGGGGAGCAATTTTACAGGAACCTGGCAGAAGATGCTAAAAGTTCCGGGCTTAAAACTATTTTTAATATGCTTGCTGATGATGAGACAAAGCATAAATACATTTTTGAAAAGATGCAGAATGAAGATCATTCAGAGATAAGTGACACTCTGATCATTAAAGAGGCTAACACAATTTTCAAACAATTGAATAAAGATGATTTTACAGATGAAGTAAAACAGCTGGAAGTGTACAAAAGAGCACTTGAACTTGAACAAAAAAGTGTAGATTATTATGAAGAACTTACTGACCTTACTAAAGATGATAATACAAAGTCAGCTCTCCTGAAGATAATTGCAGAAGAGAAAAAGCATTATAACCTTCTTGAATTTCTGATCGAATATGTCGCCAAGCCCGATACATGGGTTGAGGATGCTGAGTTTTATCTGAAAGAAGAGTACTAAAGAGGGAACTTGCCGGAGGGGGGAATCGAACCCCCACGAGGTCGCCCTCCCGGGATTTTAAGTCCCGTGCGTCTGCC
>DBOL01000081.1 GCA_002299555.1 Candidatus Aminicenantes bacterium UBA647
CTTCATCAAATTTTCTTTCAAAGAGTTCCTTTATCCCGGTAACTGCTTCAAGCTCATCTTCCCCTTCAGCTTCAATGGCTATATCGTTTCCCACTGATGCAGCCAGTGTCAGTATTCCAAGAAGGCTTTTTGCATTCACTCTGTCACCATTAAATAACAAAAAAATATTTGAATTGAAGTTGTTGGCAAGGTGTGATAACTTTGCGGCAGCTCTTGCATGAAGTCCTAATTTATTTGTTATTTTAATTTTCTCTTTTTGCATTTTTCCTGTCTCCTAAGTATTCACTTATAATGCTAATACCATCCCGGGCACCGTCTCTTACTATATTTAATAATTCTTTGAAGCTTATCTTCTTCTCTTTATATGTAAGGAACTTCAGGATCCCGGGGAGGTTTATCCCGGTTATTATCTCAACATTGGGCCTGTTAAATCGAAGGCTTAGATTTGCGGGAGATCCCCCGAACATATCTGTGAAAATAATTATTCCTGAATCTTTGTTCTTATTCAAAAATGCTCTGATCTTTTTTTCAATTATAGTCCCGTCCTCATCCCATTCGAAGGGGAAGATCTCTATATCACTCTTTTGTTCAAGTATGCTGTCAGCAACATCGATTATTGCTTTACCAAGTTCACCATGCGTGATGATCAAACCTTTTATCTTCATCCTTTTTCCTTGTTTAAATGTTCCAGAAAAGATTCACTTCCACTTTTTCTTGATATGAAATATTTCACAGTAATTTCAATCAATGTTGAGAGGTTTCTCCCCATGGATACCGGAAGTTTGAACATAGGAATATCTTTGCCAAAGATCGGGAAATATAAATTCTCTTCTCCGAGTCTGTCATATTTTTTCTTCGGATCCCAGTTTTCCATATCGATAACAAGATCAAGCTTCTTCTCTTCAAGCATTGCTCCAAACCCGAACATGTCAACAATGTTTATTATCCCCAATCCTCTGACCTCGATCCACTTTTTTATAGAATCAATATATTTGCCTACAGGTTCATCATTTGAATCAAGATAAAATTCTATAAGATCGTCAGAAATAAGCTGGTGGCCTTTCTTGATAAGCTCTAATGCGGTTTCACTTTTCCCTATGCCTGATTCACCTCTTATGAGTATACCTTGTCCCATTATATCCATAAGAACACCATTGATCCTGACTTTCTCGGAAAAGTGTTTGAAAAGATATGAAGATGTTCTTGATATCAGATGTGATGATTTTAAGTCGGATACCAGAACAGATATTCTGTTAATATTTAATATCTCAATTATTTCAGGTTTCAGCACTTGCTCTTCAGCAACGATAACGGCGGGAGGTTTCAGAGTAATGAACCAATCCAGACTTTTTTTACAGTCAGCAGGTTTCAGGCTGTTCAAATATCCGGTTTCGGTTTTTCCGAATATCTGAAGACTTCCCTTGTTTACAAACTCCATATATCCTGCCAATGCCAGCCCGGGTTTCTGTGTGTCCGGATGTGTTATTTTTTTATTCAGCCACTTCTCATTAAATGTTTTTTTTATACTGATATCAGGTACATTCAGTAAAATGCTTATTTCAACTCCCTTTTTGGATCTAATCATTTTTTTCTTCAAATTGTTTTACTATCTCTGCAAGTTGAGTGCTGTTCTTTGCTTTCAATAATTCACCAATAAGGTCCCCCGGTTTTTTTATTAAAGATGCTGCAGCTGCAAGTATCTGGAGATGCAATGCTGGTGTACCGGATGGAGAAAGAACAAGGAAAATGAGGTGTACAGGTTCCTTATCACTTGGATTGTATAAAAATCCTTTTCTGCTCATCGCAATCATAATGATCGGATTCTTCAGATCCCTGATCTTTGCATGTGGAATCGCAGTGTTTTTCCCTATTGATGTTGAAGCAAGTTTTTCCCTTTCCAACAGCTTAATAATGATGGCTTTACTATCTGAAATTTTGTTCTTTTCTTTGAGGATATCAGTCATTTCCTCAAGAACTCCATTTGTATCGTCATTCTTCAGTTCTGTCAGAAGGAGTTCTTTATCAATTATTGTTGAAAGTTTCACTTTTCTATTTTTGCATCAATTAAAGATATCTCATTATTTCGGGTAAAGAAAACCACAGCTATATTATTGGTCTCAACATTAAGAAACAAGTAAGCATTTTCTCCACTCTCTTTTAAGAAGAACACAGCCTCTTCCAGCGAGAGAGGTTTTGGGGAATAGTTCCTTGATATTTGTATCCTATCCGGACCGCCATCTTCTTTTTCTTCAGGCAGGGGTTGATCTCCACCAAAGAATCCCTGAAGAAAATTTCCCTTACTCCTTCTTTTATCACCTTTGAGTTTTTCCTTGTTCTTTTTTGCCTGTGTTTTTATGGAATTAAAAGCATTCCTGAGTGCCTGCTTGATAAGGGGTTCCGTTGATACCACATGATAATTATTCATTTTGGTCTTAATGTTTATCTCAATTTTAAAGCCGTGTTTTTCTTCGCTGACCAGCACTTCTGAATCAATTATCCCTCCACTGAATTTTTCAATATTCTTTAGAGATTTTTCTGCATATCCTTTTAGTGCACCGGGAAACTTTACGTTCTTTGATGTAAATTTAATACTCATTTTTACTCCTTTAATCTCCTTTTAATTTGTATTCCTCTTTTCTTTCAGATGAATTCAAAATATTCATCTCATCCCTGTAATTCCTTACGGTCCTTCTTGATATCTGGATTCCCAGATTTTTAAGTTTTTCAGCAAGTACCTGATCTGAAAGAGGTTTTGCCTTAGGCTCTTCTTCAATTATATTTTTAAGTTTATCCATTACTGTGTCAACCGAGTGTATAAATCCGAAATCTCCTTTAATTCCGTGAGAGAAAAATTTCTTAAGACTTACTATTCCATTCTCTGTTGCGATAAACTTGTTGTTAACAGTCCTCGAAATTGTCGACTCGTTAAATCCAAGATCTTCAGCTACTTTTTTCATGGTCAAAGGTTTTTTCCATTTTTCACCGAATTCAAGAAAATCTTTTTGAGCTTTTACGAGATAATCAGCAATTTTTTCGATCATTGATTTCCTAAGTGAGGTTCCTTCTATGAACAAATTGGCGCTCTTCAACTTTTCCTTAAGATAGTTTGCTGTATCCTTATCTTTGGCTTTGCCGGACATATTGTCATAATATTGAGAAAGAACTATATTAGGAATCCCGTCATTCACATATTTTGCCTGGTAATCCTTTTTTTTAGGATCTTTAACAAGTATCAGGTCCACATCCGCATAGTCTATTTCATTTTGTGAAAATTCAAGCCCTGGCTTTGGATTAAGTCTCCTGAGTTTTTTTATTAGAAGGTTTAGATCTTCATTTTCAATTTTCAGTTTTGGTAATATGACGGAAAACTTGGATCGGGAAAGGTCTTCAAGATGAGAAGTGATCAGCTGAATAAGAGTTCTATTCTCTTCGTTATCTTCGATCTGGCTTAACAGACATTCAGATAGAGATTTGGAAGCAACTCCCTGAGGATCAAATGTTCTAATGATCTTTCTTATATTCTCCATCTCCTCCGGAGTAGAATTCAGGGAAGAAGCAACTGATTCTACTTCAAAATCAAGGTAACCGTCATCTTTCAGGTTATAGATGATATATTTTGCCAGTTCCAGCTCTTTCTCTGTGAATTGAACCTGAGCCTGCTGGATAAGATGATCGGCAAGTGTGATCCGGGATGAACCGAATAATTCGATAACACTATTTTTATCAAGTTTATCTTTGTTCCTCAGGAACCCGTCTTCTATATAAGAATTGAAAAGCGACTGATCGGCTCTTTCAATTTTTTTCTCCATAATATTTGGAGCGTCTGCTTCGGTCTTCTCCGGTGGCGGGTCATCAAGCTCAAGCATCGGGTTTGAATCGATCTCATTTTTTATCTTATCCATGAATTCGATCCTGCTTAAAGGGAGGAAGCCGATGAATGTATGTATGACAGGGTTCATCAGCAGTTTTTGCTGAGTTTTCAATACAAGTTTTGTCGCCATCAATTCCACCTAAACTCTTTTCCGAGGTATTCTTCTTTCACTCTATTGTTTGAAATCAGCTCTAAAGAGTTTCCCTGAAATATTAACTCTCCTTTATTTATTATGTATGACCTATCAGTGATTTTCAATATTTCTCTTACATTATGATCGGTTATGATTATCCCAATTCCTTTTTCTTTAAAAGTCAGAATGAGTTTTCTTATTTCGTTGATCTGGATAGGGTCAATTCCGGCAAATGGTTCGTCGAGGAGCAGAAAGTCAGGATTTAATACAAGTGATCTGGCAATTTCAAGTCTACGCCTCTCTCCTCCGGAAAGTAAGGAGGCTTTTCTGTCCCTGAGATCTGATAATCCCATCTCATACAGAACTTCCTCGATCTTCACCTCTTTTTTCTCTTTTCTGTGTTCAAGGACAGCATAGATATTATCAACAACAGACATTCCTCTGAAAACGGATGGCTCTTGGGGAAGGAATCCGATACCTGATCTTGCTCTCATATAGACCGGGTACTTTGTAATGTTAATATTATTAAGGAGTATCTCCCCGGATTCAGGCCTGTGGATCCCCAGAATCATATGGAAGGTTGTAGTTTTTCCTGCTCCATTCGGGCCGAGGAGGCCAATAACTTCTCCCGAGCAAACTTTAATTGAAATGTTATTTACAACTCTCCTCTTCTTAAAAGATATACTCATACCCTTCCCTTCGAGAGTTTTCATGTTTTTGTCACCCGTTTACAGCAAAAGGAATTCTATCACTTCACTTTCCAGGTGTCAACAGGATCTACGGCCGGGAAGTTAACGAAGAATATAGATCCTTCACCCTCTTGACTTTCAAGCCATATCTTTCCATTATGCATTTCTACGATCTTTTTCACTATTGAGAGTCCTATACCTGTCGATGATTCACCGGCTGTTGGTTTTGAGCTTAATCTACGAAATTTTTCATACATTTTTTTCTTGTCTTCATCAGAAAAACCACTTCCTTCATCTTTAACGGACATTACAACATTTTTGCCAAGTTTTTCCACAGATAAGATTATGTTCCGGTTCAGTGGAGAATATTTTATAGCATTACTTAAAAGATTTTCAATTACTATCTTTATCCTTTCTTTCTCACCTTTGATGAAACAATCGCTCCAGAATCTTGTAATTACTATCTGGTTCTTCTTCTTTGCAAATTCAGAGTAGATCTCTACAACGAGTCGTGACAGTTCAGTAAGATCTATGATCTCTTCATTTGAAATAGTCACTTTCCCTTCTCTGATCACAGTAATATTAAGAGTATTGTTTATAGTTTCCAACATTCCCCTGGATGCCTCAAGTATAAGATGAGAGTTCTTTTTAATATTCTCCGGGCAATCTTTTCTCAGGCTGATCAATTCTGAGAATCCGATTATAGCTTGAAGAGGGTTTTTAAGGTCATGAGCTGCCATACTTAAAAGCTCACTTTTCTGTTCATTTGCTTCTGTCAGTCTTAGGTTGGATGATCTTAGCTCCTTTGTTCGTTCGTTTACCTGAAGTTTCAGTTCAGATTCCCTTTCCCTTACATTTTTTATTCTAAGAATGTAAATGTAGATTGTTAGTATAAGAAGAACTAAACCGAGTAAGGAGTAAAATAGAGGTGAGGTGTAGAATAGAGAAGTGATCTTAAAATTGAAAGCTGCTCCATTTTCATTCCACACTCCGTTACTATCTGAGGCAATAACTCTGAATTTGTAATCACCTGCGGAGAGGTTTGTATACGAGACCATCCGATTCCTTGTGTTACTTATAACTGACCAGTCATTATCGAATCCTTCCATTTTCACCTTGAAACTAACTCGCTCGGGAACCAGGAAGCTTAATGCGGTAAAACTAAAATCAATTTTCTTCGTTTTCCCCGGGAAAACAGCTGTTCCATTTTTCATTGTATATGGGAAGTCCCCCTTAATACTCTCCACATAAACCGGAGGCGGGGATTGATCACTTGATTTTTTTGACGGATCAAATATTGATACACCTTTTGTAGTAGGAATATATATTTTACCTGTTATTGATTTATATCCGGCGGGTTGTATTCCGCCACTGCATTCATCACTATTAAGTCCATCTTTGGAATTAAGTAATTGATAAGGGAGGGTGTCCAG
>DBOL01000001.1:0-39523 GCA_002299555.1 Candidatus Aminicenantes bacterium UBA647
AATACAGATCTTGAAGTTATGCAAGATCTGACCTTAACGGGTCAGGAAATGTTGGATCTTAAACTTAATGAAAAGATAGCAGGTCTGTATTGTCGTCAATGTGATTCATGTACGGGACAATGCAGTAAGGGAGTTGATATTCCGACATTGATGAGAAGTTATATGTATGCTTTCGGTTATAAGAATCTGCTTCAGGCGAAAGATACGCTGGCTGATATTGACCTGAAGAATCTTCCATGTAGCAATTGCTCTGAATGTGAGGTTAAATGTGAGGTTGGTTTTGATATAAAGAGTAAAATTAACGAAATAGCAAAGATAGATAGAATACACGACTCATTCCTTGCATAATTATAAATTAGCTTTGTTTAAAAAAAATTTTTTTTGTGCTATATATTCACATAACTAACTTTTAATGGTTTTGGAGGAAATAATGATCTTACACGAAGAATTTATTAAAATAGCAAAAAAAAATGGAAAAAAGGATGCAATAATTGACAGGGGAAGGGAGAAGAGAGTAACTTTCGGCAAGTCCCTTATTGCCGCCCTGATGCTTTCCGAGAAGTTCCATGCGTATAAAAAAGGTTTTGTCGGTGTTATGATCCCGAACTCTGCAGGTGCAATACTTACAACTCTGGGAGTATTAATTTCCGGCAGGGTCCCGGTCATGATAAATTATTCCACAGGTGCCTCGGAAAATTGTGAATATGCTCAAATGAAGTGTGGTTTTAGAACTATCATTACTTCAAAAGCACTTATAGAGAAGATCGGATGCAGACTTGTTCCGGGTATGGTTTTCATTGAGGATGTAATGGAAACTATTTCGACTCTTGACAAATTGAAAGCGGCATTGAGATCAAAAATGCCATTTAAGGTTATCAAGAGATCATTGCCCAAAAGTCATGAAGAGGATAATGTGGTTATCCTGTTTACATCAGGAAGTGAAAAAGATCCCAAGGCTGTTCAGTTAACACACAAAAATATTGCCGCGAATGTTATTGATATTTTTGATAGTCTCAAGTTTAATGATGACGATATTATGCTGGGGAACCTTCCGCTATTCCATGTTTTCGGTTATAACACAAACTTCTGGCTTCCTTTACTTCAGGGTCTATCAGTGGTTACATATCCGAATCCTCTTGAATATAAAAAAGTAGTTCAGATCATAAAAGAAGAGAATGTAACGCTAATGTTGGGGACGCCGGTATTTTTTAACGGTTATCTGAGACAGTCTGAACCTGGAGAACTATCTTCGGTTAGAATAGCAGTTGCCGGTGCGGATAAATGCCCTGATATGCTTCGTGAAGGGTATAACAAGAAGCATGGAATAACTCTCCTGGAAGGTTATGGCTGCACCGAAACAAGCCCGGTTATATCTGTAAATCTGCCTAATGCGAATAAACCCGGCAGTACAGGAAAACCTCTTCCTACGGTCAAAGTAAAGATCACTGATATAAATTCCGGTGAAGAGCTGGCAAGAGGGCAGGAGGGGAAACTACTATCTAAAGGTGATCATATAATGAAAGGTTATTTTGATGATCTCGAGGAAACTTCTCTCCGGATTAAGGACGGATGGTATGATACCGGAGATATGGGCATGGTTGATGAGGATGGATATGTATGGCATCGTGGCAGATTAAAAAGATTTGCAAAGATCGGTGGTGAGATGGTTTCCCTGGTTAAGGTTGAAAGCGTATTGACCGATCTCCTCCCACCTGAGACTGATTGCTGTATTGTTGAGATACCGGATTATCTGAAAGGGGCAAAGATCATTGCTGCTGTAACCAGCAGTGTTGATGAAAGAGAGATATTGAAACAGATGTCAGCTGAACTCCCGAATATTTCACTACCAAAGGATTTCCTTATAATTGATGAACTTCCAAAAATGGGAAGTGGCAAGATCAATTTCAGAAAAGTTACAGAAATTGTTAAGGAAAAATTTTCAGAAAATAACAACAAAAAATAGAGAAAGGGTCACCCCTTAAAGGTCGTGATCTTAAACTATCTGGAAAGTCCGGATAATAGTGTTCTTGCTTCCTGCTGATATATTGATTGCGGGAACTCATTTACCAGTCTGTTCAGATTATCTTTTGCACTTTTGTCCAGTCCGTCCCTGAGATAGATCTTTGCGATCTTGAGTAGTAGAAAATCTTTTGTGATCTCTGATTTGTTATCAGAAAGGAGTTGATGTAGAATGTCCATCCCTTTTTTCCCCTCTTTTAGTGAGATAAGAAGTTCAGCATCAAGTAATTTTTTCTGGTCATCCAGTAGTTTACTGCTCCCTTTGTATGTGGAAAGAACTTCTTTCGCCTTGAGATAATCTTCTTTTTCAAAATGAAGTGAAGCGAGATAAAAAGTAATTGCAGATGATATTCCCTTGTCGGCTTTAAGGGAAGACAGGTTTTCGATCTTCTGATCTGAAGTCAGTGTTGAAGAGTTCCAGATATCAAGAGCAGAGGCAAAATTTTGATTGTCTTTCGATACAGATCCGGACCTGATCAGTAGAATAGCAATTATTGCCACACCTATTATAACCAGAACTCCCAGAACAATTGATATCTCTCTTTTAAAGTCGTTAAATTTTTCTATGACCAGTTGTATAAAATTTTGGAATGGATCTTCTTTAAGATGTTCTCTCTCTTTCCTTTTCATGGGAACCTCGCATAATTTTATAATCCGGGACAAGCCCGGGAAGAAAAACCGATAGTAGCATCTACACGGATATCTGTCAAGAAAACAATGAATATCTTCAGCTCAAAATTATATATTTGATCTCTTAACAAATCTTACTTTGTTGATGAAGAATGGTCGTGGACGATCCTCCAGCCTTCATCAAATTTCCTCAGCAATAAAGTATAAAGTCCTGTCTTTTCCTTATCCGGATATCTCAGTGTCCATCTTCCGAAAACCAGAGCTGCATCGTTACTGATCACGGTAATATCTACATCCGAGAATGAAAGCCTTCCCATTGCTTCTTTATCAGGATAACTTTTTTTATATCTCTTCAATGTGTTTTCCCAACCGAAGTTGAAGTTTCCATTCCCGGCGAACCTCATTTTTTCAGATTTGCGATAACACTCCATATATTGTTCGATGTTTCCTGTGTTCCACCCCTTTTCTGAGTCGTCAAGAACAATTGAAATTTCTTTTTTTATAATATCAATCTTGTTCTCTTGAGGAACTAAGTGCGAAATTGAAAGAAATACTATTGTGAAGGCGATAATAAAAGTGTTTTTCATAAGGTCTCCTTTAAGTACTATTTTAAACTGAATGTTTTATTAATTGTTCAACGGGAAGTTCCGGATCTTTTCGTTGTCGGGGAAATATTTCAGAGCTTCTATAAGCATCTCCTTCAATTTATCTCTCTTCCCCTGTTTTTTTAAGATTTTCAGGATAGCAAGGAAATTAGCAGGATTTCTTAACAGATAAAGTGCTGCATGTCCATGAATAAGTGCCTGTTCCAATTTCCCTTCCTTAAAGAAAATCGAGGCCAGTTTGGAATGGTTCTCAGGGAGGAAAGGGTTTGAAATTAATTTTTTTTCAATTTCATCTATACTTTCATCTTCTCTCTCTTTTATGAAAATAGATTCTCCATTGCCATTCGGAAATTCCATGTCATATTTTAGTTCTGAAAATACGAAGGGGTTTATTAGTTTAAAATATATCTTTCTCGTTTCCTGTACAGGTGAGAATTCCGGCAGAAATTTCAGGAATGCCGGTTTGATCATTTTGCTATGGTTGGATTGCTCAAGAATATTGAAGAAGAGAGCTATCAGGTCTTCATCTGAAGGGTATTGAAGTAATCCTTCCATCAAAAAGTTCCAGGCAGCTTCTCTGTCCTTCAAGAGAGTAGAAATATTTACAGCATTAAAAAATGATTCAGCCATCATTCCTAACCTCACAGATCTTTTTATGGAATCCATAGCTTCTGTATAATCATTACTTAACGCATAGATAAGGGCTAAATTATTAAGTGCTTCATGTTTACAATCACCGTAATCAAGAACATTTGAAAAATTAGATAGTGCTTCATCAATATCATTTGACAGATAATCGATCACTCCGGATAAAAATAGTTTTTCTCCCCGGAAATGGCTTTCAGGATCTATTTCATCAAGAATTCTTTTTGCAGAAATATAATCATTTTTCAAAAAATATACTCTTGCAAGTTCGAAAAGGAGCATCTCAGGGTCTTTGCTCAATTCGGTCCTTACTTTTTCAAGGAACTCTATTTTTTTATCATAGTCATCAATGAGAAGACCTTTAATAAATATCTCATAAGTCCTGGGATCAAATTTTAATTCCGGTATCTCCGGTGTTGAATCTGTACCGGCAAGGTATATGAGCAGATCTTTGAGGATCTTTTTCTTAATTGAGAAAAGGTTTGTAGTTTTCTCTTTTATCACCGGGAGGTATTTCTGATTTAAGTTCCTGAGGTCGATCAAAAATGTCCTGATACTTAATATCTCATCTTCCTGGCCGGGTATTGTTGTTATCTCTCCCCATACCAATCTCTCTGCTCTCATAAGCCTGGCAGCTCTGATGATAGATGCTTTGGAGACGTTATAAGGAAATTTTATATTCAGCCCCTTCAGTAAGCCTCTTCCCTCATTATCAGAAAAAGTGTCAATTTGATTGACCCTTAGCCCGTAACTCAGATAAAGGGACATTCCTCTCCCCAGCCATTGATGAGCTCTATTTTCAGAGGAATTTACTTTAAATGGGAAAACAACTGTTCTGGAAAAGGATAAGGTTGTTTGCAGCAATAGTATTATTGTTAATATTATTAGTATTCTGGGTTTCATTTTTTACTCTTTTTCATAAAATGCTTTAAGAAATCTTCGCAGGAACAAAGCTCCATTATATTCTGCCTTCCCGCCGCGTTCGAGACGAAATGCGAATGAATATCTCGGTTTTTCAAAGGGGAAAAATCCTGTAAGAACTGAATCCAATCCTTTACTTTTTTCCCCGGCAGTTCCGGTCTTGAGGCCGATATCCATGAAGTCCACACTTGCCCGTCTTCCGGTTCCCTCAGGTTCGGTCGTGACCTTTCTCATCCCTGACTTAATATCCTCAAAAAACTTGTTGTTGAGATAAATTTTTTTGTTCTCAGTAGTATGATTGTAATATCCCAAATCAAAAATATTCTGATTGCTCATAATAATGTATGGGAATATTATATTACCGTTTTGTGCGATTATGGAAGATATTATTGCAGAATGGATAGTTGTTACAGTAATATGTTCGAGCCCTATTGAGAGATTTGCAAGAGCCCTGTTCCCCTTGCTAGCAGAAGAAAATTTTCCAAACCTGAATTGAAAGGTCCCGTCATCCGAAGGTTCCGAGTTGAACATAAAATTTTCAAGGGCACTCTGAATTTTTTCCGGCCCTGTTTTAATCCCCATTTCTGCAAATGCAATATTACACGAGTGGGACAGAGCTTTCTCAGGAGATTGAAGTATCCCGTGTTTTTTCCAATCATAAAAGATCTTCCCATCATAAGAAGTAAATCCTATACAATTAAAAGGAAATATTTTTTCTGATGTTGAGTTAAAGTAGGCGAAAAGCGTAATAAGCTTAATTATCGATCCCGGTTCATACTCCCCGGTAAGAGCGGTGTTGTCATTATTTTTGTTAAATGGTTTGGAATATGCAGCGATTATGCTTCCGTCTTCAAGATCCGTAAGTACAAAAGACCCGTAATATTTATTGAAAAGACTTTTCAGCTTCAGGTGAACATCTTTGTCTATTGACAGTTTTATGTACTTTATTCCATTCCTGAGGTTGTTGTTGAAGTGGTCAAAATTTATTCCCGGAACGAGGGAGATGCACACGTCTTTTTCAATATCATACGAGGCCAGTGCTTCTCCATCTCTATCAAAAATGAAATCGATCTTTCCATTCTTTGTTTTATGATTTATTTCTTTAATGATGGAGAGGTATTTTGAATATTTTTCCGGGTCTTCCGGTTGGAAATCTCGTATCCTCTTCTCTGAGTCATCGGCCCTGTATAGGGAAGTATCTGAAACTATCCTGTAAAATCTGACAAAATCACTATCATCCTGAAGAAGAGAAGAGTATATATCGAGCTGTTTATAGAAACAATTATCGGAAAGATAAGTTAATATTTTTTCAGCCCTGATCGATGATCGTCCGGGGGTACCTTTTGAAAGGATCTCTTTCCCCTTCTCCAGGTTGTTTCTGACCAGGCTGAGGATACCTTTTAGTTCTTTGAATGATGAACGTCTGAAGAATGAAGTACTCTCTTTGTCAAGAATGTTGCTGCACTTCGATATTTCTCCGGTCAGAAGAAACTCTTCTGCTTTCCTGACCTTTTTATATGCCGAATGATCTTTGTAGAAAAGAAAAATTGATACTATTAAAAAAGCGAGCAGGAAGAAGAACACTCTTCTTCTCATTTTCTTTTTCTTTAGTTTTAAAAATGAAAATGTCCTGTCCTTGAAATCCAGATCCATTTTATCCTTTCAGGTATTCTCCAAGTAAATCTAACCCTTCTCTGATCTTGTCGAGTGAGTTGGCATACGAAATCCTAAGATAATTAGGTGCACCGAATGCTGTTCCCGGAACAACAATGATATTAAGTTTATTCAGTATGTCCATTGCAAAGTCGCCATCATCTTTAAATCCCAATTTGTTAATATAATAAGTGAAATCTGCAAAAAAATAAAATGCTCCATCAGGATTAACAAAACTGATATTTCCGATCTCATTGAACCTGTTAGCAATAAAATCTCTCCGCTTACGGTATTCATTTATCATCGGTTCTAAATATGATTGATCCTCAAGAAGTGCTCCTACTGCTGCTTTCTGAGATATAGAGCAAGGGTTTGAGGATGAATGGCCCTGTAATTTTGCCATTGCCTTGCAGATGTATTCAGGTGCTATCGTATAGCCGAGCCGCCATCCTGTCATTGAAAATGTTTTTGATAATGAACTTATTATTGCTATATTTTCCAAAGATGATGGGGAAAGTTTCAGTGGGGACTCAAAGTTCTCATCTGCATAAATTATCTTTCTATAACAATCATCGAATAATAAAAAGATGTTTTTATCCACGCAGGCGGAAATTATTTTTTTAAGTTCCTCACTTTTCATTATCATTCCAGTCGGATTGGAAGGAGAATTAATTATTACAGCTTTTGTTTTATCTGAAAATTTCTCTATATACGAATCAGCTGTCAGCTCAAAGAGAGCATCTTCCTTCAGATGGTCGGCATAAACAACTTTGCCATCGGAATAATTGACGATCTCGGGATATGATACCCAATATGGTTTTGGAACTATCACTTCGTCACCCGGATCTATTATGGCCTGAAGTATAAGAAACAATCCGAATTTGCTCCCGGGAGTAACAATGATCTGTTCCTCATCAGGCAGAAATCCCTGCTCATCCATATAGCATTTTCTGATCGCATCCTTGAGATCGGGAATCCCGGTGACAGGCGTATATTTAGTGTGATTATTTCTTATTGCATCAATCCCTTTCTCTTTTATAATATCAGGAGTAGCAAAATCCGGTTCCCCTGCGCCAAAATCAAGGATATTTTTTCCCTGTTTTTTCATTGTGTTTTTGATTTTCAATAATTGAAGAGTTGGAGATGGTGAAATACATCCTATCCGTTCTGATAATTTGACCATAATGTTCCTCCGAGAAAAAACCGAATATTATTTAATTTTATAACAAACAAATAGTTGACATACTACCATATTTTTGTTAAAAGTTGTATTCAAAAAAAATTTTTGTGTCAAAGGAGATATTTAATGTCACTTACCAATGAAATTATCGAAAAAGTAAAAGTTAAAAATCCTGCTGAAGGAGAATTTCATCAGGCAGTTGAAGAGGTTATGGAATCTCTGGAACCTACTGTTGAAAAGCATCCTGAGTTTGTTAAAGCAGGCATCTATGACAGGATAGTTGAGCCGGACAGAGCAATATTGTTCAGAGTTCCCTGGCAGGATGACAAAGGAAATGTTCAGGTTCAGAAGGGTTTTAGAGTTCAGTATAATAATTCGATCGGCCCCTACAAAGGCGTTCTTAGATTTCATCCCTCTGTTAATCTTGGAATTATAAAATTTCTTGGCTTTGAACAGGTATTTAAGAATTCACTCACAACACTGCCTATGGGTGGTGGAAAGGGTGGCTCGGATTTCGATCCTAAAGGAAAATCAGATAATGAAGTAATGAGATTCTGTCAGGCTTTCATGAGAGAATTGTTCAGGCATATCGGCCCTGATACAGATGTTCCTGCCGGTGATATTGGTGTTGGTGGAAGAGAGATCGGATTTTTGTTCGGTTACTATAAAAAATTAAGAAATGAACATACAGGCGTTCTTACCGGAAAAGGTATAGAGTATGGTGGTAGTCTTATAAGGCCGGAAGCAACAGGTTATGGTGCTGTTTATTTTGCTGCCGAAATGCTTAATGTAAAGAATGAAACTCTTGAAGGTAAAACGGCTCTGGTTTCAGGTTCAGGAAATGTTGCTCAGTATGCAATGGAAAAGCTTCTTGACCTTGGTGCAAAGCCTGTAACATCTTCAGACTCATCCGGTTATATATTTGATGAAGCCGGGATCGATCGTGAAAAACTTGCTTTCATTATGGACCTTAAGAATGTAAGAAGAGGAAGATTGAAAGAGTATGCTGACAAGTATTCTACTGCTGTTTATACGCCGGTAGATCCTAACCTCGGTTACAACCCTCTTTGGAACCATAAAGCAGATGTTGCATTCCCGAGCGCGACACAGAATGAGATCAATGAAAAAGATGCTCAGCATCTCGTAAACAATGGAGTTAAGACAATATCCGAAGGAGCTAACATGCCGACAACTCCTGAAGGAATAAGCATTTTCATGACCAATGGTATCGGATATGGTCTCGGAAAAGCTGCAAATGCAGGCGGAGTTGCAGTTTCCGGACTGGAAATGAGTCAGAACAGTCTCAGATACAATTGGACAAGAGAAGAAGTTGACAGCAAACTTCATGGCATAATGAAGAGTATCCATAAAGCAGCTTATGAAACATCAGTTGCATATGGTAAACCTGGGGACTATCCTCTTGGAGCAAACATTGCAGGCTTCACTAAAGTTGCGAAAACAATGGTTGCATATGGTGTTGTGTAAGATAGATATTTTAATATTTAAAATAAAGAGGGGGAGCTTTTGCTCCCCTTTTTTTTTCGGTCAGATTTTGTTAGAATTTATATATATGTCAGGAGGGTAATATGGAGAATGAAGGCCATCTTTTTGAAGAATATGTGCATGAGAAAACAATATTAGAGAGGATGAAAAATCCCAAATTCTGGATCAAGTATATACTGATAGTTACATTTCTTGTCCTTGTTGTAATGGTCTACAAATCGTTCAATAGTACCTGGTCAAAGGATGATGTGAAAAATTCAATTGAAATAGTTGCTATTGAAGCCGGGTGGATTGAAGGGGAATCAGAGCTTAGGGAAACAGCAACAAGGATCCTCCCATTCTTCTCTTTCAAAGTAAAAAATATAGGGAAGGACCCTCTTCATTATGTTAATTTTGAATGTGTATTTGAATTTCAGGCGGATGGGAAGCCTCAAACCAGTGGTTTCCATTCTGCATTTAATTTACCCATTCCCCCCGGGTCCACGAGTCATGTTGTTCTGATAAAGGGAGTTAATGGTTATACTGCAACCTCAAAAGAGGCCTTTTATAAAAATAAAGATAAATGGAAAAAATTAAATGCAAAGCTGTTTGCCAGGACAAAAGGATCGACCTATGTGAGAGTCGGAGATCTGTATCAGGTTGAACAAAAGATCACCGGTTTTAAAACTGATATTAATATTGAAGAAAAAAGCAGACTTGCAGATAGTGTAGATATCCAAATAACTGATTCCGGATGGATATATAAAATACTTGAGGGCTCGAATGTGCTGGTGTATCCGTCAATAAAATTTAAGATCACTAACACGGGTGACGAGTTGTTAAGTAAACTCGCTTTTAAGGGTATCTTCAAATTTGAAAAGGATGGAGAAAGATTCAATTTCGGATATCCGGTAATCAAAGGAGAGTTGAAACCGGGCTCTGAGAGCCGGGAGATCACTATGAGGTCAGAGTATGGGATACATGCCTCTTCTCTTCAATCCCTCTATAATAATATATTTGAATGGGATGAAGTAACGGTCAGAATTATGATAAAGGATATGAATACAATATATGAGGAATTGGGTGAGTATCCTGTTGATAATGAGATAGAAGGTGTTAAGGTTATTAAGGATAAACAGAAATAAAAGATTTGGAATTTTTAAATAATTATTATATCCTCTTATAAATGGGCTCCGGAATAGAAAAAAATCAAATACTTCTTGTCGATGATGAGAAAGTTATCAGAGAGATCGGTCAGGAGATGATCGAAATTCTGGGGTATGAATGTATTACTGCGAAAGACGGTGAGGAGGGAGTTAAGTTATTCAAGAGAAACTCCGGGAAAATTCTTATTGTAGTCCTCGATGTGGAAATGCCGGGGATCTCCGGTGAGGTAGTTTCAAATATTATCACAACCGAAGCGCCCAATGCCAAGATATTGTTTATCAGCGGATATGACAGGGAATATCTTGAAAAAAAAGTGTTTAAGAAAAAAATAACGAATTTTATGGCGAAACCTTTGAGTGTAAAATCCCTTTCCCGCAAGTTTAGTGAAATGCTGAGGGGAAATGCCGTTTGATAATTATTTTGTCAGAATCTCCTGTGATTTATTAAGAACAGATTATAAAGAATTCCTTGATCTGGGAATATCACCAGAAGTTTATATGGATAGTTGTAGCTTGAATAGTTTTGAAGGTGAAGGGAAAGAGGACTTTAAATTTATTCTGAAAAAATTCAAGGCCAATACAATTCATGCACCTTTTCTCGACATATCAACAGGCGGAAATGATGATGATATCAGGGAGTTGAGTTTCCGGAAATTGTCAAAAGTTCTGGAGCTCGGGAGAGAGTGGGGTTCAGATCTTGTAGTTATTCATTATAATTATGACAGGCTGTATTACAGGCAGGGTCTGGATATATGGCTTGACAGGTCAACTGAATTTTTTAAAAGGTTGTCAAATATTCCTGATCATCCTGTTATCGCGATCGAGAACATTGATGATCCTGTTCCGGATGTAGCTCTTGAACTAGAGAGAAGAACTGGAAATGACAGGATGGTGCACTGTTTTGATTACGGACATCATAATGTTTTTGGACAGATAAGCTCCACTGACTGGCTTAAACAAATTAGTTCAGATAAACAAATTCATTTCCATTTCCATGATAATAATGGCACAGGAGATGATCATATGCCAATGGGTGAAGGAAACATTGACTGGGAAAAGGCGCGCTTGGATATTCTTGATCTGGGTACGAACTTTTCTGTTACTCTTGAGCCACATTCAAAAGATAATCTTCTCAGGTCCCTGAAATATTTTCAGAAATATTTTTTACCTGGAGGGTCAGAGGTATAAATATGACACAAAAACTTTCGGGTCCTGAAAAATTTATAGAGTGGGGATATTTAGGTGAACACTTTTCAAAAATAAAAACCGAACATTTAAGAGAGTATTTTAGAGAAGATCCCGGAAGAGGGGATAGATTCTCTTTGACAATTGGTGATCTCTATTTTGATTATTCAAAAAATATGATCAAAAATGAAACTCTTGACCTGCTTATAAAGCTTGCAGAAAAAGTGGGACTCAGGCAAAGAATTGATGATATGTTTTCCGGGAAGAAGATAAACACAACAGAGGACCGGGCTGTTCTTCATACTGCTTTGCGGAATTTATCGGGTGAACCTCTCATGGTTGACGGAATAGATGTAATGCCTCTGATATCCGGGACTTTGGATAAAATGAAAATTGTTGCAGATCGAATAAGAGGTGGTGACTGGAAAGGTTTTTCAGGTAAACAAATAAAGAATGTAGTAAATATCGGGATCGGTGGATCTGATCTTGGGCCCAGATTTGTCTGTAATGCACTCAAATGGTATTCAGATAGAGAAATAAATATCAGACTTGTCTCGAATATAGACGGGACAGATATTGTTGAGACCCTATATGGCCTTGACCCTGAAGAAACTATTTTTATAATTGCATCTAAAACTTTTACCACAATTGAAACCATGACCAATGCGGAGAGTGCAAAAGAGTGGGTCCGGTCATCAGCAGGAAATACAGAGTTCATTTCAAAACATTTTATTGCCATCACTTCAAGCAGGGAAAATTCAGAGCTTTTCGGGATCTCTCCTGAAAATACTCTTGAGATGTGGGATTGGGTAGGTGGCAGGTATTCGGTGACCTCGTCCATAGGACTTTTAGTAATGATCTCAGCCGGGTATGATAATTTCATTTCACTTCTTAAGGGTTTTCATAAAATAGATGAACATTTTAAAAACGCTCCCTTCAATGAAAATATTCCTGTAATAATGGCTCTGATCGGCGTCTGGTATAATAATTTTTTCATGTATGGGTCACATGCGGTTCTCCCATATGATCAATATCTTGCTGACTTTCCTGCATATCTTCAGCAATGTGATATGGAATCCAATGGAAAGAGTATCAATCTTGAGGGGGAGTTGGCAGGATATCATACAGGACCCGTTATCTGGGGAGGCATTGGGACAAATTCTCAGCATGCTTTTTTTCAGTTACTCCATCAAGGGAGTAGAGTTGTACCTGCAGATTTTATCGGATTTGCCCAACCTTTGAATGATCAGGGAGATCACCACAGGAAGTTAATGGCAAATTTCTTTGCTCAGTCTAAAGCTTTGGCTTTCGGAAGGACTGGTAATGAAGTATTAAAAGCCGGGATTCCGGAGGAGCAGATACCGTTTAGAACATTCCCCGGCAACAGGCCTTCGAATACTCTGTTGTTCACCAGGTTAACTCCTGAGACGATCGGAATGTTGATTGCTATATACGAGCATAAGATCTTTACCCAAGGTGTTATCTGGAATATTAATTCATTCGATCAATGGGGTGTAGAACTGGGGAAAAGCATTGCATCTGAAATTGCTGAAGATCTGACATCTGAAGATATCTCCGGCAATGACCATGACAGTTCAACAAAAGAACTTATCAGTGTTTTCAGATCTCTCCGGGACGTCGATGAAGGTAATTGATTCAGGTAAGATCCCGATCAGATTATGGCTTGATGATATAGATTCCGGTGCTCTTGAGCAAGCAGAGAATCTTTCAAATCTCCCTTTTGCATTCAAACATATCGCTATAATGCCGGATGCTCATCAGGGATTCGGGATGCCGATAGGGGGGGTACTTGCTACAACCGGGGTTGTTATCCCAAATGCTGTAGGAGTCGACATCGGATGTGGTATCTGTGCAGTCCGGACCAGCGTGAAAGGATTGCCAATGAAAAGTGTTGAAAATATTCTGAATGGTGTAAGGAGATTGGTCCCTGTGGGGTTCTCTCATCACAAAAAAGAACAGAATGAATCTCTTATGCCCCGAAGAGATCATTTTACTTTCAGAAAAGGGATGGTGGTTAATCGTGAATACAAAAATGCCCTTAAGCAGCTGGGTACCCTCGGTGGCGGCAACCATTTTATCGAGATCCAAAAAGACAGTGATGGTCATATATGGCTTATGGTACATTCCGGCAGCAGAAATATCGGATACAAGGTTGCGGACCATTATAACCGGGTCGCAAAGGCGCAGACAGGATCGGGACGAAAAAGAGTCCCTCCCAAATGGGACCTGGCATATTTATCTCCTGGCTCTGATGATGAAAAAAAATATCTTGAAGAAATGCAGTATTGTGTCGATTTTGCCTTTGCTAACAGAAAACTTATGATGAATAGAACGGAAGAGGTTTTCTCAGATTACATAAAAGGTGAGACCCATTTTGATAATTTTATAAATATTGCTCATAATTATGCAGCATCCGAGATGCACTTTGGTTCTCATGTGATCGTTCACAGGAAGGGAGCGACCAGTGCAAAACCGGGGGAGAAAGGGATTGTGCCGGGATCACAGGGGATGCCAAGTTATATTGTTTCCGGGAAAGGGAACCCTGATAGTTTTATGTCCTGCTCCCATGGAGCGGGTAGGAAAATGGGCAGGAAGCAGGCTGTAAGGGAACTTGATCTTGAATATGAAAAGGCGAAACTTGATAAACTCGGGATCATTCACTCCCTCCACAGAAGGAGTGATCTTGATGAAGCAAGTGGTGCATATAAAGATATTAACAAAGTCATGAAGAATCAAAAGGATCTTCTGGATATTGTAACAGAACTAAAACCCCTTGGAGTAATAAAAGGTTGATCTATGCCAAGACGGGAACATTTAACTCCTGAATGTCGTATATCTGATATTCAGGAGGGTTTTATGAAAAGAACAATCTTCGTATTGATCTTCGTTTTAATGTTTTCCGGTTTTAAATTTGCAGAAGTGCATCAGATGGAAGATCTTGTAAAACCGGCAATGATCATTGTTAGAAACAACAAATTGTATGTTCTTGAAAAAACAACAATCTCAATTTATTCCATAAAGGACATGAAACTTATAACTAAATTCGGGAAATCCGGTGAAGGCCCCAGAGAGTTCATGGCCAGGCCCTACGGCCCTCCGATGTCAATGTCATTCGTGAATGGAGAACTTGTTGTTAACAGTATCAATAAGTTATCCTACTTTACTCCCGATGGGAATTTCCTGAGAGAGCGTAAGGCGTTTGCAAATCTTGTTCTTTATCAGGTAAAAGAAAATTTCGTGGCGTTGGGCCCCTCTCTTGATGACAAGGGAAAGTTCAGGATAAGTGTCAGGTTGTACTCGAATAATCTAAAGGAGATAACAAAGCTTTTCCATACAAATATCTCTGTAAATCCTCAGGATGATTTTGTCCTTCCACTGAGTGCAATTACACATAATCCTTCTTATGAAGATACTATTATTATCACTGAAAGCAATAAAGATTTTGTGATCAGTATATTTAATTATAATGGTGAGAGGATCGGTAAGATCGAAAAGGTTTTCGATAAAGTAAGCATCCCTGAAAAATTTAAAGAGGATACAAGAACATGGTTTAAAAAATTCTCTCCCTACAAACAATTTTATGAAAATATCAAACAGTTCATTAAGTTCAAGGAATACTTTCCGGCTATACGTGACCTTTATATTGCAGACGATCATATTCATGTGATCACTTATAAAAGAAAAGGAGATCTCTGGGAATGTCTCATTCTTGATATGAAGGGCAATGAGTTGAAAAGGCTTTTTGTTCCTCTGGACAGGTATGTTCCATTCACATATTATGCAATTCTATACTCCATTGAGAATGGGAAGATATATTCACTGATCGAAGATGAAGATGAGGAAACCTGGGAACTGTATATTACTGAGGTGAATAAATAAAGAACAGATTTAGAGCAGGTTGTTCTTCTTCATCCATTCATCGTTGAATATTGTGCTTAGATAACGTGCTGATCCGTCAGGAAATATAGTAACTATTCTTGCAGGTTTCTCGAGTGAATTTGCAAGTTTCAGGGCGCCCCATAGAGCAGAACCGCTTGAGCCTCCTCCCAGTATACCTTCTTCTTTCATGAGCTTTCTTGCGAACAGGAATGAATCCTTATCCGATATTTGATAGATGTCATCAATGTTGGAAAAGTCTGCGCACTCTATCAGAAACTCATCCCCGAGTCCTTCGATCAGATATGGAGAGGATTCTGTTATCTTCCCGGTTTTAAAATAGTCATAAAAAATTGATCCGAACGGATCAATGGCGATCACTTTTATTTCAGGATTTTTCTCTTTCAGATATCTGGCAACGCCGCCGATAGTTCCACCTGTGCCGATACCTGCTATGAAATAATCTATCTTCCCATCCATCTGTTCCCAGATCTCCGGGCCGGTAGAGTGATAATGTGAATCGTTATTTTCCCTGTTGTTGTGCTGGTCAGGGAAGTAACAATCCGGAGTTCCCTTAACCATTCTCGGGGTTATCTTATTGTAGCTGTCCGGATCTTCCGGAGGCAATGAGCTGTCCACTTTATGAACATCCACACCAAGTGCTTCGAGCTGATGGATCTTCTCTTTGCTGATCCTGTCCCTTACTACTACTTTCAGCCGGTAACCTTTCTGAATTGAGACAAGAGCAAGTCCCAATGCTGTATTTCCTGAAGAACTCTCAATAATAAGCTGTCCATCCTTAATGCGTCCATCTTCTTCAGCTTTTTCGATCATATATTTAGCAGCTCTGTCTTTTACGCTACCCATCGGGTTCATGAATTCAAGCTTTGCGAATATTTCACTTCCGGTCCCTGCTGTAACTTTTTGAAGTTTTACCATCGGTGTATTTCCGACAACATCCAGGATATTTTTGTACACATTTTTGCCCATTATTATAGCCCCTGTATTAATGAGATATTCTAACACCGGATGAGATCTATTGCAATTTGCAGGGGATAGATATAAAATATATTCAAAGAAACGGTGCAGTCAGGCCTTATTTGGGGATCATGATATACAAAAATTTTTTATATTTTATTATAGCTGTAGCCATATTTGTTACCGCCCCTGTAACACCAAATGATCTTTTCCCGGTTTTTCAGGATATTCTGATAATCCCGATACTCATTTTTTTGTTCTCACTCCATATCAGGAATTCATTTATAAGGTTACAGAAAAGGCATCGGGAGAACGATATGTATCCCGGTGTGTTCAGATCGGAATATCTGAAAATCACCAATTATTCACTGATAAAAGCTATTGTTTTGTTTATATTCGAAATCTACATATTTGATCTTAAAGTAATTATTCTTTCTACTTTCCGGCTAGGCGGGATAACATTTGCCGGAGATGTATTAGTGCTTTCAATATTTATATTCCATTTTGCAATTGTATGGTATTGGGGTTATAAAATTGCAGGAGAAATAGTTTATTTATCTCAAAGTGTATGGAAGTTCATCTCTAACAATATAAAATTCAACCTCGCAATTGTGATCCCGTGGTTGATCCTTACACTTGGCACAGATATCCTGAAGTTACTTAATATTACATGGATCACAGAAAATTCAGGCTCACCACTCTTTCAGGTCACTTTTTTTGGACTATTTCTCCTGATATTTTTGATCATTGGGCCTATCATTATCATAAAATTGTGGGATTGCAAACCTCTCAGTGAGGGAGATCTCAGGAATAAAATAGTTCAATTTACTGAAAAAGAGGGGATCTCATTTAAGCAGATCCTTTCATGGAATTCTTTGAGTAAAAGCCTTATGACAGCGGGAGTACTTGGATATTTCCCATTTTCCAGATACCTCCTCATTACACCGGAACTCATGAATTTCCTTTCGGATGAAGAGATAATTGCTGTGGTCAGCCATGAGACCGGCCATGTAAAGAGGAAGCATATCCTCTATTATCTTTTGTTGTTTATCGGATTTGCCATCATAAGCGGTGGATTGATGAATATAATAAATCTGATCATTCTCAGTTCTCCTGTTGGAATCGATTTGCTTTCAGGACAGGCAGATATTCTCGGTGTAAGCCCTTTCCATTTCCTGGCCGGAACTATTTCTATCCTTATGTTCATTTTGTATTTCAGGTTCATTTTCGGATATTTCATGAGAAATTTTGAACGCGAAGCAGATGTATATTGCTTTGATTCAGGTGTTGACCCCGATCATCTTGTAAGTTCATTTGAAAAACTTGGTGGTGGAATTAAAGAAAAAAAAGGGAGTAACTGGCACCATTTCTCAATTGGGGAGAGGATAGACTTTATTGAAAAATGTATAAAGGATCGATCCGAGATCATTCGCCACAGAAAGAAGGTTAAAAAGAGTGTTCTTGGTTATGTAACAATTTTGATAACACTGCTTGTGTTGACCATGAATCCTCTGTCAAGAACTTTCAATGAAGGGATGGAGCGGAAGGTAGTGCTAGGGGTTCTGGAAAGGGGAATGGAAAGATCACCGTCTGATTACAGACTCTACTCAGCTGCAGCAGCCATTTATCATGAAATGGAGAAATGGGATGAGGCTAAAAATTATTATGAGAAGTCACTTGCAATAAAATATGATCAGCCTGAAACATTGAACAATCTGGCATGGCTCCTTGTTACCTGTGAGGATGAGTTATTCAGAGAAAGGCGAAGGGGGCTCCGGCTGGCAAGGGATGCAGCATCTTTGAAAACTGAAGCGCATATATATGACACCCTGGCAGAAGCATTTCTTATTAACGAAAAATATGAAGAGGCTGTTGAGGCTTCAGAGACTGCATTAAAGCTCTCAGGTGGCGATACTAAATATTTTGAAGATCAATTGATGAAAATGAGGAAATATCTGGGCATATCGGGATCTACATTCAAGTTATAAAGGAATTACCATTATTTGTCGAATATTCTTGTGACAAAGTTTATTATCTGCGTGAAGTTTAATAAAAAATATTTTCTGAATATAAACAATTTTGTTAGAAAAGTTGACTCCTATTCGTATAATCTCAAGATCGATAGCACCTTCTGGAATGAGATCGAGACTATTCCTGAATTCAGTACTTGAATTTTCGGGGTAATTTCTTTTATAGTTATCGATGAAGATTATTTATTAGTGATTTTATGGAAAATAAGATCAGGAAATCAAGATGAAACATCAGGTATATGTAATATCAGACGGAACAGGTAAGACTGCAGAAGGGGCACTTCAATCTGCTATGGCCCAATTCGGAAAGGTCAATGTAAATGTAAATGTGAGGTCTCATATCCATACTGACTCCGAAATAAAGAGCATTCTGGCGGAAGCCAAGGTTAATAAAGGGTTCGTTGTACATACAATAGTATCAAAGAATCTGAGGGATAGAATTCTTATACTCGGAAGGCTGTACGATGTAGAAACTATTGATCTCATGGGGCCGCTCCTTGCCCAGCTTTCCCGTCAACTTGACTATTCTCCAGTAGAGACTCCGGGAATGTTCAGGAAGCTGAACAGATCATACTTTCAGAGGATCGAGGCTATGGAGTTTGCATTCAGGCACGATGACGGGCAGAGAGCTGAGGAAATTAACAAGGGTGAGTTGGTCTTGTTGGGAGTGTCGCGGACATTTAAGACCCCTCTCAGTATTTACCTGGCATTCAAGGGGTGGAGGGTTGCTAACGTCCCGATCATTTTGAATATTGAACCCCCGGGGAGCATTTTTGACCTCAAAGGACTCCATGTTTTTGGACTGTCAACCTATCCCAAAAACCTTTCTGAACTGAGAAGTGTCAGGGATCACCATCTTGGAGGTTCGACTGGGAATTATTCAGATCTGGAATATGTAACAGAAGAATTGAAGTATGCAAGAAAGATTTTCAGAGGTATCAAAGGTTGCTCAATTATTGATGTTACCAATAAACCTATCGAGGAAATTGCATCAGATATTCTAAACAGGATTAAGGAATCGGAAGGCGAATCATTAGATGTTGAGAGGATAGATGACTGAATCTGATGAATGGTTGGTTTACATTCTGAAATGCGGTGATGGCAGCTATTATACAGGCATCACAAAAGATATGGAAAAAAGGATAGGAGAACATCGATCCGGCAAAGGGGCAAAATATGTCCGAGGCAGGGGGCCGCTGGAAATAGTATTTATAAAAAATACAGATTCTCATGGTTCTGCACTCAAGCATGAAATAAAGATCAAAAAACTATCTAAATTAAAAAAGAAAGAGCTAATTTCAAATCCCTCGATTTTTATAGAACTGTAACCTTTCGGGGACGGTTCCATTTTTGTTAACAAATATCATTTATTTGCTTACTTAAAGTAATCATGGAGATAGCCACTATTGAATTAATAACATTAATATTATTTGTTAGCCTGATGACAAGGTGATCCGTTATAGTGTTGAAAAGGAGATGATATGAAAAAAATAATACTCTTATTGTTAATGTTGTTATTAGTTCTGAATTCGGGATACGCTGCAAAAGTTGCTGATCTGGAGGAGATAAACAAACCGGAACTGATGGAGATCGTAGGTGATACATTGCTGATAGTTGAGGGTGCAGAGATCTATTCTTATGACCTTAAAGGTCTGAAGTTTAAAAAAAAATTCGGAAGAAAAGGTGAAGGGCCAGGGGAATTAAAAATAACGCCCTCTATGGCTAATTATATTATTCCTCTGAAGGACTCATTCCTGATTGCAAGTATTGATAAAGCAATAGTTTTTACTAAAGATGGTAAAGTTTTGAAGGAATTCAAGATTCCTCTTTTTACAAGCTTTATTTATCCTGTTAAAGAGAATTTCATCGGAATGAAATTTAAACCAGGTGAAAAAGGGATAGCATGGTTTGAACTTACTGTTCTTGACAAAGATATGAAATCTGTAAAAGTTTTTCATAAGCAAAAGATGTCCGGGGGACAGAACAGGGTTGATCTTACCTTTGATGGTGTGGGTATCGCTGTTTTTCGTGACAGAATATATGTTGAGAATAGTCCTGCGGGATTTGATATTCTGGTTTTTGATCTGAAGGGTGAGAAGACTGCAAATATTACAAAAGATTTTCAAAAGGTTAAATTTTCTGAAATTCATAAGAAAAGGGCAATAGAAAAACTAAAAGAGAGTCCCGTTATCAGAGATCTGGGGTGGGAGAATTTCAGTAAATTAGTTAAGATCACTAATGGTGAGTATCTTCCATTGATCCAGGATATGATAATAGATAATGGAAAGATCTATCTGAAGACCAATACTGTAAAAGATGATAATGTTGAATTCATTGTAATTGATCTTAAAGGAAATATAATTGATAAGATATATCTCCCGGAACCATTTGGTGCAGATTTTGGAAACAAAATTTTTGGCAGGCCTGCAAGGTTCTATAAGATATATAAAGATAAATACTATTACCTGAAAGAGAATATAGATGAGGAGATGTGGGAGCTGTACAAGGTTGATATTGACCTGAAGTGATCTGCAAATAAATTTACTTTGAAACTTTTTAACTCCTTTGGTTGTCTAAGGAAGTAACAAAATAAATTGGAGGCAGTTATGAAAATTTTAAAGAAGAATCTACATGGAAGTACCCACATGGTCTTGCTTGCTTTTCTGCTGATCTTTACAGTTATCACTGTTCAGAGTTATGCGGGAAAAGCTGAAGGGAAGGGTTTTCTCGGTGTAAATATAGAGAAACTTTCCGGTGATGACAGAGAAGAGTTCAGTGTAAAGTTTGGTGTTCTGGTTACCGGCGTTACAAAAGGTGAATCTGCATTTAAAGCGGGACTGAAGAAATATGATGTTCTGCAATATATTGGTAAGACCATGACACGCAGGCCTGATGATGTTGTTGAAGCAGTCAGCAGCAAAGCTCCAGGTACGAAAGTGAGTGTTAAATTTGTACGTGACGGGAAGAAAATGACTTTATCAGCAGTCCTTGGGAAAAAAGAAGTAAATAGGTTCTTTTTTAAACAGGGTGGAAATGAGTTTAGAATTCTTGGTGATAAACTTCATGGTAAGCTGAGTGGTTTGAAAGAGTTAAAAGAGCTGAAGGAATTACAGGGAATTAAAAAGTGGAAGATGAAGAAAACTGTTTTCCTCGGTGTTGAAATGCAGTCGATGGATGACAACTTTGCAAAATATTTCGGAGTGAAGAAAGATGGCGGTGCACTCGTAATGAAGGTGACAAAAGGCAGCGCAGCATTAAAGGCCGGAATTGTATCAGGTGATGTGATCCTCAAGATCGAAGGAAAAGCTGTTAAAGGTCCTGGAGATGTTTCAAAGGCTATTCAGGGGAAAAAGAAAGGCGATAAGATAAAGATAAAAATCCTAAGGCATAAAAAAGTTAAGAATTTTACGGTTGAACTGGGGGAGAGATCATTTTCCGGTGCAATGTTCTTCGGTGACAAAGGGTTGCATCTGGGAGACCATGGCATTCATATCAGAACTCCTGGAATTGTTAATGAAATAAGGGTTTGGCGTGATTCGGATGGGAATATTCATAAAGAGAAGCTCCATCTTAAAGAAGAACATGTGAAGATGCAGAAAGAGAAAAAAATGCAGAAAGAAGAGTATAAAAAGCTCAAGAAAATCAAGGAAAAAGAACTGCAGAAAAAGCTTAAAGTTATTGAAGAAGAGACTAAAGAAGAAGAAACATTTATTTAACCCCAACTTATATAGTGAGCGGAGAAATATTTTCTCCGCTCACTTCTTTATAAGTTAGGATTCACATATCTATTTTTTTACCTCAATAATATTGTTGGAGGAAAAATCATCTACACTGAGATCTACTCGGTATTCCCCGGGTTTAACAAAAGGATCTCTCCTTTTCGGATTATCCGGTTTCAGATCCCATCTTACAAAATTAAATCCTTTTACACCATCTGATCTGATAGTCCTTATCGTTTTCCCGTCAGGCCCGGATATCTCAATTTTTACTTTAGCATCCTTATTCAGCCAGAAGCCGAAGTTTCCAGGTTTTGTTCCTTCCCAATACCACATTCTCCACTTCGGAAGTTTTGCACATTCGGGTTTGAACAAATGAAGGTCTTTCCCGAATCCTGTTTTTGCCATTTCTTTAATATATCTGACATCCAGGGCATACATTCCTCTGCCATGGGTGGCTGCAATTAATATATCTGCCTTCGGATGGATCACCAGGTCCTGAATATAGGTTGTAGGCAGATCTTTCATAAGAGCATGCCATTCTTTCCCCAAGTTAAGAGATACATAAACACCAAAATCTGTACCTGCATAAAGGATATTTTTGTTGGTTGGGTCTTCTCTAATGACGTTCACCGGACCGCTGGGGATATTTGATACGACACTTTCCCAAGTCTTACCGAAATTTGTCGATCTCCACATGTACGGGGTGAAGTCATCTTCCCTTTTCCCGTTCTGGGTCAGATAAACTGTCCCCAGGTCATATCGGGAGGCTATTATCCGTGATATCCATTTTCTGTATGGGAGTTTTCCGGTGATCTCTTTCCATTTCTTCCCGTCATTTACTGTAAGCCATACTCTTCCGTCATCTGTTCCGGCATAGATAATACCCTGTTTCAGTGGTGATTCGGAAATTGAAAAAATAGTCTGGTAAGGAATATCACCTTTCATAGAGGTTTTGTTGTATGAAAGGTCAGGGCTGATCTTCTTCCAGCTTTCCCCTTTGTCTGTAGATTTAAATATGAAGTTCATTCCATGGTAGATCACATTGGGATCATGAGGTGAGAGTAGAAAAGGTGCCAGCCATTGTCCCCTGTATCTCTCCTCTCCTTTTGCCCTTTTAGGCACAATAATCTTTGTATCGTCGTTTTTGATATCTGTCCTCATGAGTGTTCCGTAGAATCCTGCAGAATATACAGTATTAGTATCGGTTGGGTCTATGGCATGATTGCTCCCCTCTCCTCCGGGTGCATTTTCCCATTTCTGAGCAGGGATATTAAATCTTCCCTTACTGAGATCTACGAAAGCTTTAAAACTTCCATGATCCTGTACGGAACCGTAAACACGGAAGGGGGTTCCCATATCATACATTACATTGAAAAACTGTACTAAAGGGAGGTTATCCGGGAATGTTCTGAATTTATTCCCTCCATCATAAGAAATGGCAAGTCCACCGTCATTAACATTGACAAGATAATTGGAGTTGTCGGGGTCAATCCAGAGGCCATGATGATCTCCGTGCATTCCGGGGAGACGTTTGAATGTCTTCCCTCCGTTATCTGAGACATTTAATGCAAGGCCCATGACATAAATTTTATTCTCATTATTGGGGTCAACTCTCATTTGACCGAAAACCCAGCCGTATGTGTTAGAGAGATTCTGCATATACTCATTATTTTTACTTACCTGTCTCCATGAGCTTCCTTTGTTATCACTTCTGTATACTGTTGCGCCCTTGATCTTTCCCTCTTTTGGCCTTCCGTAGGAATCCATCTCATCTGCTGAATCCCAATCTCCGATTTTTTCATAATTATCCACAAATGCATATATAACATTCGGTTTTGATCTGCAGAGGTCTATACCGATCCTTCCCCTGTGTTTTGCTTCAGGCAGGCCTTTGTTTATGGGTGTCCAGTCTCTTCCTCCGTTATCTGTCCGGTAGAGTCCTGTCCATTTGTATCCCTTCTCAATCCTGGGGTCATTCCATTTCCGCCTTATTCTCTGCCAGAATGAGACATAAAGTGTATCAGGATGGGCAGGGTCCATTACGAGATCAATTGCTCCCGTTCTCCCATTTATATATTTGATATTACGCCAGTGCTTTCCACCATCGATCGTTTTGTAAAGCCCCCTTTTTGTGTTATCTGTCCATTCGTGCCCGGATGCTGCGACATATACGATATCGGGGTTTTTCGGATGAATGATGATCCTGGAAATAGTATTTGTGTCGGTTAGTCCCATATGTTTCCACGTTTTACCACCATCAGCAGATTTGTAGATCCCTGCTCCGGTCTGGGAGCTCCTGTAGATATTTGCCTCTCCTGTCCCCACCCAGATAGTTTTCTGATCGGAAGGAGCGATAGCAATATCTCCTATTGATGTGGAAGCTTTATTTTCAAAAACAGGATCCCAGGTTGTACCTTCATTTTCTGTTTTCCAAACTCCTCCTGATGCTCCAGCAACATATATGGTGTAGTTCTTCCCCTTTGGATAAACAACCTCGACATCTGTCATCCTGCCACTGACATTGACAGGTCCCAGAAACTGCCATGGAAGGGTTTTGAACATGGAATTTTCTTTCATAGCAACATGTTCGGCATACCATTTCAGCCTGAGTCCGGGGTCAGTATTCTTTATGACTTTATTTGCCGGATGTAGAAATAATGCGACTGAAAAAATTATTAATGTAATGACAAAAAAACTCTTATGCGCCCTGTGGATCATGTTAACACCTCCTCTGATGTTTGACTGATTTAATTCTACTCCCTGCATTTTTTCTATTCAATAAAAAAATGAATATTTCGTTCAATATTATCAGGTATCTTTATTTAGAATTTTGACTTTAAAATGTGGGTGTGATAATTCTGTAAAAAATGAAATGGATAATAATAATTTAAATTTTCCTGTTGTTAAGGATAAAGTGTGGTATCTGAAAAAGGTCAATATCTTCTCCGGCTTGACTATGGATGAAATGATGTTCCTGGACAGGAACTCAAAAATGAAATCTTTCAAGAAAGGTGAAACCATATATTTCGGAGAGAGAGATCATGACAAGATTTTCTTTCTGAAGAAGGGGAAAGTTAAACTTCTGAAACTGGATATGACTGGAAAAGAGATGGTCTATGCGATCCTGAAAGAGAATGAAGTGTTTGGTAGTCTGTCTCAATTGAAGGAGAATATAAATAGTGAATATGCTGAATCGCTCAGTGAAACTATGGTTTGTTATATAAGCAAAGATCAATTTTTTAAATTTATTGAAAGCAAGCCGTCAATAATGATAAAGCTTAACAGGCTACTCGGAACAAAAGTACTTGAACTGGAAATGCTTATAGAGGAGTTGACCTTTAAACCTGTTTTCGGCAGGATCGTATCTTTGTTACTTAAATTGAATCGAAAATTCGGAGTTAATTATAAGGGAAATATTCTGATCAATCTTACTTTGACTCACAATGATATTGCTTCAATGATCGGAGCAACAAGAGAATCGACAACACTTGCATTGAACAAATTAAAGGAACAAAAATTGATAAACTCCGAGAGGAAAAAAATAATCATCGAAGATTTTGAAAAGTTGAAGGAACTTTCGGAAAGTTGATCCCCATACCGGGCCGAAGCCCGGCACAGGTTTTTCTCCTGTAAACATAAAGAGGAGTTAACTATTTTTGTAAATAGTCCCTAAGACCAAACCAAAGACAATGTGACCCATAAAGCTTCCCATTGCCATTATAAATGAGCCTGAAAAGATACCTGAGGTAAAACTCATACCCTTCATTACCATCATCATCGGCATAACCATTAATTGAGCTGCCAGAAAAGGAATTATAGAGTAAAGAATTCCATTCAGCCATCCTTTCGAACTAAATTTTTTATAAAATACTGCGGCATAACCAAATGCCAGCACAAGACCGATCATGAAATGGGCCATCCATCCGAGAACTTCATTGTTCCCCATTACACTGCCAAGCATTTTGCCGATATTCATCTTGGGCATTCCCATCATCGGTGCAACCAGCATTAACATTGTCATTGCTGCCGTAGCAACAATACCAGAAACTAAAACATTTTTTAAATTGACTTTTTTCATTAAATCCTCCTTTGTCTGGAGGTATAATAATCTGCTTTTCTGGTATGGTCTGTAAGATAAATTACAAAACTGTAATTTTTATTAGCAACCTTCGAGTTTCTTCTTCTTTTTTTTCGGTCTTTTCTTGAATTTTTTCTTTATGATCGGTTTTTTGGTTGTTCCCGGATCAATTCCCGATCCTCCTCCGAGGTAACCTGCAACAGCGGCTTTAGTTCTATAAACAAGAATTTCATCATCTGACACATCTCCTGATGGCGCGGCAGGGTTGAGTATGTTCTTGTTCCAATAGTTCATTCCACCTTCAAGAATATAAGAATCAAGTCCGGCTGTATTAAGGATAAGCCAGGCCTGTGAAGCATGTGAGTTCCCGTTCGAATATATGATGATCGTTTTTTGGTCCTGAGAAAGATCATCAAGTGTATCTTTGGACAAAAGATCATTTAAGGGTATATTTTCGGAGGTTTTTATATTCCCTTCATTAAATTCCTGATCAGTACGTATGTCGATCAACCGGTAATCTTTCCTTTCCTCCACTACCCATTCCGAGAGAGTTTCCGGGGAGATCTGGTCTTCATTACTAAGAATAACAGAAGATAAAGTTTCCGGGTTGAAATTAAATTTTGAGTTGTCAGATCCGGGGAGAAAGATCATAATAATTCCGAGTATGATCGCTATGGTAAATCCGAGTTGCTTATTAATTATTTTCATTTTTTATTCCTTCTCTCCGAACTTTTTTTCAAGTTTCTCAGCACCCACAAATCCCAGAAGCGCAACAACAATTATAATAAAACCTATTTGCCCCATTGTCATCCCTGTTGCTTTGCTGATAACCAATCTGTCTCCCATATGTCCGCTATAGAAAAATTTCTTGAACATTGGTACGGTCTCACCGAATACAAACATCCCGAATAAACTTCCTAGGATGTAGAATATGGCATCCTGCTTCAATGTTGCAAGGCCGACTACTGAAGTTCCCGGGCAGTATCCACCCACAACGAACCCAACACCCATGATAAGACCTCCGACTATTCCCGGCCATAAATATGTGGGGTTAATATATATAAGATCGAGATCGATCCATCCGAAAGCATCCATGAAGGTCAGCCCGATGACTCCTGTAACTATTGCAGTGAACATTACTTTGAAAACAGTAAGATCTCGCAGATAGAATTGAAGAGCAAGTTTCCGTGAATTTCCAAACCCGCCTCTTTCAAGAAAAAATCCGAATCCTATTCCGATGAAAAAATAGATAAGGAAAATAATATTGTCATTTATGTTTAATGTTATTGATAATGGTCCGGTCATTTTATTCTCCTCAGATCCATAATTTTCTAACGAACCATGCAGCCATATATGCTCCTGCAAAGATCGCCATCATTGTTATCCAGCTTCCGAGTGCCATTGTAGCTCCACCACAGAGTGCAACACTTGATGTGCACCCCCTTGCCAGCCTGGCTCCGTATCCGAAGAACCCTCCACCGATAAAAGCAAATAGCCACCTCTTTCGTTTAGATATCTTTGGCCCTTTATTCGTCTCTTTCTTAATTCTTCCTGCAAAAGCTCCTGAAATCATTCCTCCGGCCAATACTCCGAGTATCTCAAATATCAACCAGTGTTTGAAAGGATTTTTCTGTCCTCCACCATATTTGTTCAGATAAAAATTTTCTTCTACATGTTCAGGTGCTACGACTTTTTCAACAGCCACTACTGTTCTCATCATTGCACCGGAAGCGCCAAGTCCCAGTCCGGTAATCCAGAAAGCAATCAGCATAACCAGTCCCAGTCCTATTCCCGCAAGGTAAGGGTTTGAATATTTCTTTGTTTCCACTAATCCTCCTTTATGATCAATATGGAAGCCAGCTGTTCATCTGCCCGGCTTCGACAATAATAAATCTCAAAAACAGACCTCCTGCTATAACAAGAGCAGGTGCCAGTTTCGGGTTGATCTTTCTCCCGTTAAGCTCAAGTAATTCCAGAAGTAATGGGATAAAAAGTCCGAACATAACAATGAAAATCCAGAATGAAGGTGTCAATGCACCACCGGTTATCAATGTGAGAGCAGCTTTATATTGAGCTGAAGAAGTTGCAAGTCCGATCAGGAACAATAATATAAAAATTCCTTCAGTTAATAGTAATGCAATATCAACTTTTGTGAACAGGGATCTCTCTTCATTCTCGTTTGACAAAATCAGCACCATTGCTACTGCAGAGGAAAGCCCTGAGACAAGGAACAATGGGCCAAGCATTGAGGAGTTCCAGAATGGGCGTGATCCGAATGCACTAAGCAGAATTCCTGTGTAGATGCCCAGTGTTATTGCAAACGGGATAGTAATACCGGCTATTATTTTATGGTTCTTTTCTGAAAATTCAGTTAATTTTTTGAATAAAACATCCAGTTTTAAGGCTGAGAGGAATTTGTTAACAAAGGAAAATAATCCGGGATATGATTCTCTGATAGTAGCAAGTATAAGTAGAAAAGAGAGAGGGTATATCAGCAATAGCACCCAAGATCCCCATGACATTGGGGAGGTGATCTCGAATGCAGTGTAGAATCTCCACACAAATAGTTTATGTTTAATATCAAGGAAGAGGGAGATCATTCCAAGGCTCAAAATTATTGGAGCCCATAGTGATAATTTTCCTGCTGAAAGTTTGAACCCATCCTGTCTCTTTCTGAATGCCATAACAGCTGTAATGATAAGTATCCCGGCTGTAAGTCCGCCAAGGAAAAGATAAAGGGGGACTTCCCATCCCCATGCGTGAAAATGACCGTCAACCATATTTGAAATTTTATTTGTTGTTATTGTTATCTCTTTCATTTTTTCACCTAAATAAGATAATAGACATTTGGATCTGTTCCTGCTTCAGGAATAATCGTCTTGAACTTCCTGGCTCTGAGAAGTCGTGAGACTCTGGACATCGGATTGTTAAGATCTCCGAAAACAATTGCGTGAGTGGGGCAGACGGAAGCACATGCCGGTGATTCCCCTTTTTCAACTCTGTGATCACAGAAAGTACATTTGCTGACATAGCCTTCAGGCATGACGAATCTGGCATTGTAAGGACAAGAGACCACGCAGGCCTGACATCCTGTACATTTATTCGGGTCAACCTTAACAATATTAGAGCCTTTTTTAATATGGCTGGCCCCTGTAGGACAGGAAGAGACACATGGTGTATCTGAGCAATGATTACATCTCTCTGATCTTATTTCCATGTGCAGGTTGGGGAACTTACCTGTAACTTCTTCTACTAACCAGTCTCTGTGCAGACCTTCGGGGACATCGTTCTCAGTTTTACACGCAACAACGCATGCCCCGCATCCGACACACAATTTCGTATCAATTACCATTCCGTATTTTTTCATTGTGGTCTCCTATGTGATGAAAGTGACAAAGTTTCCTCTCATTCCGGTTCCCCCCATAATTTCATCTGTATGCACTTTTGTTATGAGGGTTGAATCATCAGCACCTCTCAGATATGCTTTTTTAAGGAATTTATTAGTGTGGCCGAAACCGTGAACCATATAAACGGAATCGGGTCTTATTCTTTCCGTGACTTTTACTCTTATCTTGTTGCTCACAACACCGTCCTGATTTTCAAGTTTAATATATTGACCATTCTTAAGGTCCCAGTCTTTTGCTATAAGTGTATTTATCCATACATGATTCTCATTCTGCAATTGTGTAAGGATAGGATTATTTGTAGTTCTGCCGAAAGCATGAAAAGGAGATCTTCCGACAAGCAATCTGAAGTAATCCTCGGGCGGATTCTCATGCCTCTTATATACCGGGATCGGATCGAACCCGTGTTCCTCAAGTAGTTGAGAGTAAAGTTCGATTTTTCCGCTTTCAGTATCAAATTCAATTTTTTCATTTTTATTATAGTAGATCGGAGTATCATCAGGGAGAGTAATGACCCCCTTTTTCTTCAGTTCTTTAAGGGATGTACCTGCCTTGGTAAGTCTGAGATCAAGATATTCTTCAACATTTTTCCATTTGAAATATTCATTCAAGCCAAGTTTGTCAGCAAGTTTTTTTACCATCCACCAGGAGGGTTTTGAATTATATAGAGGATCGAGGGCAGGCATCCTGAGGGCGATCTGTGCTTTTTTCCCGGAAGTGACCCTCAGTTCGCCATATCTTTCAAGATATGAACATTCAGGGAGTATTACATCCGCCCAGCCTGTTATCTCCATTGGGAGTATATCAACTGCAACCAGGAGGTCCAGATTTTGAATAGCTTCCAGGGTCTTGGCCCTGTCTGGCATTGTCCTCATCGCGTTTGTTCCATAAACGATCCATCCCTTAAAACTGCAACTTTTATCCACTGAAGGGATGGATGCATAGCAAATGCCTGAAGAGAGGGCCAGGTTTGCAAGTTCGAATTTTCCCGGAAATGCGTCTCTCCATGTTTTTGATGGTTTCGGATAAGGAGGGTGGGGGTATCCCGGAACATCAGCTTTCAAAGGATTAAAAAAACCTCCCTTCTTTCCCCAATTTCCAAGAAGTGCATTTAGTATTGCACCAGTCCTGACCCGCTGAGTATCATCTCCATACCAGACAACCATCCTTCCGGGATGAACAAGTGTAGCCGGGGCATTCTTTGCCATGATCCTTGCCGTTTTCCTTATAACATCCGGCTTGATCGTTGTCTCTGTGTAGGCCCATTCCGGCGTATATTTTTCTACATGGGTTTTGAGCAATTCAAAACCTGTTGTATTGTTTTTAACAAATTGCTTGTCATAAAGTTCTTCCGAAATAATTACATTTATCCATGCGAGCAGAAGTGCCATATCTGTTCCCGGTTTGATTGGAAGCCAGTGATCTGATTTACTTGCTGCTGTTGAGAACCTGGGATCAACTGTGATAACCGTAGCTCCGTTTGCTAAGGCATCACCGAATTCTTTTACCTGTGAGCTGTGAGTGTTCTCTCCGATATGTGTCCCGATAAAAACAAGACACTTACTATTTGACATGTCAGTTCTTTCAGGTGAATCAACAGGTTCACCGTATGTAAGGATGTATGCTTCTTCTCTGGGACCCCTGCAGCTCCCGTACGACGGGGCAGCAATATTTGAAGATCCGTAAGCTTTCAGCAATTGCTTAAAGAATGATCCATCAGAACCATGGGTAAGGAGAGCAACACATTCCGGTCCGTGTTCTTCAGCAATTTTTTTTAATTTTAAAGCAATATATTCGAATGCTTCATCCCAGCTTACTTCTTTAAAATATTGTTCTCCTCTTTTTCCGGTCCGAATAAGTGGAGTCTTCAGCCTGTCCGGATCTGTATAGGTTCCCCAGCCTCCGGTCCCCTTTGTACAGAGTCGCCCGTTTGAATGATGATCATCTTTGTGCCCTGTAAGTTTCCAGGGTGCTCCATCTCTGGTGTAGGCCCATCCTGCACATTTAAAAGTACACATTGCACAAAATGTTGGTGTTTTTCTTACATTACTTTCAGGCGGTTTTGATTCAGGACTGCTTTTCCCATTGATCAATTTCCCCGAAACAACAGAACCTACAGCGCCATAACCGGATATCTTTATAAAATCTCTTCGAGTGAAATTTGAGGCCATCGGCCCTCCTTTTACAAGACTTTTAAATGTTTAATATTCCAAAAGTAAGGTTATACTAAATAGACTTTTGTGTCAACAGAATATTACAAAATATAGAGGTTCGTCAATACAGGTTTGGAGGAATTCGGATTTTGCTTGAAATTTTGAACAAAATGAAGTAATATACCACTTAGGAATTTTCTTTTGGATATAAAACATTGAACGAATTTAATTACACTCTTATCATTTTGTATTTTGTATTGCTTGCCTTCCTTTCAATTTACGGAAGCCATCGTTACTACCTTGCCTTTCTTTTCATGAAGACTCTGAATGACAAAAAAACTCCTGAAAAAGAGTTCGAGATCCTTCCCCGTGTGACCATTCAATTGCCTCTGTACAACGAAATGTATGTGGTTGAACGACTTATCGATAGCGTTGTCAAGACCGATTATCCGAAGGACCTTCTGGAGATTCAGGTTCTTGATGATTCAAATGATGAGACCGTGGAAATAGCAAGTGCCAGGGTTGATCATTACAAAAAAGAAGGTTTTGACATTGAGTACATCCACCGTTCCAACAGAGATGGATTCAAGGCTGGAGCTCTTGAGGAAGGGATGGCTAAAGCAAAGGGTGAATTCATTGCTGTTTTTGATGCTGACTTTATTCCGACTCCTTCATTTGTAAAGAAAACGATCCACTATTTTACAGAGCCAGGGATAGGAATGATCCAGATGAGATGGGGTCATGTTAACAGAGAGTATTCTCTGCTCACAAAATTACAGGCAATTTTTCTTGACGGCCATTTTGTTATTGAGCATACGGCAAGGAACAGGACCGGAAGGTTTTTCAATTTTAACGGAACTGCCGGAATCTGGAGGAAGCAAACTATAATCGATGCAGGAGGATGGCAGCACGATACTCTTACAGAAGATCTTGATCTGAGTTACAGGGCACAGATGAAAGGATGGAATTTTGTCTATTTGCCTATGTATGAGGTCCCTGCAGAACTTCCTGTGGATATTATAGCCTTTAAAAGTCAACAGCACAGGTGGGCAAAAGGTTCGATCCAGACAGCAAAAAAACTTCTCGGCAAAATATTTAAGTCTGATTATCCTTTTAAGGTAAAATTAGAATCTGTATTTCATCTGGCAGGTAATGTGAATTATCTAGTTATGATCCCATTCTCATTGCTTATTCTTCCCTTGATAATAGTACGTACCGAACTTGATTGGAGCAAATGGTTGATAATTGATATTCCCCTTTTCCTACTTGCAACAACTTCCATTTCTGCTTTTTATCTGCTTTCACAAAAATATATTTTTTCTTCATGGAAAAAAACTTTTAAATATCTCCCTTTTTTGATGGGACTGGGAATAGGGTTGTCAGTGAACAATTCAGTGGCAGTTCTTGAGGCATTGTTTAATCACGAGTCGGAGTTTGTAAGGACCCCAAAGTTTGGTGTTGAGGGTGGTGGCGAGGATTGGACCAAGAAGAAATATCGTGCAAAGAGAAAATTGCTTGTTCCTTCAATTGAGCTTATCCTGGGGATATATTTTTCTGTTGCAGTCTACATTGCATTTATTAATCATATGTGGTTTGTGTTGCCTTTCCTTCTATTGTTTCTTTATGGTTATCTTTTTATTGCCATCCTCTCCTTCAAGTCTATTATCGAATCTTCACTGAAAAGAAGAAAACTTCTTAAAGTAAATAATTAATAGATATCGAGTTTGAGAAATTATTTTAATCATCTATAATAATTAATCAGTTTGTTCCCCGTAGCGGGATTTTCCCGATCTTTATTCGGGATATTATATCAGGAGGATGACAAATGACCAGTAAAAGATTATTAAATGTGTTGATATTCATTTCTATCCTTTTTGTTCCTGTTATGAAGTTAACGGGAGAGGTGAGAAAGCCTGAAAACAAAGCGGAAATCAAAGAGTTGAAGGAGAAGATCGTAAAAACCACCCATAGTATAAAGTCAGGAAATAATAAAATTGATTATGATGTTTATGCAGGGACTCTGTTGTTAAAAGGGGATGAAAAGAAGGCTTCCGGGTCATTTTTTTTCATATCATATGTAAGAAAAGGAAATTTCAGAAGAGAAATTCGACCAATTATTTTCTCGTTTAACGGCGGACCGGGTTCCTCATCGGTATGGCTTCACCTCGGATTGCTGGGGCCGAAAAGGGTGTTGTTGAATAATGATGGAAGTATGCCGATGCCACCTTACAAACTTATCCCGAACAAATATTCTCTACTGGATGTTGCAGATCTTGTATTTATTGATCCTGTCAGTACCGGTTTCAGCCGGGCAGATTCAAGGGATAAAGAGAAAGAGTTTCACGGGGTCAGCGAAGATATTGCATCTGTGGGAGATTTTATAAGACTTTATCTCACTAGATTTGAGAGATGGACATCACCTAAATTCCTTATCGGCGAAAGTTACGGGACAACGAGAGCGGCAGGATTATCCGGATATCTCCAGAACCGTCATGGTATTTATCTGAATGGTATTATGCTGGTATCCTCAGTGCTTGACCATCAGACTTTAAGGTTTAATTATGGTAATGATCTCCCTTATATTCTTTTCCTTCCGACTTATACTGCTACTGCATGGTACCATGGGAAACTGGGTGATAAATATGGAAATGACTTCAAAACAGCACTGAAAGATTCAGAATCTTTTGCCATGGGCGAATATGCGGCAGCGCTTTTGAAGGGAAACACACTAAGCAAAGAATCTTATGATCGAATATCAAAACAACTCTCTTCACTTACATCTCTTTCTGAAGAATTTATCAAAGATAATAACCTTAGGATTCCTGCTCAAAAATTTTTTCTGGAGCTACTTCGGGATAGCGGGGAGAAAACCGGAAGGCTCGACAGCCGGTTCAAAAGATTTAACGGAAATCTCGGATTTGGAGATAGTGAACAATTTTTTTCCGATCCGAGCTATTCGGCAATTCAGGGGCCATATACAGAAACATTGAATAATTATGTTTCCAGCGAACTAAAATATAAAAGTGATCTCGTTTATGAAATTATAAGCAGAAGGATAAGGGGTTGGAGGACAGGAAGCTATGAAGGCAGATATGTTAATGTTACGGATACTCTGGGTAAAGCTATCACAAAAAATCCGTTTCTCAAAGTATTTGTTGCTTCAGGTTACTATGATCTGGCGACCCCGTATTTTGCGACAAAATATACATTCGATCATCTGTTCCTTCCTGAGGCTCTCAGAAATAATATAACATTCAAATACTATAAGTCGGGGCATATGATGTATATTCGTATGGACTCCCTGAAAAAATTAAGAGAAGACCTTGGAAACTTCATCAAATCTTCTCTTAATACAGATCGATAGAGAGGTCTTAAATAACCCTGAAGAACCTGGAGCCTCTTAAAACTTAATCATTAACTATTTTATACGGGTTTGCAGTCAACCACCTGTTGTAAAGCCACATACTGAATGCAGAACCAAGCCCTATAGCCATAAGGATTATCCATCCCATTGAGTTCCATAAAGGATCAAGTTGAAGAAGGCCTGAAGGGAGTTTTAGCGAATTGTTACACATAATCCCGTTAAATATGTAAGCTCCTGCAGGTCCTCCTATCAAAGCTCCGATAGCTACCGGAAGATTTGCATAACCGAGGAAAAGTCCTTCCTGCCCCTTGGGAGCAAGTGCACCTATATATTCGAATGTTCTTGCCGATGTGAAAAGTTCACCGAAAGCGATCAGACCGACAGTGAGAACTGCAAACAGGGATCCTATCGGGATGAAATCACCGAGGACCATATTGCTGACTCCTCCTGACATGAAGATCGGAGCAAGGTTTATTATCATTGCAACTCCGATAATTACGATACCAATAATAATTGAATTTATCGGTTTCATTTTCCCGAATTTTTTTGTGATCAACAATTGGAAAAAAACTATTACAAATGGGTTTGCTATTGTGATAAGGTCAACAGCCGGGTCAAGTTCAACAACTTTTTTAAGATAGAGAGGAATTACATTGTATACTTGTGAATATATGAAGAAAAATCCGCTCGACACTACAAGGAAAAGGGCGAATCTTTTATTTTTCAGAACCAGTATCATGTCAAGAAGGATCTTTTTGACCGATTTTTTCGGTTTCTTTTCAACAAGGCCCCCCGATTCATTTTCAGAGTCTGTATAGAAGAACAACACTATAAAAAATGCAAGTACGGAACATACAACCGAAACGGCAAAGATGAAGCTGAGGCTATTGAATTCTGTCCTTACAAGATAACTTATCAGTCTGCCTAACAGGGAACCTACATTTATTATCATGTAGAATATCCCGAATGCCAATGTGGCTCGTTTGCCGGAGGTTTTCTGAATTGTTCCGGATATACAGGGTTTTATGATCGAACCACCTATTCCGATCAGAAAGATTGCAAGCATGACCGGTAGGATAATGCTCATCCCGGCAGTTATCTCGCTCTCAACTGTCGTACTGAGAGTACTTCCTCCAAACCATACCGGATATCCCATAAGAAAATATCCCATCGCCAAAAGGACAAATGCTCCGAGTAGAGACTTCTTGAATCCGATATGATCAGCAACAGTTCCGGAGAGAATTGGCAGAAAATATACAATTGTCCAGAGGAACCCATTCAATGTGCTTGGCCAGTAGTCACCGAGGCCCAATTGACCAAGGTAGAGGACTACGAAGGTTGCCATGGCATAATAAGCTCCCCTTTCAAATAATTCGGTCAGATTTGCTGTCCAGAAACTGCGTGGAAAAGTATCCTGTTTTGTTAAGTCGCTCATGCTTAACTCCTTTATATGATTTCGGGACTAATCGTCAAGCTCGAGAGCTGCAAGAAAAGCTTCCTGAGGAATTTCGATTTTACCTATCCGTTTCATCCTTTTCTTCCCTTTCTTCTGTTTTTCCAGAAGCTTCATTTTTCTTGATATATCGCCGCCGTAACACTTTGCAAGAACATTCTTCCTGAGAGCTTTTACAACTGTTTTTGCGATCACTCTCTTGTTGATCGCAGCCTGAATATTAACTTCGAACATCTGTTTCTGGATCACTTTCTTAAGTTTGGAAGTGAGGAGGGTACCAAAACTAAAAGCTTTATCCTTATGAACAATGATCGCAAGAGCATCAATAGGGTCTCCATTTATCAGGATATCAAGTTTCACAAGAGGAGATTGTCGATAGTCAATCAATTCATAATCCAAGGAGGCATATCCCTGAGAAATTGATTTTATTTTATTGAAAAAATCGTATAGTACTTCAGCTAAAGGGAGTTCATAGGTTAAATGGACCCTTTGTGAACTGATATAATCCATTTTTTTATGGATACCTCTTCTATTCTGGAGGAGTTTCATAATATTGCCAAGGTATTCATCAGGTGTGATTATAATTGCTTCAATGTATGGTTCTTCTATCATTGCCAGGCTTTGAGGATCAGGTAATGCCCCCGGAGATTCTATTTCGTACGAATCACCCTTAGTGGTTGTAACTTTATATCTGACAGAAGGAGAGGTTGTTACGATAGAGAGGTTATACTCCCTTTCAAGTCTCTCCTGGATGATCTCTTTATGAAGCAGTCCCAGAAATCCGCACCTGAACCCAATTCCCAGAGCCGGAGAAGTTTCCGGCTCAAATTTCAGAGAAGAATCGTTAAGTGTAAGTTTCTCTATCGATTCCCTGAGTTCATCATGGTTCGATCCTTCACCCGGATAAAAGCCTGCAAATACCATTGGGAGCGGTTCTTTAAATCCTGGAAGGGCTACTACATTTCCTTCTTTGGCAAGTGTGATAGTATCACCGACCTTTACTTCTGAAATATTCTTTATGCTGCCGATTATATAACCAACTTCACCGGCTGAAAGATTTTTCAATGGCTTTGCCTTCGGAGTATGTACACCGAGCTCGTTTATCTCATAAACAGCATTGTTTGAAAGGAACTTTATTTTTTCACCTTTGTTAAGTTTCCCGTCTATTATCCGGATAAGGATTATTACTCCTCTGTATGGGTCGAACCAGGAGTCGAATATCATTGCTTTCAAAGGTTTGTCCAGGTCACCTTCCGGAGGTTGAATTCTCTCTATAATGGAGTCAAGTATTTCTTTGACCCCTTCACCTGTTTTGGCACTTACATTGAGAGCTTCGTCTCTTGATATTCCGATCACATTCTCCATCTGGTCAAGAGATTTTTCCAGCTCATGGTTCGGGAGGTCAATTTTGTTCATTACAGGAATAAGGGTGAGATCATTCTCCATAGCCAGATAGGTGTTTGCAACTGTCTGAGCTTCAACTCCCTGTGTCGCATCTATAACGAGGAGGGCCCCTTCACATGCGGAGAGTGATCTGGATACTTCATAACTGAAATCTATATGGCCGGGAGTATCGATCAGGTTCAGAGTATATTCCTCCCCATCCTTGGCCTTATATTTCAGACTTACAAAATGGGATTTGATTGTTATACCCCTCTCGCGTTCAAGCTCCATAGAATCAAGGATCTGTTCCTGCATATCCCTCTTATCCACGGCACCTGTGATCTCGAGGATCCTGTCTGAAAGGGTGGTCTTACCGTGATCAATATGTGCAATTATCGAAAAATTTCTTATCTTATCCATTATTTTATTCCAAATGCTGCATAGTCAGGAGAAGTGAAGAGGACTCTATTCAGTTTATCTACATTCGAGTTGAAAGCTTTTGCAATGTTCTCATCCGGTGAGATCTCCTCAAGGAAATGATCTTCAAGCGGGTCTGAGTAGAGAATTTCCACTTTCAAGAATCCCGTACTCTCGAACATATATCTCATAAATTCCGGATGCAGAGGTTTCTGGTGAGTAACATCGAGGAAGTAGATGTTGGCAAGAGCAAAAAGAGAGAGTGGGTTTATTGTCTCGAGGATCAGAGGTGTTCCAGGTAAAAGTACTCTGAAAGATTCCCTGATGATCTCTTTTAAATACTCAGGCTCAAAATGCTCAATTACCTGCGAAGCGAAAATCCCCCCAAGTGAACCATCTTTAATCTCTCGAAGATATTCAAGCGCATCTCCCTTTATACATTTCAAACCTTTCTCTTCAGCTTCTTTAAGCATCGAATCTGAAATGTCGATCCCCGTTGCATCTATTCCATCATCTTTTAGGAGAGATACAAATTCTCCTCTCCCGCAGCCTATGTCCAGGACATTTTGTGATCCTTTGAAATAGGGGACATATTTTTCAAGGCTCCTGCTTATCTCCTCTTTGCTTCCTCTGAATCTTTTCTCGAAATCAGAATATTGATATGGGGATATCCGGTCCTTAATATTATTTATTTCGCTAATGTCACTTTCATTTATTCCTTTTCCGATAGATCCTGCAAGATTGTTCAGTGATATTTCAAGGTCACTGAAATTCTTCAGTAGTGTCTGAATATTGGAATACTTAGCATCAAGTTTATCTATCTGTGACTGAAGAGAATTAAAAATATTGTTATAATGGTTATTGGAAAGGCTATCCCATTCACTATCCTGTAAGGTTATCAACTCCTGAATCTTTTCACTGAAAAGGGAAAACTTTTCCCTTATGTTATTTTTGTTCCTTTTAAAAACAGATGAATTTTCGAGAAGTTCTCCAAGCTCGCTTAAAATTTTATCTACTTCAGATTGTGCTTTTTTTCTTTTCTCGACAGATTCCTCAATTACCCTTCTCATTTTCTGATTTATCTTCTTCATCTCCGGAGACTTCACTATCATCCTTGCTGAGTGAATTTTTAAAATTCTTTATTCCATCTCCGAGACCTTT